>DASCOT010000132.1:0-24978 GCA_036012155.1 Acidobacteriota bacterium
AGATTCTCTTCGTCGGCGTCATCATCGCTACTGCCTGGATCGTGACATCGCTTATAGGAGCCCTGAGCGTAGTCGACACGGCCAACTCGAGACACGAGACGGAGCTCGAGCCGCTCGACTGGTTACGAAGAATTGAGCAGCCGCTGGCTTATACCGTCGGTGGCATCACGATGGTCTGGACCGTGGAACGCACCATGGTGTTCTGGAGCTGACGCCCAACAAAGAGAACAAGGGGACTCGAGACCTATGAATCGGATTCAGGGGTGGACGATATGACCTCTCGACGTTTTGTGACGCTGCGTGTTCTGCTCACGATTTGTTCGACAATGCTGCTGGTCTCGGTTGAAAGCGCGTTCGGGCAATGGTCCATACCGGTCGAGCTGCAGGAGCAGGCGAGCGTGCTGAACGATGAGCAGATCGAGTTCATTACAACAGGCGAGATTCTCAAATACCTACCGGAGCGTCAGCTCGAGCACGAACTCGCCACGCGTGACGCAGACAGCTTGCGATCCCTGGTGGACGACGTGATGTCTGTCGCCGAGACAATGGGCTATGACCCGGAGCGGGACATGGGCGCGGCACCGCTGAACCTCACTACCAAGAGTTTTGGCATGCCGATGCCTACGCCGGCGCTGTTGCGCGATTTCAAACGCGAGCCGGGTCCGTTCGCCGTGCACCGTTACGTGACTCCGAAAAGCGGCGTGCCAACGTTCGGTGGTGCCGAGGTGGCCATCTGGCCGGAAGACCTCGTGGCAGGTAACGTGGACGTGGCGATCGTCGGCGTGCCAAGCAACATGAGCAGCGGCCGGCGCGACGCCAAGAACGGCCCTGGCGAGATGCGTGCCTTGAACACCCTTGCCACCCCGGACGTACAATCCCTGGTGAAGCCGTTCGAGACGCTGTCCGTGGTCGACTACGGTGATTTCGCTGTCGATCGGAGGAGCTCGGAGAGAACTGTCAGCCACGTTACCGCCATGGTTGCCGAAACCGCTGGCACCGGCACCATCCCGATGCTGGTCGGCGGCGATTCGTCCTTGCTCTACGCTGGCGTCAGCGGCGTCGCCCGGGTACACGGCAATGGGAGCTTTGGATTGCTGCACTTCAGCGCCCACCCGGATGCCGAGCGCAACGATGACCATACGATCTCTGACCGTCAGGCACTGTTCCGGCTGCTCGACGAGGGCATCGTGGAAGGCCGCGAAGCCGTCCAGGTGGGCTTACGCGGGCCCGCGGTAGATGCTGACTCCCTGCAGTGGCTGCGCGACAAGGGTGTGCGCTACCACACGATGGCTGAATTCCAGCAACGAGGATCCGAGACGGTGATGCAACGGGTACTGCAGGAAGTGGACAGCGGCCCCGACGCCTATTTCGTCTCGATCGACGTCAGCGTCGTTGACCCGGCCGAGATGGTTGCGGCAGGGCGTGCGACGCACCATGGCTTGCGTCTCGAGGAAGTGACCCAGGCAGTCCGCCATGTGTGCGCGGCGAAAGAGATCGTCGGTTTCGAGATTACGGACATGGCCCCGATGCTGGATTCCTCTCGACTCTCGGTCATGCATGCGAATGCCGCGCTGAATGCCTGCCTGGTTGGCATCGCGGTGCGCAAGGCCGGCCTCGACCCGGACTACGTTCATCCCTTGGCGCTCGATCATGGCCAGCAGTAGCAGGCGCCCGGCCCGCACCCATCGGAGCATCGCCATGGCATTCGTTTCGACTGAAGCTCGCAGCGCACTGCTGTTGCTTGTGGCGACGGCAGCCCCGCTCGTCTGGGCCCAGGATCAAAGGCCTGCCACCCAGGAACATGTGGTCGGGGAGCAGCCGTATCCGTTCGACACTGTCGACCCCCGGGAGGAGGAAAGGCCGCCTATCGAGCTTCCCGACAGCGTGGCGCCAAAGCTCGAGTTGCTGACGCCGGAGCAAATCGAGTTTCTGAAGAGCTCCGACGCGCGCGCCTTTGCCGGGCCAACCGAGAAGACGGTCGAAGCGCTCGAGGAACGAACACCAGAGGAAGTGAAGGCGTGGGTCGAGGCCATACAACAGGTAGTGGCACAAAGCCGCTACACCGAGGGACGAGACCTGCCCAATATTCCCTTCAATACCGAATCGCCCGAATTTAACGCATGGCGATTACAGCGTCCCCGCTCCATGGACCCAGAGCGGGAGGCGGGACCGGTGGCGCTCGGTCGTTATCGCGGCCGGGGCGGCCCGCCAACATTCGGCGGCTTCCCCCTGGCGCTGTCGAAGGAGGATCTGATCGCCGGTGAGGTCGACGTCGCCATCCTGGGCGCGCCGCTGAACATGGGCGGGGGATGGCGCGACTCGGGTGAGCGGGCCACCGTTGAACTTCGCCTGCTCGGTCGGTACATGGGCTCACAGGATCAGTATGTGCAAGTCAATGCAGCTCAGGTGTTGACCGTCGTGGACTATGGCGACGTTGCGGTAGACAACAACAGCACCGAACGGTCCATGCGCCACGTACGCGAGATCGTGCGCGAGATCGCCGACACAGGAGCCGTACCCATGATTGTCGGCGGCGACCATTCATTGGAATACCCCAATGTCGCGGCCCTGGCAGACGTTTATGGCAAGGAAAAGATGTCGGTTATTCACTTCGACTCGCACTACGATGCGTGGTGGGGCGAGACACACCTGATCAGTCACGGAACCCCCGTGTACCGCCTGATCAATGAAGGCCATGTGCGGGCCGCGGACTACATCCAGGTCGGGTTGCGCTCGGCCGGGCCCGATAAGTCGGGTTTCAATTGGATGCGGGAACAGGGCATGCGTTATCACACCATGGCCGAGATCGAGCGGCGAGGCTGGGATGCGGTGCTTGACCGGGTTGTCGCCGAGGCCAGCGAAGAAGGGCGCAAGCTGCACATCTCCTTTGACATCGATGTTCTCGATCCCGCGTTCACTGTGGCTACCGGCACACCGGTTCCCGGCGGGCTCACCATGCGCGAAGCGATTACCATCGTGCGCCGCCTGTGTGCGGAGTCCAATGTGGTGGGGTTCGACCTGGTCGAGTTGCATCCCGGATTGGACCCGACCTACACGACGACGCTCAACAGCGTGCATATCGTCAAGGCGTGCCTGACGGGGCTCGCGATGAACAGGAAAGGGCTGACCGGGAAGCACTACCTGAGCCCCTTGTCATCCGAGCATGCCATCGATGACTACTATGGCGACCAGCAACAGCACCTGGACTCGACGAAGGCAGAGGAAGAGCGGGAAGAGAAGGAAGAGAAGGAAGAGAAAGAGGGAGAACAGAAGAGGGAAGGAGAACAAAGGAAGGAGTGACTACGCGCCACCGCGGTTGGAATGGTCCGGGCCTTCCACCCAGACTCCGGCCTTACGCGGCCGCATCACCACCTGTTCGCGCCGGTCGAGCTTCGGGACCTGATGGCGCAGGCCCAGGCTCTCACCCGGAATCGCCCGGGCGACCCGCCCTCCGTCACGCAGAGAAAGCCCTCGAGATCCAGGTAGAAGTCTGCCTTTGGGGAGCTTCTCCCAACCGAGCGTGGCGCGATTCGGATTGGGAGGCGCCGACGCAGCTCCGCCTAGCCCCTCGCAAGAGGCTAGGCAGAGCTGTGCGATCAGGCGGCAGGCATGAGCCTGGCTTTGAGCTGCATCAATATGAGCCCTAAAGCCATGCCTTGCAGGCCGGTGGCAACGCCGTCGAGCACTGAATTGACCACAGGACCGACGACTGCGATGGCGTCCAGGCTGTCGGACATTCCGGGCAGTACCGCAGCGACGACGTAGATCGCCGTGCGTTGGCTGACATCAGAATTCTCGTCCATCAACCCTGCCACCAAGCCGAGAACGACCAAGGCGAGTCCCGCGTACGGGACCGCGTCGGCAACGGCCGGGATTGTTCCCAGGATCGCGACGGCCACGATCAGGGCGAGGAGAATACGTTCGGACATGCAGTTCCTCCTTCTACCAGTGTTTCCGCGACCAGCGCGAAAACCGGACTTCGACAGCCACCAGCGAGCCAAGGGGAGCCGGTGGCACGGGGGCACTGAATCGGAAGTGCGATTTATTTGCAACCGAACCGGGTCGATTGCGGGCTGTTCATCGAGAGCGGCCGTCCTTGGGCCAGGGGGCGTGCACGCCGAGTTTCCGGGCAGATCGCCCACCACGGTACCGACAAGGTCCTGACAACTCCGAACGGTAGGGTTGGTGCCGCGCTAGCCCCGAATTGACTCACCACAGCTGTGTGGCGGCCGCGGTCGGCGTGAACCGGCGCCGACAGGGCGATGAGGCTACGGTAGGCAGACGTCCTGTCGACGCATGCTCTCGAGCATTCGGTCGGCGAGCTCTGCGTGTCCCTGCGGGTTGAAGTGCCTGTTCTCGTCGCTCAGCCAGACTTCCGGGCGCCACGGAGTGCGAAACTCGGGGAGGATGATGCGGAGCTGGCGCTGCAGGCCACGAGTTTCTCGTCTGACGATCTCTTCGGGGTCGGCAAAATTGATGACGGGAACCTCGCCGGCGGTGTCGGCGATCAACCGCAACGCTCTTCGATAACTCCGTATGCCGACCATATGGCGATAGGTCGGCGGCACCCGGCCTTCGGCTTGAGGGCTCGCGATGCGGTGCGACGGGATAAGGGGGTCGGCTTCAGTGCGACGCGACCAGAGCTGGCGCACGGCTTCCAGAAGATACGAACCGCCGGCGGCGCGCTCGTTCCGCGGGGCCAACAGGAAGCGCGGCAGCTCCAGGTCGTTGCCGGTGGACAAGATGACGATGCAGTTGGGCTCGTAGGCCATCCCATAGGCGAGCAGGTGAGCCGCCTCTTGAGCGGTGTTGTAGCCGTCCACACCGGTGTTGATCACCTCGATCTCGCTACCGGTACGAGCGATCTCGCGCTCCAGCAGGCGCCCGAAGGTGTGCTCGTAGGCGACGCCTTGTCCGAAGGTCTGAGAGTCGCCGAGCAGGAGGATCCGATGAACGCCAGCCGGCTTGGGTCGGCGGTAGCTCGTGGGGGCGCGCAGGCCCTCACCGTTGGTTCGTACCCGCACTCCGTGGTAGCAGGTGTCGAGGTGTGGTTTCAGCTCGCAGATGACGTCGGAGTATCGACTTGGCCGGATCAGCTCGCCGAGGGTGGCCTGCGGCTCTGCCCCGGAGCAGCCTCCCGAATAGGGCGGGGGTTCGCTGGTCGCTGTTCTGGCAAGCTGCTGAGCTGGGTCCTTGTCCACCCAGGAAAAGTGAATCCGCAGGCCGAGCTCAGCCACAGCAAAGCCGGCCACCGTCCCGACCGCGAGCGCGAGAAGGTTCGAGAAGCGCATCGTTCCCAGGCCGCATCGCTGCTGGCCTCCAGGTGCAGGAGGCCGAGCAGCGGAGTTTTGCTTGGTGCTGTCCACAGCGGGCAGTGGAAGGAGCAGCTTACCTTGCGTCGATCGGCACCATCAGGTGTGCATACGGCGTGTCGGGCCACATGACCCAGGGGCCGCCGTTGAGGTGATCCGTCGAGAAACCATCGAGCTTGGAGCGATCCGGTAGCAGGAACATCATGTGGGAGTGTAAGTCGGTCACCCAGTCTTCTGGGCCGGTCGGCTCGGTAGCGAAGGGGTCACTGTTGCTGACCGGCGAATCACCGGCGAGCATGTAGGCAATTCCGAACTCGGAGTAGGTGGGCTCGGTTCCGCAAACGTATGCCTGCAGAAAGTCGAGCCACGGATCGTTCACGCACCAGGGATCGACGCCAGGCGTATCCGGGCGATCTGGCAGGCAGGTCCAGCCGTTGGTACCCTCACGAACCACGTTCAGGCTCCAGTCCATGATTGTCGAGTCGGCCGCAACTGTTGCTGGCCCCGCACTCTCGGCACTCTGGATCAGGTCGTCTTGAGCCGCTGCAGTTTGCTGGATCGCCGGGTCGGCCGTATCCTGGCCACCGGCGCAGGCGGTTACGACGAGCAATGTGACGAGCAATCCGGTCACTCTCATTCAAACTCCACGGGTAGGGTGTGTAGAGGCTGCCCGGGCGCGATTCTATACGCGCCAAGACCGGAGTGCCGGATCCGAGGGGGCCAGGAGCCAGACCTGCTAACACTGCCCGAGCGAGGTGCGAGAAGCCGTCTGGTGGGGCAACGATGACCGTACCGACGGCTGATCCACGACCTGGAAAGGGTTGGTAGATTTGATGTCCGAATTCGCCGGAGGAGAAGCCGTGACCAAGTCGAGCAATTTCCTGGTCCGCGCCGCCGAGCGGCCGGATGAGGGCCGTTTCAGTCATCCGCTCAACCCGAACTCCGAGATGCACGGGCTATCGCTCAGTGCCCAGTCCGGCATGCAGCGTATCGGGGTTCACCTGGTACGCATTCCACCCGGCAAGGAATCGAACATCTACCACACGCACACCAGCGAGGGGAGTTCTTCTTCGTGCTGTGCGGACGCGGCGTCGCTGAGATCGACGATGCCGAGTACGAGATCGGACCGGGTGATTTCATGGGCTTCTCGACGCCCTCCGTCGGCCACCTGGTAAAGAACCCCTTCGATGAGGATCTGCTGTACCTGGTAGGCGGCGAGCGCCACGCGATCGAGGTCGCGGATTTTCCTCGGTTGGGCAAGCGGGTCATTCGCTGCGGCGGTGAAGCGCAGGTCGCCGATACCCAGAGCTTCGAACCGTTCTGGAAACCAACCAAGTGACGCTTTCGACCTCCGCTGGATGGGGTCGTGAGGGCGTCGTTGTGGGCGCTCGGACCGTCATCGGCGCCTGCCTCCTCGTTCCCGTACAAGGTGCCGGGGCGCAGATACCCGACCCCGGGGCGGCTGCGGCGGTGCAGGCGGGAGGGCGCGCGGAGCAGCTCTTCGCCCGCTCGTGCGCCGATTGCCACGGCACGGCCCAGAGCGGTCGCACACCGAGCCATTTCTCGCTCAGCAACCTATCGCCAGGGGCGATCGTAGCAGCGTTGGAGGACGGCGTGATGCGCGCCGAAGGCGCGGAGTTGGCCGGCGAGCAACGCGTCATGTTGGCGGAGTTTCTCAGCGGCAGAACGTACTTGAAGGCATCGCTGCCAGAGGCGGCGTTTTGTGCCGATGGTGGTTTCGCGCCGCTCGATCTCGGCAACGTGTTGTGGATGGGCTTTGGTGGAGATCCGGAGGGAACCGGATTCCAGCGTGCCGAGCACGCGCGTCTGGATGCGGCCGACGTGCCGAGTCTCGAGCTCCGGTGGGCGTTCGCACTTCCCGAGGTTGTCCAGGTTCGCACCAAGCCGACGGTAATAGGCGAGGCTGTCCTGGTGGGCGATCAGCTGGGCGGCGTCTACGCCCTCGACGCGGACACGGGCTGCGTTCGGTGGCAATTCGAAGCCGACGCCGCGATCCGCGGAGCCGTTGTCGTCGGCAACTTGGGCGACCGTTCCGTTGCCTATTTCGTCGACTTCCGCACCAGCGCTTATGCACTCGATCTTGCCGCCGGGACGCTGCTCTGGAAGACGCGCGTCGGTTGGCATCCGGAGTCCAACAATACCGGGAGCCCGGCGCTACACGACGGGCGCCTCTTCGTGCCGATCTCGACAATGGAGGTCGTAACCGCGCTGAATCCGGAATACGAGTGCTGCACCGCATCCGGGGCGCTGGCCGCGCTCGACGCGACGACCGGCGATGTGCTCTGGTATCACCGCGTGATTCCGGGGTATCCGGAGGAGGCTGGACGGAACGCCGTGGGCACCCAGCTCTACGCTCCGTCTGGAGCCCCCGTTTGGGCGAGCCCGACGGTCGATGCGGCCCGTGGGCTGGTGTATGTGGGCACCGGTGAGAACTACACGCATCCAACCACCGAATCGAGCGATGCCATCTTGGCGATCGACATGGAGACGGGCGATGCGGCGTGGTCGTTCCAGGCCACGGAGGCCGACGCCTATACGATGGCGTGCACGATCGCCGAGAACCACGGAAACTGTCCGACGCCAATCGGTCCCGATCTAGACTTCGGAATGGCGCCGATCCTGACGACGCGCAACGATGGAAAGGAGATCCTGGTTGCGGGTCAGAAGTCCGGCGTGGTTTGGGCGCTCGATCCAGATGCCGGTGGCGAGGTGCTGTGGTCCACCCGGGTCGGGAAGGGAGGTGCTCTGGGGGGCATTCACTGGGGCATGGCAACCGACGGCGACCTTGTGTACGTTGCCAACGCTGATCGGCCCGATGCAGTGGTTGTGGACGTGAACCCGGACCGCGAGATCTCTCCGGGACTTTACGCCCTCGATCTGATGTCCGGGGATGTGGCGTGGAGCGCGCCCGCACCGATGGACACGTGCGGTGGCAAACCTGGATGTTTCGCGGCAAACTCCGCTGCGCCGACGATGATTCCCGGTGTGGTGTTCGCTGGAGGCCTTGACGGGCACATTCGAGCGCACGCCGCCAACGACGGGAGCTTGTTGTGGGACTTCGACACCGTGAGAGAGTTCGAGGCGGTGAACGGGGTGCCGGGCACGGCGGTGCCATCGACGGTCCCGGGCCGGTAGTGGCCGGCGGGCTCGTCTTCGTCAACAGTGGATACGGTGCCTTCGGACAGATGCCCGGGAACGTGCTGTTGGCATTCGGCGCGCCGGGTGAGTGAAGAGCATCGTTCAACGCGAAAACGTGAACCGGAAGGGGATTGCTTGATGTCGAGCGGCTTCAAATCGCCAGCACATATTCTGGGCAGCGCCATGGTCGGCGCCGTGGCCGTTATTGCGCTGTCATCTGGCTACGGCTGTGCCCCGAGCACGGACGTGGCCATTCCCCGAACTGTTTCGGGTAAGCCCGACCTGAACGGCATCTGGCAGGCGCTAGGCAGCGCGCACTGGGATATCGAGCCGCATCTGGCCCGTCCGGCGCTAGCCATGCAGCCGGGCCCGGTGGTGCCGGTGCCGGCCAAGGAGGTATTGGCGCTCGGTGCAGTCGGTTCCGTACCCTCTGGCCAGGGCGTGGTTGTCGGTGGCGAGGTCCCTTACCTGCCGGAGGCACTCGCAACGCGAGATGAGAATCGGGCCAATTGGCTCGATCGCGACCCCGAGATCAAGTGCTATCTCCCGGGCGTGCCGCGCGCCAACTACATGCCCTTTCCCTTCCAGATCTTTCAGAGCGAGAGCAAGTTCTTCATTGCCTACGAGTTTGCCGGGGCTGTCCGCGACATCTATTTCGAGGACCCAGGGCCGGCGCAGATCGACTCGTGGATGGGGCAGTCCGTGGGTCACTGGGAGGGCGACGTGTTCGTCGTGGAGGTCACCGGCTTGATCGATCAAACGTGGTTTGATCGGGCGGGAAACCACCACAGCGCCGCCATGACGGTGACCGAGCGCTACAACATGACCAGCCCCGACCACATCTGGTATGAGGCGACAATCGACGATCCGCAGACGTTCTCGAGCCCGTGGACTATCCGGCTACCGCTGTATCGCAATATCGACCCAGATGCCCGACTCGGCCAGTTCAAGTGTGTGGAGTTCGTCGAGGAGTTACTGTACGGCCATCTCCGTAAGAACCCGATCGGCGAGTAAGGGGACGAGATGAGATCTCTCAGTCGAAGATCGCTCGTATGGCTCTTCAGTGCGGTGCTGCTGGTAGGTCTGGCGGCGCCGGCGTTGACGCAGACGCAGGATGCCGCCACGGAGGCCTGGGTCCTGCCGCGGACGTCGGATGGGTACCCGGACATGCAGGGCAACTGGACCAACGCGACGATGACGGTGATCCAGCGCCCACCCGGATACGAGCGTGCGCTGACGCCCGAGCAGGTTGCGGCGCTCGAAGGCGACCGAGAGGAGCTCATCCAGGTTCACCTGGCAGACAGTGACCCCGATCGCGAAGCGCCGCCGGAAGGGGGAGTGTCATGGGGCGATGATCTCGAGGCCGAAGCCTCGGCATCCTACGACGATAGGACGGCGCTCCTGGATCTCGCCTCTGGGGGGACGGGCGGCTACAACATTTTCTATATCGATCCTGGCGATCGGGTGGCGGTCTGGGACGGCGAGCCACGAAGCTCGCTGGTCATAGACCCCCCGGACGGCCGGATCCCGTCGCTGACCCCGGCGGGAGAGAAGGCTCGAGGTGAGCTCGCCGCGCGTACGGCTGCGTTCGGTAGCTACGACAACCCCGAGAATCGGCCCCTGGCGGAACGATGCCTGCTGTCGTTCGGCTCCAACGCCGGCCCGCCGATGGTTCCCAACTACTTCTACAACAACAACTACACCATCGTGCAAACGTCGGATCACGTGATGATCATGACCGAGATGGTGCACGACGCGCGCATCATCAAGCTCGGTGAGCGCAGGCCACTGCCGGCCCACATTCGCCCCTGGCTAGGTGATTCCTGGGGTCGATGGGAGGGCGACACGTTGGTGGTGGAGACGACGAATCTGCCACGCAAGCAACTAAACGGGAATGCCAATTTCGCCGGTGGCTCGGACGACTTCACAGTGACCGAGCGATTCACCCGCGTTGACGAGACCACCATCAACTACGAGTTCACGGTGGAAGATCCCACCTTCTACTCGAGTCCATGGACTGCACAGGTGCCATTCAAAGCAATGCCTGATTTGGTTTACGAGTATGCCTGCCACGAGGCCAATTACGCACTGAGCAACGTGCTGAGCGGTGCGCGGGCACAAGAGCGAGAAGCGACAGACGTGGGAGGGGAGCCGAGATGACTACAGACTGAGCTAAGCGACTGACATGGATCGGCGGGGTTGCCGCCCTTGCCCTCCTCGTCTACACAGCACCCCTGGTGGCACATCATGCCTTCGGCGCCGAGTTCGATCGCGATGCGCCGATCCGACTGGCCGGCAAGGTGGTGAAGTTGGAGTGGGTGAATCCGCACTCCTGGATTCACCTCGAGGTGGTGCAGGAGGACGGCGCATCCGAGGTGTGGATGGTCGAGGGCGGTACGCCGAATGTGCTCCTGCGGTGCGGGCTCCGGCGCGATTGCCTGACCTTCGGAACGGAGATCATCGTCGACGGGTATCAGGCCAAGGACCATTCCCTGAAGCGGGCGAACGGCCGCGACGTTACGTTCGCCGACGGCACCAAGATCTTCATGGGGTCGTCCGGTACCGGCGCGCCCGACGACGCAGAGCGCCTACGGGAGCGGCAGGCGAGGGGGAGGTGCTAGCGGCCCGCCGGAGGCGAGACCACTAGCCCGAGTAGCCGACCCAGCGGCCGGCCGCGGCGACCGTGAACCAGAGCGCGATCGAGGTAGCGCCCACGAGGCGCGTGCGTATCGAGGCGTCGAGCCCACCGGCGCCGGCAACGCGTGCCCGGACGGTGAAGCTGAACAGCAGTGCGATCGGTAGGGTCGAGATCTTCAGCCAGAAAGCGTCGTTGTAGTAGCATTTCACCGCTTCCGACAGGAACAGCAGGAGCCCCGTCGAGCCCATCACGACGATCGCGCCCACCAGCCAAGGCCGCATCTGATCGGCTAGCTCTGAGATCGTTTGGTTCCTGAGTCCGACGCCCAGTAGCCGCAGGTCCACCAGGAGCAGCGCCCCACCGAGCACGGAGAGCCCGAGCAGGTGCACTGCTTCGATGACCGGAAACCACCAAAGCGAGCTGCGCACAGCCGCGCCCACGGCGGTGGCGTCGCACCATTCGAACACCGACAGCAGCATGACGTTAGCGTCCCGCCGTCGGCAGTTGCGCCGGCTTCGTGGCCCCGAGCGAGCGGTTCCTCCTCATGGTTCGATCACGCATCCGGCCGCCCAGTTGACCCAGTCGGGTTGCGGCTGAATGCTGCAATCGAACCAGTTGTAGGCAATCATTCGGCCGGCGACGACGATCAAGGCCCAGGCGACGAGCGACACGGCGCCGGCCACCCGGGCCTGAGATGGCGGTAGCGCGTCGGCGCCCCACTCGGCGACTCGCCGGTGGATTCCGCGGTGAAACACGAAGACATTGATGCCCGCTGCGATGAGCAGCAGCAGCTTCACGCGGAAGAACACGTTCTGGTAGTAGCGGAAAGGGTTGGAGTAGAAGATCAGCACTCCGGTGATCACCATCACCGCGAAGCCCATTCGCGTCCATGGCAGCAACCGGCCCGTGACCTCGGCAACCGGGACACGCCGCATGGTCCAGCCCAGCAGGCGCAGATCGTTGATGACGGCGGTGCCAACGAACAAACAGAGGATGAGGACGTGAGTCGACTCCAGCAACGGCCATACGTAGTACGACTCCAAGAGGGCGATGCTCCAGCTAGTGTTCCCCCACCACTCCAGAAAGCTCAGTATCACGCCTACCTCTATTCGTCGCGAACGTCGCTCGGCCTGACGATCTCGGGTGCGTACGCGGCGTGGCACGCCGCGCAGGCGAAGTAGACCTCGGCGCCGGCATCAAAGACCGCATCCGGATCCTGAGCGTCCGCTGCCGCGAGCGCCAGGCTGCCAGCCTCGTTCATTGCCAGGGACAACGTCGCCCATGTCTCTTGATCGACCGCCCGGCTCTCCACCATCAACAGGTCGCCAGATTCGGCGAGCACAAGCGCGGAGTTGCGCACCGCTGCCCACTCGTTGGGCGAGCTCGGCGCGAACTCGTCCAGGCCGTTCTCGTCGATAATCGCTCCGACCGCGTCCCAGTAGACCTCGGCCGCGGGCTCGATTACCGCGCCCATCAGTTGTTTGACATTGGCCATCCTGACGGCCGGCGCCGTTTCGGTGGCGCACCCGCATGCAAGCGTGGCCCAGGCTAGCAGCAGCAACCGTGTCGCTCTCATGTCGGCACCTGGCAGGTTTCCTGACGCAATGTAGGCGAGTCCCCGGAAGCTGCGGTCGGAGCTCGTCCTGGCGAATCCTACGGCTTCTCGCCGCCGGCCGCCACGACTCGCCTCCACCGTGCAATGAAGCGTGGCGATCTTCCCACGAGAAGCAACATCGAATGGCCACTGTCGCCGATCCTGCTTGCTCGAGCGCCCGGCGCTTGTCGTCGATCCGCGATGCGACGTCGGGGCGATGCCCGTGAGCGAGATCCCGTCGCGGAAGCTGACGATACGGACTCCAGGAAGGCGACGATGGGTCTCGATCCTGACCGGGACGTTTCGGCCTGACATACGGTGGCGAGCTGCCGAACTCTGCGTTCTTGAGTGCAATCCTGGCCGACGTAGTCCGCTCTAGTCCAGTGCGTATTCGCCCGGCGAACTCGAGTAGAACGCGCTCCTTGCCTTGAGCTCGGTCCGTGGATAACATCCATCAAATTGGGTCCCGTCAGTGCCCGTTCCCGTCCGCAGTTGGGCGGTAGAACAGGGTCGGAGGCACACTACTGGGGCTCGACCTCCCCGGTAAGAATGTACCCGCTGCGCCCGGTGTAATCCGGGCGGCGCGGCACAAGCTTTCTCGCCGTATGGGCGTGGTATGCCTAGTGATTGGCGGTGTTGCGGCATCGGGTGTCGGAGTCGAGGAAGCCACGGCGCAGAGGTATCGCGAGCCGAGGATTCAAGAGCGGCCCGCGATGGCAGCCGGGGGTTCTTCGGCGCTGGTTTGGCGAACTGCCGATGCGACCTCGGGCGGGCGTGTGCATGCGGCGCTGCCCGCCGAGACGAGCGGACGCCGCCTCGGCCCGGAGGGACGGGGTGGCGATGGGCGCCCGACGGTAGCCTCGCGCCGCGACGGATCCACGTGGGTCATGGCATCACGCTCCGACGAGTCCCGAAGCCGGTTGTGGACACAGCGGTTTGAGGACGGGCGCTGGAGCAAGGCCGAGCGCGGTCCATCGATGGGGAGGCACGATCGCTACCCCGTCCTGGCCGCCGGCGGCGACGCGCTGTGGACTGTATGGACAGCCTCCGACCGCGCCACGTTCGGTGCAGTGTCGGCGCTCTACGCCGCCCGCCAAACCGACGGTGCTTGGACCATCCCGGAACGCTTGCCGCAGCCGCCCAGCGAGCCGATGGGTGCCGCGATGGCTGTCGACGATCGTGGCAATCCGGCGGTTGTGTGGGCCTCAGGCGGCGCCGAGGCGGAGATCTGGTTAAGTTGGCGCGGACCTTCGGGCTGGAGCGCGCCGTTAGCGCTCACTGCGGACAGCACCCCGGATATCTCCCCGAGCATCGCCGTGAGCGGTGACCGCTGGGTCATCGCCTGGAGCTCCTTCCGACAACGCGCCTACTGGACGGAGGCGGTCGTCGGGCATCCGCGGCGCGGTTGGGAACCGCCCCAGCGAATCGCCCGGTACGCTGGCAGTTCGCCGCTGGCGCTCGCCAGCGAGGATGGTCTGTCGGTTGTCTGGGCGATCCCCGAGAGCTCTCCGGGGTCGACTCGAAGTGTCGTGCGATGGCGTGAGTTTGGCAATCGGGGATGGCGTCGTTCGCGAGACCTGGTGGTGTCGGCCAACGCCAACATCGAGGCTGCGGTAGCGGCCGACGGCCGACTGCAGTTGGGGTGGACGAACGTGCGCGGCGACCTGACAGTAGCCGAGAGCGACCGCCCGTTCGGACGGGGTCGGGACGTCCAACTGCGGGTGCTTCGCGGCGAGACCGAGGACGCTGCTGCGCCGAGCGAGGTTCCGCTAACGGTGTTGCCGAAGATCTCGTCGGCAACGAGCTGGATATCGTTCGGCGACAGCATCACCTTGGGCTATACGCTCGTTGGGGGACAGCCGGTGATCGATCCCGGTTATCCGGCCGATCTCCGGGCACGACTTACGAGCGCCCCCGGCACATCGGTCGCGGTGATGAACCAGGGCGTCGGAGGGGAGAGAACGCCGGCTGGGTTGGCGCGCCTTTCCAAGCTGATGGGATCCTCGGCTGCCGGCACCGTGATCATGGAGGGAACGAACGACATTACGTCCGGGTTCTCGCCGGCGCTCATCGCGTTCAACCTTCAGAAGATGGCGGCGATGGCTACGAAGGCCGGCAAGACCACCGTGCTGACGACGGTGCTGCCGCGCAACGAAATGGGTTTCGGCGGTGCCAAGAATTCCGCTATCAGGAACGTCAACAACCGCCTGGGGTCAGCCGCAGCGACTGTCGGCGCCGCTTTGTCGAATGTGTATGGGGCGTTCAGGGGTCGCAGCAACCTCTACGCTGACCATCTACACCCCTCCCCGGCCGGCTACGATGTTCTCGGCGGGGTGGTCTTCGGGACCATCGACTCAATGCCGTCGAGCGGCGGCACGAGCCCCACGACTGCCGCCCCCGGACCGCCATCGGGTCTCCAGGCGATAGTCAGTGGCACGGCCCTGACCTTGAACTGGAAAGCGCCGACTACAGGAGGCGCACCCACCTCCTATCGGATCCAGGCGGGTTCCGCTCCGGGGGGCAAGAATCTGGCCGACTTCGATACCCGCAAGACGGCGACTACGTTCCGCGCCCCGAAAGTTGGCAAAGGCACGTATGACCTCACCGTACGCGCGGTCAACTTGGCCGGCACCAGTGGGCAGTCCAACAACGCTGTCGCCAACGTCGGCGTAGCGAGTGGCTGTAGTGCGGCGGCCGCCGTGCCGGTGGGCCTGACTGCGACCGCCAACGGCCGCCGGGTTACGCTGAAATGGAATGCTGGTTCGGGAGAAAGCGCCACCTCGTACAGAATCGAAGCGGGGTCAGGACCAGGGCAGGCCAACCTCGCCAACTTCGATACCGGGAAAGCGGCCACGACGTACGTAGCCGGCCGCGTCGGCGTCGGTACCTACTACCTCCGCGTTCGCGGCGTAAACAAGTGCGGGGTCAGCGCCACCTCCGCCGAGGTGATGCTGATCGTCTCCTGACCGTATCCTCGCCGTCACGGCGTCGGTACGAGCCTCGCGCTCATCGCTTGGGCAGGTACAGGTCGGTCAACGTTCCATCGACGGCCTCGGCGGCGAAGGCCAGTGTTTCCGACAGGGTCGGGTGCGGGTGGATCGTGAGGCTGATGTCGGTGGAATTGGCCCCCATCTCGATCGCCAGCGCCGCCTCGGCGATGAGATCGCCGGCATGGGCGCCGACGAAACCGGCGCCGATCAGTCGCCCGGTAGCGGACTCGAAGAGCAACTTGGTCAGCCCCTCGGGCCGGCCCAATCCTTGAGCTCGGCCGCTCGCACCCCAAGGAATGCGCCCCTTCTCCACTTCGATGCCCTGCGCCGTAGCCTCCTCCTCGGTAACCCCCACCCACGCTACCTCGGGATCGGTGTAGGCAACTGACGGCACCACGCTGGCGTCGAACGCGCTCGGGCGCCCGGCGACTACTTCGGCCGCCACCTTCCCCTCGTGGGTCGCTTTGTGGGCCAGCATGGGCTCCCCGGTGATGTCGCCGATCGCGAAGATGTGCGCTACGTTGGTGCGTTGTTGTAGGTCGGTGGCTATGAAGCCCCGTGCGTCGACGTGGACGCCGGCGGCCTCGGCGCCGACGAGGTGGCCGTTGGGGCGCCTGCCCACCGCTATGAGTACGGCGTCGAAGGTGTCGGTATCCGGTGCCTGCGGGCCTTGCATGGCGACCTTGAGCCCGCGCTTGAGGGGCTTGATCGCGGCGACCTTGGTGGCCGTGAAGATGTTCTCGTAGCGTTTCTTGACTCGTCGCTCCAGCAGGCGCACTAGGTCGCGATCGGCTCCGGGCATGAGGCCGTCGAGCAACTCGACGACCGTGACGCGGCTGCCGAGCGACGCATAGACCTGGGCCATTTCCAGACCGATGATTCCGCCGCCGACGACCAGCAGGCGCTTCGGTATGCGATCGAAGCGGATGGCGGCGTTCGAGGTCCACAAGCGGTCGTCGTCCTCGGGTAGGTCGGGCAAGGTGGCAGGTCGCGACCCGGCGGCGATGATGGCGTTGCGGTAGGCGAGTGTTGTCCGGTCTTGCTGGTGCTCAATCGACAGCGTGTGCTTATCGGTAAACCTCGCACGACCCTGTACTACCGTGACGCCGCGCTTCTTGGCGAGTTGCACGAGCCCGCCGGTCAAAGCGTCGACGACGCTGTTCTTCCAGTTGGCCAACGTGGGTAGGTCGATCTTCGGCGTTCCGAAATCAATACCGCGGCCTTTGAAGTCGGCCGCCGCGTCGATCACAGCGGCCGCGTGCAACATGGCCTTGGACGGGATACAGCCAACGTTGAGGCATACTCCGCCCAGGCTCGCGTAACGCTCGACGAGCACCACCTGCTTGCCGAGGTCAGCGGCGCGGAACGCTGCCGTGTAGCCGCCGGGGCCCGACCCAATGACCACGACATCGGTCTGGATATCGGCGCTGGGCAATGGTGCTTCCGGTGGCGTTGGTGTCGTTGGTACCGCCCGGCGTGGCGGCGGGGGCGGCGATGCCTGCTCGGGTT
Organism: Acidobacteriota bacterium; assembly: GCA_036012155.1. Classification (GTDB taxonomy): domain Bacteria; phylum Acidobacteriota; class UBA890; order UBA890; family WLXD01; genus DASCOT01. The sequence continues at coordinate 17,203 of DASCOT010000132.1, forward strand.
CTGGCGCAGCGGGCTGTTGCCGGACCCGTGGGGCCGTTGGCTCCGAACCGGCGCCCTTGTCGTCGCTTGGCTCGATCGTGGCGACGGGTGAGCCCTCCGACACCCGGTCTCCGATCGCCACGTGTACCTGCCGGACGACTCCGACGACGGGAGCCGGAAGCTCGAGGCTTGCCTTATCGCTCTCCAGCGTAATCAGGGAAGCATCGGGATCGACGACGGAGCCAGGTCGCACGAGCAGCTCGGTCACCTCGACGTTTTCGAAGTCGCCGATGTCTGGCACCCGAACCTCGATCAAGTCCGCCATGACTCCTTCTACAGCAGCAGGTTGCGGATACCGGACAACAGGCCGGCCAGGTAGGTGGTGAACCTGGCGGCGGCGGCGCCATCGATAACCCGATGGTCATAGGAAAGGGACAACGGCAACATCAGGCGCGGTACGAACTCTCCGTCCCGCCAGACGGGGCGCATCTGGGCGCGCGACAGCCCCAGGATGGCCACTTCAGGGGCGTTGACGATCGGCGTGAAAGCAGTTCCGCCGATGCCGCCAAGGCTGGATATCGTAAAGCTGGCCCCTTGGATATCGGATGGGGTGAGCTTTCCGTCACGGGCTCGCTTGCTGACATCGGCGAGCTCCTCGGCAAGCTCCAAGACCCGCTTCTGCTCGGCGTCCCGGATTACCGGCACCACGAGGCCCTTCGGTGTATCAACGGCTACGCCAATGTGGACGTATCGCTTGGCGACGAGCCCACCCCCGGCGGGGTCGAGCGACGAGTTGAAGCGTGGGAACTTTTCCAGCGCCGCCGCGGCCGCCGCGATCATGAAGCTCACGAAAGTCAGCTTGAAGCCAAGAGCCTCGGCCGTCGCCTTGCTTGCCTTGCGGAAGGTCTCGAGGTCGGAGATGTCGGCCTCGTCGAACTGCGTAACGTGAGGCACATGCAACCATGCCCGGTGCAGGTTCTCGCCGGTCAGCCTTTGGATCCGGGTCAGCGGCTGGATCTCGATTTCTCCGAACCGGGTGAAGTCGATGACCGGCATCTCCGGCAATGCCGAGCCCGCGGTCGTGGCGCGCTGCGTGCCGGCCTCGATATCCAGTCGGGTCAGGCGTCCGTCGCGTCCGCTGCCGACCAGCGTCGAGATATCTACGCCGAGCTCGCGTGCCAGCTTGCGAGCTGAAGGGCTCGCCCAGGGTAGGGTGGCGGGATCGGTGGGCTCGGCAGTGATTTCCGGGACATGCTCACGCGGTGGGGGGGCCGGCGACGCCATTTCCGGCTCAGGCGCTCTAGGCTCCTGGCGGAAGGTCGTAAACGGGTCGGCGCCCGACGATGGCCGGGCACTCGACTCCGTGTCGATCACCTCGAGGGTGAGTATCACGTTGCCCTCGACGACGGTGTCGCCAACGGCAACCCGGAGCTCCGCAACAATCCCCGACGTAGGTGACGGAATCTCCATAGAGGCCTTGTCGCTCTCGAGTGTGATCAGCGACTGATCTACCGCTACGGTGTCGCCAGACGCGACCAGCAGCTCGACCACCTCGACATCTTCGAAGTCGCCGATGTCCGGTACCTTGACCTCGTGTAACTGAGCCAACACTCTTCTCCGTTGTCGCGATCGGTCCTAAGCGGTCGCTGGGTCGATGGCGTCCGGGTCGATGTCGTACTTGTTGATCGCCGCCGCTACCATCGCCGGCTTGCATACCTCGTCGTCGGCGAGCGCTTTCAGCGCGGCTACGACGATGTGACGGCGATCAACCTCGAAGAACGATCGTAGCTGCGAGCGCGTATCGCTGCGTCCAAAGCCGTTGGTGCCGAGGGCGACGACCCGGCGCTCGACAAACGGACGGATCTGCTCCGGGAACGTCTCCAGGTAGTCTGTCGCCGCGACGACCGGGCCGGGCCGCTCGGCGAGCTGTTGTTGCACGAAACAGCGCCGTGCCGGTGCCTCTGGGTGAAGACGATTCCAGCGTGCCGCCGCCATGCCGTCGCGGCCGAGCTCCGTGAAGCTGGTCACACTCCAGACATCCGCCGAGATGTCGAAATCAATGGCCAGCATCTCGGCGGCAGCTTCGACCTCACGCAGGATCGCGCCGCTGCCCATCAGCTGCACCTGGGATACCGCTTCTGCCGCTCGCAGCAGATACATGCCTCGAACGATGCCTTCGGCGGCGTCTTCGGGCATGCCCGGGTGGGGATAGTTCTCGTTCATCAGGGTGAGGTAGTAAAACGCCGATTCGTTCTTGGCGTACATCGCCTCCATGCCATGCTGGATGATCACCGCGACCTCGTGAGCGTAGGTCGGATCGTACGCTCGGCACGTGGGGATCGCAGAGGCCAGCACGTGACTGTGCCCGTCGGTGTGCTGTAACCCCTCGCCAGCAAGTGTCGTCCGTCCGGATGTGGCACCAAGCAAGAAGCCACGCGCCTGCATGTCGGCGGCCGCCCAGGCGAGGTCGCCAATGCGCTGCAACCCGAACATGGAGTAGTAGATATAGAAAGGGAGCATGAAGAGGCCGTGGTTCACATAGGCCGTGGCGGCGGCGATCCACGACGAGAACGCGCCGGCCTCGGTGATTCCCTCCTGAAGGATTTGTCCGGCCTGATCCTCACGGTAGTACGCTAGCTGGTCACGATCTGTCGGCGTGTATAGCTGCCCATAGGGAGCGTAGATGCCGACCTGCCTGAACAACCCCTCCATACCAAAGGTGCGCGCCTCGTCGGGCACGATCGGGACCACGCGTGAGCCGATGGCCTCATTGCGCAACAGTGCCGACAACATACGGACGAACACCATGGTGGTGGAGAACTCGCGGTCGCCCGACGGTCTCAGTTGCGCCTTGAAGGCATCGAGCGGCGGCACCTCCAATGGCTCGGCGACGATTCGGCGAGCCGGGAAAGCGCCGCCCAGACTCGCCCGGCGCTCATGCAGGTAGTTGGCTGCGTCATCCGGTAGTTGAACGTAGGGAAGGTCGTGAATCTCGTCGTCGGGGATGGGTAAGTGGAGCCAATCCCGATAGGCGCGGATCCCTTCGTCCGAGAGCTTCTTCTGTTGGTGGGTCGGGTTGCGCGCCGCAGCAGTGCCCAAGCCGTAACCCTTGATCGTCTTGGCCAGAATGATCGTGGGCTGGCCACGGTGCGCTGCTGCTGCTGCGTACGCTGCGTATACCTTTCGCTCGTCGTGTCCACCGCGCCGCGACGGCATGGCGGCGAGCTCCTTATCGGTCATGCTCTCTACGAGGCTCGCGAGCTCCGGATAGCGGCCGAAGAACTTCTCGCGCAGTAGCTTGCCGGAGCTGTCGGCAGCGTACGCCTGGTAGTCGCCGTCGACCGCTTCTTCCATGCGACGCACCAACAGGTCGGCATGGGGGCCCGTCAGCCATTCATCCCAGGCTGTTCCCCACAGCACCTTGAGCACATTCCATCCGGCACCGCGGAACACTGCCTCAAGCTCGCGCACGATGCTGCCGTTGCCGCGCACCGGTCCGTCGAGCCGTTGCAAGTTGCAATTGACGACGAACACCAGGTTGCCGAGCCCTTCACGGGCGGCGACCGTGATGGCGCCGAGCGACTCTGGCTCGTCCATCTCGCCGTCACCGAGGAAAGCCCAGATCTTGCGATCGCTTCGAGGGGCGAGGCCGCGGTTCTCCAGATACCGAAGAAAGCGGGCCTGATAGATCGCCATGATCGGCCCGAGGCCCATCGAGACCGTGGCGAACTGCCAGAAGTCACGCATGAGCCAGGGGTGCGGATACGACGGAAGCCCGCCCCCGGCGGCTTCTCTACGGAAGCCGTCGAGATCCTCTTCGGTCAGCCGCCCTTCGAGAAAGGCGCGCGCATAGATTCCGGGTGACGAGTGGCCCTGAAAGTAGACGAGGTCTCCGGCCTGCTCTTCGGTGTGAGCACGAAAGAAATGGTTGAAGCCGACATCGTAGAGCGCTTCGGCGGAGGCATAGGTCGACAGGTGGCCACCGAGCTCGGCGGCCGTGCGGTTGGCCCGCACAACCATCGCCATGGCGTTCCAGCGCACACAGGCGGATATGCGCTCTTCGAGCTCGAGGTTTCCTGGATACGGAGGCTGGCGGTCGATGCCGATGGTGTTCGTGTAGCGCGACGGTAGCGTCGACACCTCGATGCCGTCGAGTCGGGCGCGGTCGGCCAGGCGAGCCAGGAGAAACCCGGCGCGCTCGGAACCGTCATGGTGCAGAACGGCTTCGAGACTCTCGATCCACTCGCGCGTCTCGCGCGAATCGACCTCGAACAGAGGTTTGGGACGGGTGGGCATCGCCACCGATTCTACGACGGCGATGTACGCATCGCCGGCCAGCCGCCCTCTGGAAGGTCGGCGCTGGTGGCGAACCAGGGGCCGTGGCGGCCCAGGCTCGTTCGGCAGCGCCTACTGCAGCATGCTCCCGGCGTGTAGAACCAGGCCGATGCTCAGGCGATAGTCGGTGCGGGTGATGTCGTCGAACCGTGTGCGGACCACTGCTGGCTGGGCAACCCGTAGCCAGACGTTGTCAGACAGTCGCAGGTCCAGGTGTGCCTCGATGGCCCAGGTAAACTCGACGTCAGCGCTCACCTCGAGGCCCGCGTCGCCGGTCTCGAACCGACGCCATCCAGCGCCCGCGAGTGCTCGGAGGCCGGCCTCCGAGGTGTGGCCGCGCCACAGGACTGCGTGGGGTCCGGCAAGCAGCGTGTACTCGCGGAAATCGAAATCGCCCACCCCGAAGCCGTTGGCGCCGACATCTGCCGGTCCCTTGTGGTAGCTACCGCTCACGACAAAGCCGAAACGGCGGTCCATGAAATATGTGTAGTCGGCCGCGAAACCGTGGACGGTGGCTCGGTCGAGGTTGTCCCCTTGGTCGAGGCGTAAGAGAGAGTACCCACCGAACAGCGCGGCTACCTGGTCTTGCTGCGCCCAGGCCGGGGCCGTCAAGAGAGCACCAGCCGTTACCAGCATCGTCAGGATCAACAGCTTCTTCACGTCAGCCTCCAGCGACTGCGAGTTGGCGGACTCACTCGATGGAGCCGGCCGGGTCCAAACAAAACCGCTCAAGGGGTCAGAGACCGCCGCCACTGGAGCTTGCGCCGTAGGTGGGCGGTAATCAGTGAGAATGGTAATCCCCCGATCCCGCGCTCCCGAAACCCTTTTTTTGTTCTTTGCAAAGGACCTGTATCGGACGAGGGAGGAGAGGTGGGCTGAAACCAAGCGGCGGTGAAAGGTAAAAGGAAGGAATGTGGGACTAGAAGATGTCTCGCCTGATCGGCTGGCCGAGTGCATGGTCGGCTACCAGAACGGCAAGCTCGATGCATTCGAGGAGCTGTTCGCTGCGCTTTCGGTGCCGCTACGCAACTACCTGACGTCGCTTACTCGTGACCAGTCGAGGGGCGAGGATCTGATGCAGGAGACGTTTCTGCAGATGCATCGCTCGCGGCATACGTACATGCCTGGACGGCCGGTCAAACCCTGGGCATTCGGGATAGCTCGGCACGTGTTTCTGATGTACGGGCGATCCTCGGCGCGCCTGGCCAAGCATGCGGCGCCGAGCCCAGAGGTGCCGCCCGAGATCCCCGTAGCTCCTATCGCCGAGCTATTTCCGGATCGCGAGGACCTCGGGCAAGCGCTGCTCGACGTTCCGGAGGACCGACGCGAATCGCTACTGCTCCACCACGTCTGGGGCTTTACGTTCCGCGAGATCGGTAACATGCTTGGTATCAGCGAGCGCGCCGCCAAGCTCCGAGCGTTCCGAGGCATGCAAGACTTGCGACAGACCTTCGGCACTGACCGGGTGCCGGCATGAGCGCATCCCACTCCGACGTGCCGGATCGCCTGCGCCAGGTAATCGGCGACAGCATCGAGCCCGTGACCCCGCTGCGACCACCCTGGAAGCGTCTGCTGGCGGTGCTACCACTGGTGCTTGCGGCAATGGCGATGCCTTTCGCCTACAACCAACTGCGCGATACCGGTGAGCTCGGCATGATGCTGGCTTGGGTTCCCGTGGCAATCCAAGTGTTGCTTGCATTCGCGTTGCTGGTCTTCGCATTGCGCGAGGGGATTCCGGGCTGGCGCGCCTCCTCTACCAAGATATTTGCCTCCGTGTTGACCGCCTACGTGTTGCAGATCGTCGTTAACCTGCTCATCTTCGCTCGCGCTCCGATGTCCAGTGGCGGCACTGTAACGATGTGGATGACGTGCTTCCGTGCCGAGTCGCTGATCGGGCTGCCGGCGTTGGTGTTGATCGCGTGGCTAGTGGCGCGAACTCTGCCGCAGCGTCCGCTCGTGGCCGGTTTCCTGACCGGCACTGGTGCCGGATTTGCCGCCGAAGCGTCGTGGCGCATGCTGTGTCCCTACTCTGACGCTGCACACGTCCTGATGGGGCATACCGGCGGCATCCTGGTGCTGGGCCTGACCGGGTTCCTTCTGGGGTATCTCTGGAACCTGTACGCGCAGGAGACGATCGCCGCCTAGAGGCGCTCCACAGAGCCGGCACCGGTCGGCCGTAGGAGTCTCTGCCAGGCCGGCGCTACGTGGCCGAGATTCCCTCGCGATCGCCAACAACACCTGTAACCAACCCGGTACCGACGGCAAATCGTCCTATGAACCGGGAAGTCCGAGATGCGTACGGTTGTGCGTAACAGTTAGATCGCGGAGGGCAAGAATGGAAACGGCGTTGGCGGTGTCGCAGGCCAAGTACTGGCATCTCAAGCAGATGGGGATGTTCAGAAGCCTGGCCGACTGGGAGCTCAAGCAACTGGTGAACAACGCTGATCTACGCCTATTCAAGCGAGGCGAGGATGTCTTCCGCGCCGGTGATCTGTGCGACCATTTCTATGTCCTCCGTACCGGCACCGTGAAGCTGTATCGCGAGATCGCGTGCGGCAAGCAGATCATTTTCGGGTTCGAGGGGCCTGGCGCGATGTTCGGCGAAACAGCCCTGATCGGCGCCGACCGGCGTCGCGACAATGCGCAGATTGCCGAGGACGCGTTTATCTGCGTCATCGAACGCGACCGATTCTCCGGCTACCTGGAGCAGCATCCCGATCTGTCGGGGTGGGTCACATCGGTTATCGCCAGGAGGAAAGACGCGATAGAAGACCGGATGATCGCGCTGCTCTCCGAGGACGTACGGACGCGACTGGCACACGCCCTCGTTCGGCTCGCCGACGATTGTGGTGAGCTGGACGATCGCGGCCTGCGGATCGGACTTCGGCTGACGCAGACCGACCTGGGCCAGCTGGTCGGGTCGACTCGTGAGACCACCAGCATGGCGTTCAATGGCTTCCGTCGCGAGGGCCTGGTCGAGTCGAGCTAGCGAGTCATCTGGATCCTCGATATGGAAGGCCTCGAAGCCTATTGAGGTGGTGCCTGGCGAAAGGCTGCTCGCGCGGCCCGCTGATCGGCGATACTTCCCGGCGACATCCGAGCGGGCGCCTGCGCCAATGGACGTACGGCTGGCACCCGGTGTCCGGATCCGTGTCGATGCGCCATGGGGAGAAGCCTGCTGTGTTGGACCAACTCGTCGACCTCGCCCACGGCGCCGGTGCCGTGCTGTTGCGCTACTACGGCAGCTTGGACGCCGCGGACGCCGATCGTAAGGGAGGTCGCCGCCGCGATCTGGTGAGCGCTGCCGATGTCGAGGCAGAGCGATGGATTCTCGATCGGATCCCTGCCGGCGACGATGTGTTGGCCGAGGAATCCGGTCGTCGCCACGGTGGCTCCGAACGTCTGTGGGTGATCGACCCCCTCGACGGCACCGTCAATTTCCTGCACGGTTTGCCGATATGG
>DASCOT010000133.1:0-13227 GCA_036012155.1 Acidobacteriota bacterium
CGGGGCGCCAGAGATCCTCCTGGAGGACTTTGACTTGAATGCCGGCGCACCGATCTGGGCCCCCAATAACGCCGATATTTACTGGGCTACGGGCGAGCGTACCAACGTGTCGCTTTACTCGGTGCAGGTAGCCACCGACGAGGTTCTGCGGCACGGCGTGCCCTCGGGCGCCAACTCCCAGTTCCAGCTTTCGTCCGATGGCGGCCGTTGGGTGTGGGTGCACTCCAACCCGGCGCATCCGTCCGAACTCTACACGGCGCCCTCCAACGATTTGTCGCAGCTGTCCCGTCTTACCACCCACAATGCTTGGCTGGCCGAATCGTTCGAGCTTGCTGCGGCCCGTCCAGTCAACTGGACCAACTCCGACGGACAGGAGATCGAGGGAGTGGTGCACTTCACCGCGGGGGTCGAGGAGGGAAGGCGCTACCCGCTGATCGTCAACCCGCACGGCGGTCCCAGCGGCGCGGTGACCACATCGTTCAACTCCACCAACCAGGTGCTTGCCGCGAACGGCTTCCTGGTGTTCCAGCCCAACTTTCGCGGCAGCTCCAACTACGGTCAGGAGTTCCTCAACGCCAACCGCGAGAATTGGGGCACGCGCGATTACGATGACATCATGACTGGGGTCGACAACCTCATCGCGCGCGGTTGGGTCGACGCGGATCGTATGGTCGCCTACGGCTGGAGCTACGGCGGCTACATGACTTTCTGGATGTCGACCCAGACCGATCGATTCAAGCTCATCTCGCCCGGAGCCGGGCTCACCAACCTGTATTCGATGTACAGCACCACCGACATCCCCGGTTATATGGGTTGGTTCTTCGGCACCCCCTGGGACGACGAAGACGCATACCGGCGCCACTCGCCGATTCGCCACGTCAAGAACGTCACCGCCAAGATCTTGATCATGCACGGCGCCAACGACGCTCGGGTGCCGCCCGAGCAGGCGGTGGAGTTCTACCAGGCACTGCGCGACCTCGGTAAGGAGGTCACCTACATCTCGTACCCGAGACAGGGTCACGGCATCGGCGAGCCGCGACTACAGATGGATCGCCTGCGGAGGTACGTGTGCGCCTTCACCGACGCGGTGGGAATGGCGCCCACCACCGAGGACTGTGACGGTGGCCTGCCCGCGACCAGGACGGAGGATGTCGAGGACAATGAGGAGGCGGACACGGCAGCAGGTGACCGCCCGGAAGGCGGCCCGCTGGACGCGGGGATCCTCCGTCTCATAGAGCCAGATCAACCGTAGGCCTTCGGACTTCTCTATGGGTGTTGTTCCGACTAGCCAGGAGGTCGTCGCATGCAATTACGGTTGACCATGCTCGACCAGGCAGACAGGGACGCAATCCACACGAAAGCCCTCGAGATCCTCGAGAGCGTCGGAATCAGGTTCGGATCGAAGAAGATCTGTGACCTGCTGCATCAATCGGGATGCAAGATCGACTGGAAGACCTTGTCCGCACAGATCCCGGCCTCGTTGGTCGAGAGTGGGCTGGCCACCTTGCCCTCGCAGTTCACCCTGGCAGCGGCTGACCCCTCCAAGGACATCGCAGCCGGGGCGGGCGATCCCTGGTACACGGCAGCGGCTCGGAGCCCATGGTTCAGAGACCTGGAAACCGGAGCCAGACGACCATCGACGTCCTCCGATCTCACCGCCTGCGCCCGTTTGGTCGATGCCCTGGATGACGTCGATGAGTGGTGCCCGATGGTGGTGCCCACTGACGTGCCCGCCGAGCTTCAGGACCTGAAATCCCTCGAGACCAGTCTCTTGCATAGCAGCAAGCACCTGCTCGGAGGTGGCGCGACGGCGCAGACACTTCCCTTCAAGTGGGAGCTCCTCGATGCATTCCTGGGTTCGCGTGACGTGCTCAAGGAGCGCTCGTTGATCTCTCATGTGCAGACGCCTATCAGTCCTCTGCAGAGCGACGGTGGCGCAACGGATCTGGCGCTCGAATGGGCAGAGTACCGGGCGCCTCTTGTGTTGCAGTTTCTTCCGCTGGCCGGCGCGACATCACCGGTGACCCTGGCGGGCACGATTGCGCAGGAGACCGCGAGCTTTCTCGGCCACATGGCGTTCTATCAGCTCGTCTCCCCGGGGTGGCCGATCATCTGGGGTGCGGGTGCCGGCATCCTGGACATGCGTTCGGGGCGCTGGGCGGGGATGTCGCCCGAGGCGATCCTCATGTGTCTCGCCATGGTCGAGATGGCAAAGACTGTCTACGACATTCCGGTATCGGTATTCGGCGAAAGCACGGATGCCAAGGACATCGGATTCCAGAGCGGGCTGGAATCCGTATACGCGGATGCGATCTTGAGCCTGGCCGGAGCCGACAACATCTGGGGGCCAGCCGATCTGGATGGCGCGACGCTGGTCGATCTCGACTATCTGGTCTTGACGACCGAAGCCATCCGGCAGAACAAACGCCTACGCGCGGGGGTAGTGTTCGACGACGAGCATTTCCTGATCGATGCCATCAGAGAGCTTCGGTTCAGTGGGGATTACCTGTCTCACAAGTCCACCGCAAGGATGTTCCGCAAGGAGCACTTGCTGCCAGACCTGTTTCCGCGACAGACCTACAAGGATTGGGAATCGCGAGGCAAGAGCGATGCAGAGGTAGCTCGCGAGCGACGGATACAGATTCTCCATGAGCACGAACCCGTCGAGCACCCGCCGGAAACCCTGCGGGAGGCAAAGAGAATCATGAAGGCGGCTGAGCGACAGCTTGTGGGTGGATCGTGATCATCCCGCAAAGGATCGGTAGCGAGAAGCTCCTGCTCATGGCCTAGAGGCCGCACTAAACTGCGCGATGGTGACTTTCATAGGGAAACACTGCCCGTCCGTGACTTGACTTTGGGTATCGATTTGTCGTATAATCTTCGGATTGTTGCATTAAGCACATCGCCCGGGCGGTCGCCGGGCGCTTTTTTTGTCTGATTTCGATGCAAGCGCGGTTCCATGCGAGGCTGTATGCAGTCGAGCAATAGAGCCGTTCGGATAGCGCCGCGATGGTCGATGCGTGCCCGGTCCAGGTCGCGGTCGGGCCCTCTTGACGCGCGCCGCGTCCCTGTTCGCCCCGAACCCTGCGGCCGCTAGTCCGCAGCCAGAACGCGGTCTACTTCGCCTGCGACCGCGGTGGCGAGTTGGCTGCACTCAGCCAGGGTGCTTTCGATCGCGCCGCGCATCTCGGCGTCGAAACTGGCGTCATCGATGTGCCGAAGGTTGATGCGGACGTTGTAGGCGGCGGCCTGTGCGCCGGCGTGCGCTAACAGGGCGCCGGTGCCGGCGTCGCTGACCATCTCGGGATCGGCCATGGCGGCGATCTCGCTGCACAGCTGAAGCGCGTCGCGACACTGCTGCACGGTGGCCAGAGGTACCCGGGTGGCGGCCTTGTATCCCTCCTGCATGGAGTTGTCGCGCTCGGCCTGTTGGGCCTCTGTGTCGCGCGGCATGCGCATGGCATCGAGCACCTTGTCGAAGGCGCTGGTGTCGGCATCGACGCCGCGCACAAGGGCATCCTTGACCGTCTGGCCGCGCTCGGCGATCGAGCAGAGCTCGTCGTACCGATCGTCGAACTCACCTTTCCCGGCGCTGAGGTTGGCGACCATGGTGGCAAGGGCGCTGCCGAGTGCACCCGCCAAGGCGGCGACCGAGCCGCCGCCTGGTGCGGGCGTGTCGCGCGACACCTCGTCGACGAAGTCGAAGGTCGTGCGATTGACCAGCGATCCGTCCATACGAGGCATGGCCAGCACCTTGTCGGCGGCCTCGAAGGGCGCTACGTCCCGCAGTCCCATCGACTGGATCGCAGTCTCCATGAGGTCGGGCACGGGCAGGCCGGTGGATTTGCGCATTCGACGCAGATAGAAGGCTGCCGCGTCATGCATGACCTCGTATGGCACCAGACCGACGATCTCGGAGCCGGTGATTACGATGCCGAGGGCTCTGGCCGCCTCTCGAGTCGCCTCGAGTACGTCGTGAACCGCCGCCTCCTTGGTGTTGGTCAAGTTCATGCTCACCTGGGCGCGCTTGAACTCGTCGATCACCCAGCCGATTCCCTTGACGTGGGTGAACTGCCCATCGGTATAGACCGGGCCGGTGGGGTTGTCCGGATCGATACCGAGGTCCTCGTAGCGCCGGCGCAGGTCAGCCCCGTGCTCCTCGCGGTAGTGGCCTTCGAGATCCTCGAACGATGAGCCGACGAAGCCGCACGGCCCGCACGGATAGGTGCCGTCGCCGGCGAACCTGACCACCTCTCCCTTGTAGTAGAAGGGCTCGATGTTGCCGGTGCGCTTCCAGCGGCCTCGCTCTCGCACTGCATAAGCGATCTCGTTGGCATAGCGACGATCGGTCGTGTTCAAGTCGATGTTGTAGGCGACGAGAAACTCACGCGCACCGACAGCGGTGGCACCGGCGCGAGCATTGAGCTCTACGGGGCCGAAATCGGGTGCCCACTCGGGATCGGCGAGCTTGTCGCCAAGCCCTTCGTACTCTCCCGCCCGCACTCGCGAGAGGTTGCGTCGCTCGGGTCGGGTGGCGGCGTTCTCGTACAGGTACACGGGGATCCCGAGCTCGGTGCCGATACGCTTGCCAACCTGGCGGGCGATCTCGGCGCAATCATCCATCGTGACGCCGGAAACCGGCACGAAGGGCACGACGTCAGTGGCGCCGAACCGCGGATGGGCACCGGAGTGCCGGCGCATGTCGATGAGCTCGGAGGCGCGTCGCGTCGCCTGAAACGCGGCCTCTGCCACTGCCTCGGGCTCGCCGATGAACGTAACTACCGTGCGGTTGGTGTCCGCCCCGGGATCGACGTCGAGTAGTCGCACCCCGGACACGTTTTCAGCGGCCGCAGCGATCTCCCGGATGACGTTCTCATCGCGGCCTTCCGAGAAGTTCGGGACACACTGGACGATGCGATCCATCGCGAGCCTCGAGTTCATTGGCATAGGGAGCGGAGGAGACGCTTCATGATGCCTATGGGAGCTCGAAGTCACAAACTCCGCGCGCGATTCGGTTGCTGCGGCTGGGGCGATAAATGCGTCGGAGCTTTCCGGCCTTGCCTAACTCCCTCCAGCGGGGATGTTCATGCGGCAGGAACGTAGCTAGGGCTTAGCTGCCGCGTAACGCTCTTCGTAGCGTGCCACCGCGTGCTCGCGCTCTGGCAGCGTATCCCGGAGTGCCTTGATCTCCAGAGTTTGCTGCATCCAGGCACGCAGGGCAGGGCGCTCGTCGATCAGCTCCGCCAGGCTGGTCACCGAGCGTAGCCAGTCCATGCGTGCCCAGTGCGGTGCGCAGTGGAAGGCGAGCAGCGTTTCAACGGATCCTTCGTCGGCGCCGACCGTTGCCTCGAGCTGATCGAGCTCGCGCCCGATGCGGCCGCGGCGCTCCGGATCGCTCGTCCCACCGGCGCGCATCGAATCATAGAAGGCGTCCACCACGATGTCGTCCCATTGCTTCATTGCCAGCCGTTGGCGAGCGCGAAGTCGTGTGTCGTCTGCCAGGGCGGTTGTCCACCCGTGCGCCTCAGCCAGGTACTCGTTGATCACCTGTGACTCGTACAACCTGAAGCCGTTGTCGATCAGCATGGGCACGCGCCCGGTCGGGCTCAGAGCGAGGAACTCGGGGTCGCGATCGTGCAGATCGATCTCGTACAACTCGAAGGGGATGTCGAGGTGGACAAGCAGAGCACGGGTGCGCTGGGCGAACGGGCAGATCTGCGCACTGTAAAGCTTCAGCATGCTCTGCCTCCGGGCGCGACGTTGGTACGCTGTCGGACCGGCACGCTATCGTTCTTCCAGCCACGCCCGGTCGGCGTCGCCCGAAGCACGCTCGTCCAGGTACTCGGCCACGACTTGCACGAACTCCGAGTTGGTCAGATCGTCGCCGGAGCCCGAGGGGCTGTAGCCGATCCAGCAATGCGGCTTGCGCCAGCCGTACTCGAACGACGCGTCGGCCGGCGGGTTGTCGACTCGATCGAGGAAGTCCTGCAGCAGGAATACCGCCTCCTCGAGGTAGTAGGTGTCCATGTCGCCGGTGGCCACGTGCAGCTTGCCGCGCAGCGACGCGCCGATCTCCTGCCATTCCTCGCGAAGGTAGCGGTGCAGGTCGAAGTTCTCGCGCCAGTACTCGGCGACCTCGCGGTCGATCACGCCGCTGACCGGGTCCCAAATCGGGGCCGGGTAGCCGTCTTCGCCGACGGGGCCGAAAACTGCTTCCCAGATCGCCCATTGGCCGCCAGAGCGGCTGTTGGGCCCGCGCGCCAGCTCCATGGTGTTTTCCATGCGGACGGTGGAGGTGATGTTGCCGTCAGGTCGGCGAGCGTTGGGGCGCTCGATCCGATGCCACTCGTTGCCCATGGTGTAGGCGTTGTCGTCTTCGTAGATGCCGACAATCTGGTAGTAGTTGAAGTCGACCGGATCCGGACACCATCCCCAGGTTCCGCCGAAAACCTCCGGGTAGAAGATCTGCGCCGCAAGAGCCTCCCAGCCGCCGGTGGAGCCCCCCGCCGTGACCCGTGCCCAGGTCTCCGGGATCATCCGGAACTGGCGCTCGAGATACGGCATCAGCTCCTCGGTGATCGCGGTGCCGTAGGGGCCGACGTTGGCGGAGTCGACGGAGTATGAGGTGTCGTAGTACGGGTTGGCGTCGCGCAGGGTGACGGCGAACATCCGCGGAGCATCGGCGGAGTCCCAGAGCTCCGTGAAGCCCGTTGACCGGGCGCGCGGTGCCGCTTCGCCGTAGCCGAGCGGCGCAGCACGTCCCGGAAAGTGACCCTGCAAGTACAGGGTCGGGTAGCGGATATCCGAGCTCGGGTCGTAGCCATACGGCAGCAGCACGTTGGCGCCGATGTACATGTCCTGGCCCCAGAACTCGCTCAGCACCTCGCTACGCATCTTGACGAACTTCACACGCTCGCTGTCGCGCGGGTTGCCCTGTTGCAGTGTCTCTCCGACGCGCAGCGGCTCGATCGGTGGAATGACCTGATCGATCACCAGCTCGATATTGCCGCCCGCCGCCGGGTCGATGCGCATACGGGTCGGTGTGCCGTATGCGTTGCCGGGTGCGCGGAACGCCTGCTGTCCAGCTCCGGAATTCTGATGCATCTCGACAACGTTTCCGTCGGCGCGCTCGAACTGCGTGTAGACGCTCAGGAACGGCTGCACGACGTACTCGCCGGGCGGAATGGCATCGAAGCTCGCCAGCGGATACCCGATAACGCCGCCGTCGGACGTCGCGCCCGAGGACTGCGCTCCAGTTGTGTCGAGCGTTATCGAATCGCCGTCGCCGAACCCCCGCACGTCCATGCCCCAGAGCGGCACTCCGGTGACCCCTAACTGCAGGCGTGGCTCGGTGCTGGCGTCGCGCGACAGGAGCAAGAACACACGCCCGGTAGCTGGCACTTGCAGGCCGAGGGCGGCGATCCCTGTTGCCGCGTCGGTGGATAGTCGTATCTGAACGCGCAGCGATTCGTTGGTCGGCGCCGACATCGACAGACCGGTTAGCAGCAGGACTACGGCCACGGACACCGTTGCTACAATCCACGTAGATTTCCGCATGGGGGGATCTTACAGCGGTCGACGGCATCGTTGCCGGAACCGCGCCGGCAATTCACACGCACAGAGCTGACAACGGCGTACCAGGAGAGTGATCGGCACATGGGTACCTACGCAGAAGTGTTCTTCGACATCACGATCGACGGCGAGGCGGCCGGGCGCGTGGTTATGGAGCTGAGTGACGAGACCCCCAAGACGTCGGAGAACTTCCGTGCCCTGTGCACCGGCGAGAAGGGCTTCGGATACGAGGGCTCGAGCTTTCACCGCATCATTCCCAACTTCATGTGCCAGGCTGGCGACTTCACCAACCACAACGGCACCGGTGGCAAGTCGATCTACGGCGATCGCTTCGACGACGAGAACTTCACGCTGGCGCACACCGGCCCCGGCATTCTCTCCATGGCCAATGCGGGGCCCAACACCAATGGCTCGCAGTTCTTCATCTGTACCGCCGAGACGGCATGGCTCGACGGCAAGCACTGCGTCTTCGGGCAGGTGACCGAGGGCATGGACGTGATTCGAGCCTGCGAGGCGGTCGGCAGCGGAGCGGGGACTCCGTCGGTGCCGGTGATCATTGACACCTGCGGAGAGGTCTCCTCGCCGTAACCAGCCCGCCAGCGAACCATGCCCCGACTCGTTGGCGTCGCCGCGAGCATCTCGGTACCCTCTGGTGCGTCCCCCGTGCGCGTCCACGGCGCGCGCGGTCCGAATCGAAGTCGAGCCGTGCGCAGCAGCCGCGCCGTCGCCCCCGGAGCTGTCGATGAACCATCGTCCTTGGTTGGCCCAAAGGTTGGTGCCGATCCTCGCCCTGTCCATTGTTGCCGTCGTTGGCGCCGCCAGTGCGCGCGCCACGTCGCCCCAAGCGGCGATCGTGTCGCCGGATGACTACTTCGGTTTCCAGATGGGTGCCGATCGTAAGCTGGCGCGCTGGGACAAGCTGGTGACGTATTACGAGCAGCTGGCCGCCGCCAGCCCGCGAATGCTGGCCATGAACGTCGGCCCTTCGACGCTCGACAACCCGTTCCTGGTTCTGTTCATCTCGGCACCGGAGAATCTCGAGGCCGGCCGGCTCGACGAGCTGCAGCGCCTCAACGCGACGCTCAACGACCCTCGCGCCGCGACCGACGCGGCGATCGAGGCGGCGATCACCGATGGCAAGGCCGTGGTCGTGCAGTCGATGGGATTGCACTCCACTGAAGTGGCTGCGAGCCAGATGGCCGCTGAGCTCGCCTACGACCTCGTCACCCGCACTGACGACGAGATCATGCGTATTCTCGACAACACGATCTCGATCATCATCCCCTGCTTCAACCCCGACGGCGAGATTCTCGTCACCGACTGGTACAACGAGACTGTCGGGACGGAATACGAAGGTGTTTCTCCCCCGAGCCTCTACCACCACTACATCGGTCACGACAACAATCGCGACGCCTTTCAGACCAACACCGTAGAGTCGGTCTACGGCGCCCAGCTGATGTTTCGCGACTGGATTCCGCAGGCCTACATCGACCATCACCAGATGGGTGCCTACGGGGCGCGGATCTATGTGCCGCCATACGCCGAGCCCATCCGGCCGGGAGGCGACCCGTTGGTGTGGCGCGAGATGAGCTGGTACGGCGCACACATCGCCTACAAGGAGGAGGAGGCCGGGGTCTCGGGGGTAGTCAATGCCGCCGTGTACTCCGGCTGGGGACACTTCGGCTTTCATTGGATAACGCCGTTCCACAACATTGCCGGCATGCTGACCGAGTCGGCGAGCGCGCGGCTGGCGACGCCACTGTTTCTGCACCCGGACCAACTCAACGGCGAAACCCGTGGTCTTCCCAAGTACGAGGCGCAAACGACGTTCCCGAACCCGTGGCCTGGCGGATGGTGGCGCGTTCGCGACATCGTTGTGCAACAGAAGATAGCCGCCCTCGCGGCGCTCGATCTCGCCGCCCGTAATCGCGAGACCGTTCTGCGTAGCGCCTACTTGAAAGCCAGCCGTCAGACGCAGCGCGGTGTCGAGGGCAAGCCGGCGGCGTTCGTGGTTCCGGCGGCGCAGCATGATCTGCTTACCGCGACCAAGATGATCAACAAGTTGCGGGGGCAGGGAATCGAAGTCCATCGCTCCGATCGCCAGTTTACCCACGAGGGACGAGCCTATGACGCCGGTAGTTACGTCATCTCGATGGCGCAACCCAAGCGGGGCGTGATCCGCTGGCTGCTCGGCCGGACGTTCTATCCCGACAACACCTACACGCGGTCGCGTGACGGCGACCCCATTCGCCCCTACGACATGTCGACCGACACCATGTCGGAGTTCATGGGCGTGCGTGTCGATCCGATCGACACGCCGGTGGAGTCGGGCCTATCGATCGTCACATCCGACGTCGAAGTGCGAGGCTCAGCGGTGCGCGGCCGGTACGGCTACGTTATCGATGGGCGGCTGAACGACGCATTCACGGCGATGAACTTGCTTCTGGACAATGGCGTGCCCGTGCGTCGCGTGACCGAAGACCTGGCCGGTGGAGTGCACGCCGGTGACTTCGTCGTGTCGTCGGATGTCGCCGAAAGCACCGTGCGAGAGCTCGCCGAGCGCAGCGGTGTCGAATTCGCCGCCCTCGATGTGGACACCTCCGGCAGTAGCTACAAGCTAGAGCGCCAGCGCATCGGGATGTACCAGCGTTACTACGGTGGCAACATGGATGAGGGCTGGACCCGGCTGTTGCTCGAGATGTTCGGGTTCCCGTACGCCACCCTCATGGATCCCGATATCGTGGGCGGCGCTCTACGCGACAACTACGACGTCCTCATCCTGCCGGCTGATTCACCGAGCGTCATGATCGGTGAGGGCGACGAGGACGGCTTCCGTGGGCGTCGTGATGACTGGCCAGCCGAGTATCGCAGTGCCCTCGGCCAGGAGGGCGTAGACGCCCTCGAGGCGTTCGTTCAGGCTGGTGGCACGCTGATCACCTTCGCTCAGGCGGGCGAGCTGGCGATCGAGAAGTTCGATCTTCCCATTCGCAATATTGTCGACGATGCGCCCTCACGCGAGTTCTGGTCACCTGGCTCGACACTACGCGTCGACGTCGATCGAACCAACACCCTCGCCTATGGCATGCCCACGGCTGCGCTGGCTACATTCCTGCAAGGCAACCAGGTGTACCGCGTTGTTCCGAGCGCTCGGAATCATCATGTCGAGCGCATCGTGACCTTTGTCGACCGCGACATCCTGCAGAGCGGCTGGCTATTGGGCGAGGACGTCATCGCCAACATGGCGGCCATGGTGTCGGTGAGCCACGGAGAAGGTAGGGTCGTGTTGATAGGCTTTCGAGCGCAGCACCGCGCTCAGACGCACGGCACATTCAAGCTCGTGTTCAATGCGCTGGTCAGCGCCCCGTCAGATTGATCAGCAGCGGAGCTGCAGAGTAGGGGCACCCGGCGCGGCGTAGTTGCCGGTTTTCTTGTCTCGGAGGGAAATAGATGAACGGCAGGAGGCTGACCGTCGCGTTGGTTGTGGCCGCCGGCCTGCTCATGGGGTCGGTGGCTGACCCCATCGGCGCGCAGGAAGGTGTACAGCGATACGTTCGGTACCGTCACCTGGGATCAACGGCATACGGGGTTGTCCGTGGGGAGGTCGTCCAACAGCTCAGCGGGCCGCCATACGACTCGCCTTCGGCCACAGGCGTCGAGGTTGCGCTCGCCGATGTCACGTTGCTGGCACCAGCTGAGCCTTCCAAGGTCATCGCGGTGGGTCTCAACTACTTGAGCCACCTCGGAGGTGTCCCTCCATCCGAGTATCCCGGATTGTTCGCCAAGCTACCGACGTCGATCGTCGGCCCCGACGCAGCGATCGAGATACCGCCAGACGCAGGAAACGTGCACTACGAGGGCGAGCTCGTGGTTATCATTGGCAAGATGGCGCGCGACGTGTCTCCCGAGGAAGCCCGAGACTTCATCTTTGGCGTCACCGCCGGTAATGACGTCAGTGAGCGCGATTGGCAGGGTGATGACCTGCAGTGGTTCCGGGCCAAGGCGGCCGATACGTTCGGACCCATCGGACCGGCGATCGTTACCGGGCTCGACTACAACGATCTGCACGTTCAGACACGAGTCAACGGCGAGCTGCGTCAGTCTGAGAGCTCCGCCGACCTGCTGTTTGGCGTCGATGAGATTGTCAGCTACGTTAGCCGCTACGTTACGCTGTTGCCTGGCGACCTGATCTTCACCGGGACGCCGGGGAGCACACAGCCAATGCAACCCGGGGACGTCGTGGAGATCGAGGTCGCCGGTGTCGGCGTCCTGCGTAACACCGTGGCCCGCAAGGGCAGCTGAATAGGGGAGGTCGCTCTGAGATACGTTCGCTACAGCCACGACGACGCGATTGCGTACGGGGTTCTCCGCGATGATGTGATCGATGAGCTTGCTGGCCCACCATTCGATTCACCGGAGTCGACAGGCCGGACGGTGGCGGCCTCGGAGGCTCGTTTGCTGGCCCCGTGTGAGCCGTCGAAGGTGCTGGCGGTGGGGCTTAATTATCACAGCCATCTCGATGGCCGCCCGTTGCCGGATCCGCCCGGCATCTTCATCAAGCTGCCGACGTCGATCGTCGGGCCCGGGGAGCCCATCGTGCTTCCGGCCGACGCCGGCAACGTGCACTACGAAGGCGAGCTGGTGATCGTTATCGGGCGCCGCACCCACCAGATCTCCGCCGCGGCGGCGGGCGACTACATCTTCGGCGTGACCGCCGGCAATGACGTGAGCGAGCGCGACTGGCAGCGCGATGATCTCCAATGGTTTCGTGCCAAGGGCTGCGACACTTTCGGCCCGATCGGGCCCGTAATCGCCACCGATCTCGATTACGGCAACCTGCATCTCCAGACGCGGGTCAACGGTGAGGTGCGCCAGGATCAGAGCACCGACGATCTGGTCTGCGGTGTCCATGAGATCATCAGCTACGTCAGCCGCTACGCTACGCTGTTGCCAGGAGACGTGATCTTCACTGGAACGCCCGGAAACACGCAGGCGATGCAGAATGGCGATGTCGTGGAGGTCGAGATCGAGGGCATCGGCGTGTTGAAGAACAGCGTCTTACGGCCTTGATGTCAGGCGTTCGGGTAGCTTGTGTCGTGGGCAACGTGCTGTCGCACGGTAGCCTCATGAAGGCCTGTTCATCCGTAGGAAGTAGGGCGGTGGCGATGCTCGGTGTGCTGATTGTCCTGCTGGTCATGGCCGAGCCAGCCTGGACGGTTCAACCGCGGCTGCCGGCACAGTCAGGCGACCCGGCATCGGTGGTCTACGTCCTTCGTCACGCCGAGCGCGCCGACACCGATACGCCCGAACGTGATCCACACCTCAGCGCTGCCGGTCACGCCCGCGCCCGGCAGTTGGCCGATCTCCTGGTCGTCGAGGACATCAGCACTGTCCGCAGCTCCGACTACTACCGCACTCGTGAAACGGCCCAACCACTCGCGACTCGTCTCGGCCTACCGGTCCAGATCTACGATCCGGGCGCCCTGGCCGAGCTCGCCGCTGAGCTTGACGAGTTGCCGGGGCGGCATGTCGTGGTCGGCCACAGCAACACGACACCGCAGCTTGTTGAGCTGCTGGGCGGCGATCCGGGGGAGCCGATCGATGATGCGGTGGAGTTCGATCGCCTGTACGTAGTCTTCCGAGATGCTGACGGTGTCA
>DASCOT010000134.1:0-7032 GCA_036012155.1 Acidobacteriota bacterium
CCCCGTTTCGGTCGTCGAGGGCGAAGAGGTAGCCGTCGACCGTGCCGGAGAACGCTAGGCCGCCGGCGGTGGTCAAAATCCCAGCCCCGAAGGACACCGACGGGGTGATCGGATACTCCCAGCGGAGGTTGCCGGTCAACGGGTCGATAGCGCGAATCGCAGCCGTGACGTTCTCCATGTGGTCGGCTGCTTCGGTGGTGCCGCCGTAGTACAGATCGCCCTCGGCGTATTCCTCCTCACGCTTGTAGTAGACGTCGCCGGCGTCGAGGGAGCGCACGTAGAACAGACCCGAGCTACGGCTGTAGCTCGGTGACCACCAGTTGGTGCCGCCCGTCCAGCCTGGATAGACGAGCACCCCTTCTTCGTTGGGATCGAGGCCGGGAATGAGGATCGGCCGCCCGCGCTCATCGATGCCCGACGCCCACGTCTGCTTGGCGTAGGCCCTGGCGCTGAGAAACTCTCCGGTCTCGCGGTCGAGGACGTAGTAGAAGGCGTTGCGGTTGGCCGTTACCAACAGCTTGCGTGGCCTTCCGTCGACCGTCGCCTCCATCAGCACCATCGTCTGGTTGGCGTCCCAATCGTGGGTGTCGTGGGGTGTGAACTGGAAGTGCCAGCGAAGCTGTCCGTTGTCCGGGTCGAGGGCGACGACGCTGTTGGCGTAGAGATTGTCCCCGGGCCGCACGTCGCCATTCCAGTCCGGGCTCGGGTTTCCCGTTCCCCAATACAGCAGATCCAGGTCGGGATCATACGAGCCCGTCAGCCAGGTCGGGGCACCCCCACGCCGCCACGAGTCGCCGCCCCAAGACTCGTTGCCAGCCTCGCCCTCTCCCGGAATCGTGTAGAAGCGCCACAAGCGCTCGCCGGTCTTGGCGTCGTAGGCATCCAGGAAGCCGCGGATGCCGTACTCGCCGCCGGCTACGCCAGTGATGACCTTGTCCTTCACGATCAGCGGCGCGGCAGTGATGCTGTATCCAGAGCCGGGGCGAGCGACCTCGGCGTTCCAGACTACGCTGCCGGTCTTCAGATCCAACGCCAGCAGCCGTCCGTCTACCGTGCCGACGTACACGCGATCGCCAAGGATGGCGACGCCCCGATTGTTCAACCCGCAACATACCGCGAGCTTCCCGGATACCGGGTGGGTGTACTTCCAATAAGGTCGGCCAGTGGCAGCGTCGAGGGCGATGACGTTGCTCGGTGACTCGGTGATGACCATCAACCCGTCGGCCACGACAGGAGAGGTCTCGACGATCGAGAGGGTGCGGAACTGATGCACCCACTCAACCCGCATGGTGGCGACGTTGTCACGGTCGATCTGTGTCAGCGCGCTGTACTGGTTGCTGCTGTAGGAGCCCGTGTACATCAGCCAGTTGTGCGCTTCGTCGCCGGCACGCTCCAGCCGCTCGGCGGTCACCGGGGGCGCCGTCGCAGGCGCCTGCGCGGCGGCTCCTGGCGTCCAGCCGTCAGGCGAGATGGCGAGCGCAATGGACCCTGCAAGTCCTAGGAACACGATCGCAGCGCGGCGCTTCATGGACCGTTATCCGGGCCGTTGAGGCGTGAGAGATAGGCGATGACGTCTGTCAGTTCGTCGTCGGTCAGCAGCTCACCGAAGGCTGGCATCAACGATTCGATTCGCTTGTCGAGGCGAGTCAGGTCAAGCTTCCTGAACGCCCTCAATCCATCGTTGCCGTCGAGGAGCCGAATGGTGAATTGATCCTCGTTGATTATGTACCCCTCGACCTCTTCACCGCTGTGCGTCGAAAGGGAGGCCCTCCACCATCGGGGCTCGACCTCGGCATTGGGCTCAACCAGCGCGGCGTGGAGCGCCTCGGGGCCAAGCCGCCAGCCGATCCAGCTGAGGTCGGGTCCCTGGCGACCACCGGTCCCGTTGACCATGTGGCAAAGGGCGCAATCGGCGCGGCCATTGAAGAGGTCTCGTCCTCTGGAGGGGTCCCCGGCGATCTCCGCCGTGCCGCCGCTCAGCGAGCGCAGGTAAGCCACCACCTGCCAGGTGCTTCGGTCGTTGAGGCCGTTCCAAGGCATGCCCGGCAACCCGCTCTGAATGATCGTGAACACCTGCGCATCGTCGTTGCCGTTTCGGTAGGGTCGGCGTCTGAGGTTCGGACCCCGGCCTCCGGTGGCGTTGCCGCCGTGGCACGACGAGCAGTTTCGCAAGAACAGCTGCTCGCCGGCGGCGATATCGCTCGCCGTGCCGTACGGATTCTGCGCCGGCTCGGCCAGGCACGTTGCAGCGATGAGCAGGATGCAGGTCATCACTGCCGGCCAACAACGGTGCTCTTTCGATGGCATGTTCGACGATCCCTTTCTCGAGGCGCGCGAATCTAGCACTCCGTATCGACTCGCCTCAAGTTGCCGCCTTAGCCGCGTCGATCGGGTTCGCTCAGCCCAGGGATACTCGAGACCCGACGGAATGGCGTCCTTGATCGCGCCGTGTCTAACGGTCGACCTGACCGCTGGAGTCTCTCTCGCGGAGGCAAGGGAAGCAATGCGACAGGAGGATCGAAGGTGGCTCGTGTGGGCGTGCATCCTGGGGGCGTTCACAGGCTGCGCGGCACACCCACCGACGCCCTGCAGCAGGCGGTTGACAGCGATGGCCAGGGCGGATTGGATCTGTGTAGGAGGGTTCATATGGTAGACGGCATCAGGGCACGTCAACTCGGCATCGACCGCAACATCACGCGGCGTGATTTCGTCAACGGTTTCGCGGTGGGTAGCGCCGGCGCGTGGGCGGCAACGCGCAGTGTGTTCGCGGGGCTAGATGGCCCGAAGGCGAACGTGGAAGCGGTTGCCGCCGGTTATCCGCCCCGCCTTACCGGATTGCGCGGTAGCCATGAAGGGTCGTTCGAGGTGGGGCACAGCCTCCGCGACGGCGCCTACGAGAGCCTGTCGGGTGCCGAGGATTCCGGCGAGGTTTACGACCTGGTGGTGGTCGGTGGCGGACTGTCGGGGCTGTCGGGCGCTCACTTCTTTCGTCAAGCCCTCGGCAACGATCAAACCGTCTTGATCCTCGACAACCATGATGATTTCGGTGGACACGCCAAGCGCAACGAGTTCACCTACGAGGGGCGGACGTGGATCGGCTACGGCGGAACCATGAGCATCACTTCGCCGTTCCCCTTCACCTATGCTGGCAAGGCGCTGCTGGATGATCTGGGCATCGAGGTCGATCGAGCCAGCGAGTTCGTCGACAACGATGTCTATGCAGGGTTGGGCTCGGCGACCTTCTTCGATCGCGAGACATTCGGCGCTGATCAGTTGGTGGTGGGGCCCGGAGACAGCTCCTGGGATGAGTTCTTTCGTACGGCCCCGTTTTCAGATCGCGCACGCCGGGACCTGATCCGCATCCACACCGACAACCGTGACTACATGGCCGGGCTGAGCCGCGCCGATAAACGTGCCCGGCTTGCCAGGATGAGCTACCAGGAGTACCTGCTCGACGTGGCGAATGTGAGCCAGGAGGCGATCAAGTTCTTCCTCGGGCGAGGCTACCGGAACAACAAGCGGGTCGATACGCTCCCGGCGCTCGAGGCGGCGCAAGGCCGCGCCCCTGGATTCGATGCCCTCGACCTCGGCCAGGAGCGTCGTTGGTCGGGCAGCTCGGACTATCGAATGCACTTTCCGGACGGCAATGCCACCATCGCCCGCCTGCTGATCAACCGGCTGGTCCCTGCCGCGTTGCCTGGCGATCACGATATGGAATCGGTGTTGAAGGCGCCACTACGGTACGATCGCCTCGACGAGAAGGGCGCCAACGTGAGGATGCGTCTCGACAGCACCGTCGTGCGCGTCGAGCACGAGGGCGATGTCGAAAAGGCCGATTGGGTGCGGGTTGCCTACGTGAAGGACGGCAAGCTGGTGCGAGTGCGTGCCCGCAACTGTCTGCTCGCTTGCTGGAACCACGTGGTCCCGTACCTGGTGCCCGACCTACCGCAGGAGCAAAAGGATGCGCTTGGCTACCCGGTGAAGGTGCCCATGATGTACACCAACGTGTTCATCAAGAACTGGCGAGCTTTCAAGGAGCTGGGAGTATCTCGCCTGAGCTATCCGGCCATGTATCACACTTCCTGCAGGCTCGACTATCCGGTGTCGATGGGGGGCTACGAATGCACGCAGTCTCCGGATGATCCCATCGTCTTGCACATGACCCGTAACCCCAACAGTCCTGGCCTGTCGCGCAAGGAGCAGCAACGCGCAGGGATGCTCGACATGCTGATGACCCCGTTCGAGACCATCGAGCGCGAGACCCGAGACCAGCTGACGCGCGCCCTCGAAGGCGGCGGCTTCGATCCGGCCGAGGACATCCTGGCGATCACCGCGAACCGTTGGCCGCATGGGTATGCCTACACCTACGACTCGCTCGACGACCCCGACATGCCCGATGCCGATCGCCCGCACGTCCTCGGTCGCAAGCCTCTCGGGAAGATCGCCATCGCCAATGCCGACGCCGGCGCTGCGGCGTACACCAATGTCGCGATTGATCAGGCCGATCGAGCCGTTCAGGAGTTGATGCTGGCGAACGGGTTGAAGTAGCCGGAGCACTGGCCAGGGGAGTGCGAGCATGTGTCACCTCGTTGCCAGGGGCACGATCACGACGTTGGCTATCCTCGGGATAGGTTGCGCGCCGGACACCCCTGCGCCCGCTCAACAGGCAGAGTCTCTCGAGCGTCGTGAGGCGCGCTACATCGAGCCTGTTCCCTGGGACAAGGAGCACATCACGAAGGCCATCGGGCTCGGCTATCCGGAGCTCGGCATGGAAATGGACGTCGCCCATTCCGAGATGCGGACGATCGACGGCCGCAGCTGCGTCGTCGGCAACATGGTCTCGTTCGATGTTGACGACGACTACGCCTTTGACATTGATGAGCCGGTCAGCGTCACCCTCACGTACGCTCCTGAGCACACCAGCGCCACCTCGTTCCAGGTGATCTGGGATCGCAACGGTGGCGACGGGCACGGCAGGCTGGTGGTCGACGTCGAACCCGGTGCGACCTTCCGGGAGACCACGGTGACCCTCGACCGGGCGCGATTGGCAGGGCTGGGGGCGCAGCGAACAGATTTTGCGGTCGGGGTGTCTCGTGCTGCCGTGGCGCTGTGTGACGTGTCGATCGAACGGAGCGGGACAACGTCCCCGGCGGCGCAATTCGGTACGGTGCGGCTCGCCATTGAGGACGGCGCCACGGGAGGCTCTATGCCTGCCAGGGTAGGCATCTATGACGAGCCCGGACGGGCGCCGCTCCCGTCCGAGAGCGCGATACCCGTATGGAGGTTCATCGACCGAGTACGGCGCCACTGGTTGAATCGCCGCACCATGTGGCCCTCCGACAACCGGCAGGCTTTCTACGTGAACGCCTCCTATGAGGCACGGCTACCTGTCGGTACTTATGAGCTCGCTGCAACCCACGGAGTCGAGTACCACGGGTATCACGGCACCTTCGAGGTGAGGGAAGGGGAGACCACGGAAGTAACCGCGTCGCTCCAACGTTACGACGATCTGCCGAGCCGCGGCTGGTTCTCGGGCGAGTCACATGTCCACCTGCGGCGCGATCGCGTCGACGACCTGGACGCATGGGCGCAACTCGCCGCCGAGGACGTTCACGTCGCCAACCTGGTGGAGATGGGCAACATCGGCGGCACGTACTTCAAGCAGCCGGCCTGGGGTGCCGAGGGTCGCTTCGCGCGAGACGGAACCGTGCTCGTATCGGGCCAGGAGGACCCGCGGACCGGTCATCGCGGACACACGTTACATTGGGATATCGAGCGCCCGACCCACGCCGACTCGAGTACGTTCTACGACTACCACGACGTGTTCGAACAGACCCGGGCGAACGGCGGCATCACCGGCTACGCGCACCTGGGCTCCTTGTTCAATGGCGAGCGTGGGCTCGCCCTCGATATCCCGCACGGCCTCATCGACTTCATCGAAGTCCTGCAGGGTGGCAACCTGCACACCGACCTCTGGTACGACTTCCTCAACCTCGGATATCGGGTCCTGCCTGCCGCTGGCGCCGACTACCCCTATTTCGGCCCCACGCTACCTGGCGTCGAGCGTACCTATGTGCAGCTGGACGGTGCGTTCAGCGCCGACGCCTGGTTCGACGGCTTTCGTGAAGGCCGCACCTACGTCACCAACGGCCCGTTTCTCGAGGCCACCGTCAACGGTCAACCGATGGGATCAGAGGTCCGCGTCGAGGCCGGCACACCGCTGAGCGTCGTGGCTGCTGCGAAGATGAACCCGGAGATCGAGCCGCTCGTGCGCTTGGAGCTGGTCGTTCTCGGCGATGTGGTAGAGGAGGTCCCGGTGGCACCCGGTGAGGATCGCGCGCACATGGAAACGACACTGGTCGCCGACCGGAGCATGTGGCTCGCCGTCCGCGCCTATGGTGTGCACGCCGAGCGTTGGTATACGACCGTGGCTCACAGCGCGCCGTTCTACGTGGTGGTCGGGGATCAGCCGACCTGGAAGACCGATGCCGTTCCGCAGCTCATCGACGAGCGCCTGCAGCACCTCCAGGAGCTCCTGTCCACTCCGATCGACCCGGTGGAGGACCTAGAGGCGTTCGAGACCGGCGACCTGCTGATCGAGCAGTGGGATCTGCAGCTGCCTCGCCTGACGGAGCGAGTTGAGGAAGCGCGGGCTCTCTATGAGCAGCTGCGCCAACGGCACGCGGAGGCGGTAGGTCGGTAGGGCGGCGGTGGTGAGGGGCATGCACCTCGGCCAGGGACGTGCTCCTATGCTAGTCGACTGGCATAGTCTACGGCCTGCGACTATGAGGTTTCCTACCGCCGTGCACGCGAGCCTGGCTACGGTGCATGCTCCTCACCACCGCCGCCGCGACCGTCGAAGGCCCTTCCGTGGTGGGAACTGAATCGTCCCGGCGTGAAACTCCCAGCCCCGGAGCCGACTCGCTGGTTCGAAGATCGAGCGCCGCATGGACCACGGCGCTACCGAGGAGGGAGTCGACACACCTCCTTCAAGCAGCATCGCATGCACGGCGTCCAGCGGCCAGAAGTCGT
>DASCOT010000135.1:0-14167 GCA_036012155.1 Acidobacteriota bacterium
GAGCGGATTCCCGATCTGCAGATGGAGCCGCTCATCCGCTGCTACACGGACGCCAGTGTTTGGGATGGCTTCGAAGCAGGACTGGTCACCCTCGCTAGCCCCGACCCACAGGCATTTCGCCCACCGGAGGAGCCGAAGAACGTTCTCCAGGTGGGTCTCCCCACCAACTTCAAGAGCGCCGCATTCGAGGCCGGCGAGCACACGGCTATGCTCCGCGACATCGAGGCCGACATCATTGCCAGCCGCTTCGACCCCGGCGATGGGGCCATCGAGCTGCCGGTGAAGCTCCGGGTGCACGAGTCGATCTTCGTCCCGCTGGCGAAGTGGCCGATGTTGATGGCCGGCAACTACCGGTGCGTCCGACGCGACGACATGATCTCGATCCGCGACGCCGTGCACGGCGATCCGGAGCGGTCGCGACAGACCTACGATTGGACGCGGCAGCTGTGCGCGCGGCTGGGTGCGGCGGATGCGGACATGGTTCCCTTCGAGAAATACGCTAGGGCGGCCGAGGGGCTGGGTAAGCCCTCCTCGGCGGCGCGGGCACTCTTCGGTGGTGCCAAGCACATCGAGCGTGTCGACTGCTTGGTTCGCGAAATCGCTCTCCAGCAAGGCCTCCAGTCCGACACGGTCGACGAGATCGTCATGCTTGTCGACCGGCGCCTGGAAGCCAACCGCGCGGCTGCGTGAGGCGTCACCGGGTGATTCGGCGCAGCATCGCGCGGACGCGAGCTCCGCGGAGGGCGCCATGAGGGCCGTGCTCCTCGACGGAGTCGGCGGTGCCGACGTGCTGCGACTCGGCGAAGTCGACCGACCGACGCCGGGCACCGGGCAGGTGCTGATCAAGGTAGTGACCAGCTCGGTCAATCGCGCCGATATCAGCCAGCGGCAGGGCAACTACCCGCCGCCGCCGGGCGAGTCGGAGATCCTCGGGCTTGAGGTGGCCGGGACGATCGAACAGCTCGGTACCGAGGTCGAGGGCTGGAGTGTGGGCGATCGCGTGATGTCCCTGGTCGGCGGCGGCGGCTATGCGGAGTTCGCCACCGCGCACGCGCAACATCTGATTGCCATCCCCGAGGCCACGAGCTTCGAGGAGGCCGCCTGCATCTGCGAGACCTACATCACCGCGTACCTCAACATCTTCATGATTGGCGGGTTCGAGGACGGTGGCACCGTGCTCCTGCACGGCGGCGGCGGCGGCGTGAACACGGCGGCGATCCAGCTATGCCGCCTGCTCACACCGGGCGCCACGATCCTCGTGACGGCCTCTCCGGGCAAGCTGGAGCGGGTCGAGACCCTCGGAGCGCATCGGGCAATCGACTACACAGCGCGCGACTTCGCCAACGACGTGGCGGAGCATACCGACGGCAAGGGCGCCGACCTGATTCTCGATCACATCGGCGCCAAGTACCTGGCCGGCAACATGAAAGCCCTGGCCCTGGGTGGCAGCCTGGTGATTATCGGGGTGATGGGTGGCATCAAGGCCGAACTCAACCTGGTGCGCATGATGGTCAAGCGTCAGCGGATCATCGGCTCGGTGCTCCGTTCGCGTCCCGTCTCCGAGAAAGCCCGGATCGTCGCCGAGTTCACGGAGACCGTGATGCCGCGGTTAGCGGACCGCACCATCGCGCCATTGATCCACGAGGTCGTTCCCCTCGACGACATCGCCGCGGCGCACGAGACCATGGAGCAGAGCCGTCACTTCGGAAAGATCGTGCTTGCCGTCGCCGGATAGAGGGCCACGGCGGTCCCGAGCCGTGCGCCGGTTGCGTAGCGCTATCGCTTGCTTGATAAATCCGACCAACGGGTATTGTATTCATGCTCGGGATTCGGCGCTGGAATGGGGTGGTGCAATGAGCGAGGAGCGGGAGCCTGACGGCAGGGCCGCGTCTGACCGCAGGCAGTTCATGGGCTCTGCGTCGCGCGTTGCCATGACGGCCGGCCTGGTCGGCGGCTACGGCGGCTTCGGCTTGATCATCGGGCGCTACCTGTATCCGGCGCGGCCTGGCGATCGCATCTGGCAGTACGTGGCCGAGTCGGATGCCATCCCGGGGCGGCTCTATGCTGTATCGGGGGCCCGCCGGCGAGACGATCAACGTCGTTCGGTATGCGAGTAGCGGGACCGCCGAAGACTTCATCGCCTTGTCGAGCACCTGCCCGCATCTGGGCTGTCAGGTGCACTGGGAGCCGTACAACGATCGCTACTTCTGCCCCTGTCACAACGGCGTGTTCGACCCCGAGGGCGCTGGGGTCTCCGGGCCGCCCGGCGATGCCGGCCAGTCCTTGCCACGCTACCGGCTGTCCATCGAAGACGGCCTGCTGTTCATCGAGGTACCGGTAGGAGGCTTC
This sequence comes from Acidobacteriota bacterium, assembly GCA_036012155.1. Taxonomy (GTDB): domain Bacteria; phylum Acidobacteriota; class UBA890; order UBA890; family WLXD01; genus DASCOT01. The sequence goes on from DASCOT010000135.1 coordinate 2,350, forward strand.
TCCGCCGATGCTGGCGCCAGCGAGCAGCGCGCTGGCATCGATCGCGACCCCACATCGTGCGACGGTTGCGGGCCCCGGCGCAGCGATCGGAACAGGGCCTGAGCGGTGACCTCGGCGACGCTCGACCCCGTGAAGCGCTGGTTCAAGGATCGCTTGCCGATCTCGAGCACGCAGTTTCGCGAGCTTACCAACGAGCCCGTTCCGAATCACATGAAGCGCTGGTGGTTCGCCCTCGGGGGGACCCCGGCGTACTTGTTTGTCGTGCAGATCGTCACGGGGATCCTGCTGGCGTTTTACTACTCGGCGGCGCCGGAGGCGGCGTACGAGTCGGTGCGCTACATCACTCAGGAGGCCGCCTACGGGTGGTTCATACGTGGCGTGCACAAGTGGGGCGCCACGCTGATGATCGCCGCGGTGATCATGCATCAGATGCGCGTCTTCTTTACCGGCGCTTACCGCAAGCCGCGCGAGATCAACTGGATGGTCGGGATGTGCTTGCTCGTCTGCACGTTGATGATCGGCTTCACCGGCTACAGCCTGCTCTTCGAGCAGCTCAGCTTCTGGGGCGCCACCGTGGGCGCCAACATCACCGATACGGTGCCGGTCGTCGGCAGCTTCATGAAGAACATGATGCTGGCGGGCGACGCGTACAACCAGCGCACGCTGGCCCGCTTCTATGTTCTGCACGCCGCCGTGCTGCCGGTGACGATGATTCTCCTGCTGGTGGTGCACATCTTCATCATTCGCATGCAGGGAGTCACCGAGCTGAAGTTCGAAGGCGACAAGCGCGGCGACGAGGGGACATTCAGCTTCTTCCCCGACCACCTGTACACGGAGCTCATACTGGGGCTGTGTCTGATGATCTTGTTGGCGGCGCTGGCAACAATCTCACCGGTGGTAATGGGACCGCGCGCCGACCCTCTGGTGACACCCGAGGTGATCAAGCCGGAGTGGTTTTTCTACGTCGCCTTCCGCTGGCTGAAGCTATTCACCGGTACCGCCGCGGTTCTGAGCATGGGGCTGATCGTGTTCGCCATGTTCACCTGGCCGTTCATCGACGCGACGATTCGCCGTCGGACGAGGTTCCAGGAGGCAAGCGTGTGGATCGGGGTGGTGGCGGTCATCACCATCATCGGCATGACGATTTGGGAAGCGTTGGTAGCGCACTGAGCATCGGGGAACGAGAGCCTTCGAGAGGAACCACGAAATGACGCTTGAATCGAAGCGATTGATCATTGCCGGATTGGGGATTGTCTTTCTCGCGTCGCTATTGCTCGTGCAGTATGCGGAGACGGTGCGTCGGGCGGAGGAGGCGGGACTGCGCCCGCCGCACATCGTGGTGCCGGCCAACGCGGTGGAATGCGTCGACTGCCATCAGGAAGCGAATCCCGGGATTATTTCTCATTGGGAGGGCAGCACCCACGCCGAGAAGGGCGTCGGCTGCGTCGGGTGCCATACGGCTGCTGCCGACGAGCCCGACAGCTACCTGCATTACGGAGAGGTGCTCGCCACCGTCGTCACACCGCTCGACTGTGCTCGGTGTCACCCGGCTGAAGCGCAGGAGTTCGCGCAGAGCCACCACGCCAAGGCGGGCAACATCCTGGCGTCGCTCGACAACTTCCTGGCCGAGACCGTCGAAGGCGCACGGCTGAGCTTCGATCCGCATTCGCCCACTCCCGGCAAGGTAGTGGACTCGGTCAACGGGCTGGCCAGCGCGTTCTCCGGCTGTCAGCAATGCCACGGCTCCAAGGTCGCCTTGCAGTCGACCGACGGCGCGATGATCAACGTGGACGAGCTGCAGCCCGATGACAACGGCAAGCCGCTGAATCTCGACGCGGTGGCCCGCATCCTGCGCGACGAGGAGGGGCGGCCACAGTACGCCCCGCAGACCTGGCCCAACACCGGCATCGGCCGGCTCAACCTCGACGGCTCCATCGGTTCGTGTACCGCTTGCCACAGTCGCCACGATTTCTCGCCGCGCCGGGCTCGACAGCCCGAGAACTGCGGCAAGTGCCACCTGGGCCCCGATCATCCGCAGAAAGAGGTCTACGAGGAGTCCAAGCACGGCGTCGCCTATCGCGACCTCAAGGATCAGATGAACCTCGATGCCGATGACTGGGTGCTGGGCGAAGACTACGCCGCGGCCCCGACCTGCGCGTCGTGCCATATGTCCGGCAACGTTCGCAACGGCGGCCTCGTGACCCACGATCCGGGGCGGCGTATCTCATGGACCAATCGCCCGCCGGTGAGCGTGGTCATGGATACCGATGCCGAGGGCGCCATCGTCAAGGAAACCGATCCGGAGGCGCGCCGGGCGCTGGTCACCGATTCGGCGGACGACAAGCGCAACCGGATGAAGCAGGCATGTTCTACCTGCCACACGCCCGACTACATCAACGCGTTCTACACGCAGTACGACGATCTGGTGATTCTGTACAACGAGAAGTTCGGCAAGCCCGGGCTGCAGATCATGCAAGCTTTACTGTCCGAGGGCCTGCGATCGCCGACCGAGTTCGACGAGGAAATCGAGTGGACGTGGTTCTTCCTATGGCATCACGAGGGTCGTAGGGCACGCCATGGAGCCTCGATGATGGCGCCCGATTACACGCACTGGCACGGCATGTACGAGGTGGCCGAGCGTTTCTACATGGAGCTGATTCCGCAGGCGCGAGAGATCACCGCTCATGCTGCTGCCGCCGGCAACGGCGGCGCTGGACGGGCTGTCGAGGCGGTGATCGACGGAATCCTCGATCGGCCCGAGCATGTGTGGTTCGAGGAGGGCGCCGAGGGCGCGGCAGCACGCATCCGAGAGGAAATGGACCGGCGCTACGGTCGCACCCAATGATGTGTGAGATCGCCGCCGACCATCCCTAGGGGTGGCCTGCACCGACCAGCCGGCGTGTCTCGCGCGGTCCTACGGCGCTGCGTCCGACGGGTCGGCGTCGCCTCCGAGGCACTCCACCTCGGCCGGTGTCGGAGCCGTCGGCCTACGGTAGGTCAAGAAGACAAAGTCCCACAGCGGGGAGCTCAACCCGTATTGGGTCTCGGCGTTCTTGAAGTGATGTTCCATGTGGAAGCGCCGCATGAACTTGCCAAACCGGGACCGGGGCACGGCATGGTGTGTGTAGTAGTGCATCCAGTCGTAAGCGAGGTAGCCGACGAGCGTGCCGGCGAAGAGTGCCTGCCAGTAGGCGCCAAAGACCGACCAGTAGATCACCGCGAGCACCGAGGCGATCGGCCAGCTCATCACCGGTGGCGCAACCAGGCGCCGCCGGTCGCTGGGGAACTCATGGTGGTAACCGTGCAGGGCGAACAGCACGGTGCGGATCGGGCGAATGTCGGTAGGTGGCAGGTGGAACACGAAGCGGTGTAGCCAGTACTCGACGAAGCTCCAGCCCAGCACGCCGGCGACGATGCACATGGCGATGACGGGCGCTGTCAGCCCACGAACCGCCACTGAAGCGTAGACGCAATAGACGATGACGGGGATAAACCACACACCAGGCATGATCCAGTGCGAGCTGGCGAAGTGCTTCTCGAGGACGCTGTTGTTCAGGGCCCGGATGCCCGCTACGCGCCGGCGATTCCGCCTGGCCGGCGCATCCTGGATGCCCGCCCAGGTTGCGACCGTGTCATTCCATTCGTCGGTGGTCGATAACAGTCCCATGATTGCGTCGCCGTTCCGCCCGGTGCCGGCAGATGATGGGCCGCGCATCCGTAGCTCTCTTCAGGGCAAGGTCACGAAAACAGCCAACGCACGATCAGGTTTGCAGCCAGAGCCAACACCCCGATGACATACCACAGCCACGCCGGTGACGGTGCTCGGTCGTCGTCAACCTCGTGCGCTACTCCGAGTTGCGTCTCCATCTTCCTCCACCTCCTGTGATTGCTCGCTCCTCGGCGCCATTCCTTCGCGCCACCGGCGCGCCACTTTCGGACTCTTGGGTGTCGACCCTTCTCTGCGGTTGCTAGCGAGGCTCCTGTGATCCAATGGACGTACCTGCCTTTTCAAAGTCCCCGTAATCCATCACCTTAGGGGACTTTCCACGCGTCGCCATCTTGTACCAGTCGCGGAAAGGTCCGGTGGTGTTCTGCCAGAACCCGCGGTACTGCGCCTGCGTCTTCGGACCAATGCCCCAGGGCGTCCATTCATCCGGCTCGGGTATGTAGAGCGTGCCAGCCATCCGGTCCCAGATACTGGTGAACGCTGCGTTGTTCATATCCCAGTGCTTCTTCAGGTAACTGTGGTGTACATGGTGCATGGCTGGGCTTTGCAACCATTTCGAGAGCCAGACCGGATAGTGGAAACCCACGTGATAGTGGCGGAACATCCCGTTGAAGCCGAACAGCACCGAGAACATTGCGACGTTGAATATGGTTGCCGACGTAATTCCGCCGTCAAACAGCCAGGCAAATACACCGGTCACAAGCCCTATGGTGAGCGACGAGGCGGTCCCCCACAGAGGGCCAGAAAGGAAATGTTCACGGGTTCGTGTCAGCGGTGTCAGAACTTCTGCCGAATGATGGATCTTGTGCATCGCCCAGAAGAACGGGACTTTGTGGACGGTGTAGTGAATCCAGAAAAACCCGAAGTCATAGGCAAGAAACATCGCCAGGCTGAAGACCACCATCCAGGCGTAATTGGACTCCAGGGCCGGGGTCGCACCGAAGATCCCCTGCATTGCCCCTATTGCGGTCCGTTCAGAGAACGCCCCTACGGTCCCTAACAGCGATACCGCCCAGAAAGGACGCAACAGACGCTCAAACACCCACAGCGATACGTCCACACGAGCGGACTTGTGCGTGTAGATCTCTTTGGGGAACAAGTAATTCAGAAGGCCAGTCTTCCTCTCTCGACCGTCTGCGCCTTTGGCGCCGCGACCGCCGCGAACCACGAACAGCAGGATCGCGATGATCACCATGAGGACGAGAGCCTGGGGTCGCAGATCGCCGGGCGTATTGGCGGAGACGATATCGACCGCGCGCTGCGCCAGATCGGTGAACGGGCCGACAACGGGCTCGGCGACTTCCTGGCCTACCATGGGACTCTCTCCTGGGATCGCTGAAGAGGGGGATTCAGTGATCGCCGGTCCTAATCATTTCTGACGCTGGGGGCGACGCCTTCCTCCCTCCAGGTGGGGGCCCCCGATGATGAGAAATCATCCTCTTATAACGCGATTATAGGATCATAGAATCCTATTTCTCAACCGCCCCAGATTGATTTCGAAAGTCTGCATCGGGCTGATCCCTCCAGCAGGCGAGAGGCAGTGTCTTGGTCAGATGAGCTCTCCGAGCTTCGGCAGGAGCGTCGCCCGACTTGAGGCGCCGACGGTAAAGTACTATTTTCTAGTAGATATATCGCGAAGCGTCCACTGAGTCCCCACTGAGCAGCGAGCTTTGCCGCGCCCATCGAGAACTACCGCGCCCCGAGAGTGCCGCGTTTTCTACAGCGCGCGCTGCCTGAGGAGCATCGACACGACCTGCTGGGCGACCTGTGCGAGGAGTACGCGCTGATCGCGCTGCCGCGCCTCGGGCAGTTCCGGGCACGGCTCTGGTTCTGGTTGCAGTTGCTAACCAGCATCCGGTGTTCGTGGCTCGCCCAGCTGGCCATTCGATGCCGGCGCCGCCGCCAAGATGTTGCCCACCGAATTCCCCAGAGTGACCCTGCTCCGATGCAGTCCTTCCTGCAAGACGTGCGGTATGCGCTCCGTTCACTGGTCCAGCAACCCCTGCTGAGCCTCTCCATCGTCGGAACCCTTACCTTGGGGATCGGCGCCAGCACCGCCATCTTCAGCGCCGTCAGCGGTGTGCTGCTGACGCCGCTGCCTTACGAGCGGCCGGACGAGCTCGTCGAGGTCGTCATGGCGCGTCGCGCTCCGGGTGGGGCGGTTAGCGGCCGTATCACCGTCTCGACGCCCGACTTCATGGATATCTCGGAGCGAGTCGGCGCGTCGGCGACGTTGGTAGCCGCCCAAAGCACCGCGCTGGTACTACTGGGCGACCAGCAGCCCGAGCGTGTCTCTACCGCCAATATCAGTCCGGGACTGCTGGAGATGTTCGGGCTGTCGCTGGCGCACGGGCGGGCCTTCAACTCGGAGGAGGCGGTAAGCAGCGCCGCTCCGGCGGCCATTCTCACCGACTCCATCTGGCGTAGCCGTTGGAACGCGGATCCGGCGGTTGTCGGCAGCACGGTGGCCACGACAGACGGCTCGATCGAGGTGGTGGGCGTTCTTGCTCCGGAGGCTCGATTGCCAGAAGCGATGCGGCTGGAGGGCACAGACGTGCTGTTGCCGCTGCCTCTCGACGCCGAGGCGTATACTGGCAACCGTACCTCGTACACGCTTCATGTCGCGGCGCGCGTGGCGGCCGCCTCGAGCCTCGACGCTCTGCGCCAGCAGTTGCGTGACGTGGGCAGCCAGCTTGCAGAGCAGTTTCCGTCGGCCAAGGTACGGTCCACTCATGAGTACACGTTCGACGCCAACCCGCTCTTCGAGGTGCTGGTCGGCAGCCGTCGCGCCGACATCCTGTTGTGCTTCGGAGCTAGCGCGCTGCTGCTGCTGATCGGCTGTGTCAACGTCGCCAATCTGCTGGTTGCCAGGGCCTCCGGTCGCTCCGGTGAGCTGGCCTTGCGCAACGCGCTCGGAGCCAGCCGTCTGCGTGTCGTGCGGCAGCTGCTGACCGAGAGCATGGTCGCCGCTCTCGCCGGCGGGATCGGCGGCGCGGTGCTGGCGTTCGGACTGGTGGCGGCGTTTCGAACCGTCGGCCCGGGGGATTTCCCCCGGCTGGCCGCCGTGCAGGTCGACGGGATCGCGCTCGTCTTAGCGCTGTCGACCGCTCTGGTGACGGGCGTCGTGTTCGGCGTGGTACCGGCCCTGCTGGGGGCCCGATCCGAGGCTGTCGACTCCTTACGTGACCTCAGCGGCAAGAGCAGCGCCGGGCGCCGCCGCGTGCAACTGCGCAACGTGTTGGTGGTTTCCGAGGTAGCCCTGGCGATGATCCTGCTGGCCGGTGCCGGCCTGCTGGTGAGCAGCTATCTCAGGCTGCAGCGCGTCGATCCGGGGATCGAGCCCGAGGGATTGCTGATGACCGAGATCGGTCTCGGCGAGTCCTACGATTCCGACGAGGCCCGCTCGACCTTCTTCTCCCATCTAGCGGCAGAGATCAACGCCATCCCGGGAGTGCGCAGTGTCAGCGCGATCGCCGATCCGCCCCTCGGCTACTCGATGTGGACTCCGGGCGTGCGCCTCACGGGGCCCGACGAGGCGAGCCCGCCGGTTATCGCAGCGCACCTGGTGCTTCCTGACTACTTCAAGACCACCGGAATGCACCTGGTCAGCGGCCGCTCGTTCACTCGCGACGACGACACCGCCGAGACGCCGCTTGTAGCGATCGTCAACGAGCAGATGGTGGCCGATCTTTGGCCCGGTAGTGACCCGCTGGGGGAGCGCTTCACCATCTCGCCCGATCCCGACGACGACTGGTTCACGGTCATAGGTGTGGTCAGCAACGTGCATCAGATGGGGCTCGCTGATTCGGCCGAGCCGACCTTCTACGTTGCCTACGCGCAGCAGGCCTGGTTCCCGTGGATGAACATGGTCGTTCGCGTGGACCCCGCGGTGCGCTCGTTGGCACCGCAGCTGCGCGAAGCGCTGCGGACCGTCGACCCGCGCATTCCTTTCGACGGGGTCATCGAGTTCTCCGAGCGGCTTGCCGCCTCGTTGACTGCGGAACGGTTTCGCACGCTGCTGCTCGGTGCGTTCGCCACCGTGGCGATCATCCTGGCGGCGAGTGGGATCTACGGCACGACGCTCTACTCGCTTTCGAAACGACAACACGAGGTCGGGATCCGTCTCGCCGTTGGAGCCAGTCCGGCGAGCGTTGTCGGCCTGCTGGTCCGCCAGGGCATTGGTGTGAGCCTGGCGGGCATCGCGCTGGGGCTGGCTGGTGCGCTGTCGCTGACGCGCTTGCTCGCCAGCTTTCTCTACGAGGTGATGCCAAGCGACCCGGTGACGCTCGCATCCAGCGCGCTGGCGCTGCTGATGGTGGCCCTCGCCGCCTACTACGTGCCTGCTCGGCGAGCAGCGCGTATTGACCCGCTGATTGCGCTGAGTGCCGAATGACGGCGCTGGCTGACCCGCCGAGGAACGACAGGTGAGTGCAGGCACCCTGGGAGAGCTCGAGCACATTCTCCTGCTGGCGGTCATGCGCCTTGGTGAGGGTGCCTACGGCGTGCGCATTCGGCAGGAGATCCTCGAACGTACCGGCCGTTCCGTGGCGCTCGGGGCAATCTATCCGACGATGGATCGTCTCGAGGCCAAGGGCTACGTGAGCTCGCGGCGCAGTGAGCCCACCCCGGAGCGGGGAGGGCGCGCCAAGCGTCTCTTTCGCCTGGAGCCCGACGGCGTCGCGGCGCTCGAGCGCGGCCACGAAGCGTTCATGGCGCTCTGGGAGGGGTTTGAGCCTGGCGCGGTCGATCGCTAGCGCCGCCGATCGGCGGCGCGAACAGGCTGCGGCAGCCCTAGTCTAGTGCTTCGCCACGCCCGGCGCGCACCACGGTGGAGGCGGTGCTCATGGGACCCGATGCTCTGGTGGAGATCATGGTGGTGGCGGACGCCGAAGGCGGGACGTCGCCCTGATGAGGTCGTAGGGTTCGTCGATCCGAACGCGGGGTAGTGGCCGGTCCGGCGCTCGATCGTGTACTGAGGCGCGTCGCCGAGTAGACGGCACCTCGAGTCGGTCCGTCACGCAACCTCCGGCCCGCTACCCTGTCAATATGTCCTCTGTGCCCAGCGCCCTACCTCGCCCCAGCGACCGCCGCATCATCGTCGCCTGGGTCTCTCTGGCCTTTCTCTGGGGCACTACCTGGCTGGCAATCCGCATCGGTCTCGAGGATCTGCCGCCCTACACCTTCGCCGCGACGCGCTTCGCTCTTGCAGCGGTCCTGGTGGCCGTGCTGCTCTGGTTCCGCATCCGACGACGGCGACGCAGCGGGGCGATCGAGACGCCCTTCGGCGCCCTCGATCCCACTCCCGCGGAATGGCGCGGCATGCTCGCCGCCGGAGTCCAGGTCTTTGCGCTCGGCTATGGCCTGCAGTTCTGGGGCCAGCAGTTCGTGGCGTCGGGCCTGGTGGCGATCGTCTACTCCACCGTGCCGGCAGTGGGAATGATCTTCGCGCGGTTGCGCGTCGGCGAGCCGATCACACCGCAACGAGCCTTCGGTTTGCTCGCCGGCATCGGCGGGGTTGCGTTGATCTCGTACGGTCAGATCGACACTGGCGGGGCGATGGTGGGGCAGGGGATGTTGGCCTTTGCCGTCTCGGTGCTGTGCTATGCCAATGCCTCGGTCACCGTACGTACACTCGGCGCGCGTCTCGACCCGCTCTTCATCACCATGGTGCAGATGAGTCTTGGCGCCGTGGCGTTGCTGGGAGCCAGCTTCGCTCTCGAGGGCGAGGCCACGGTCCGCTGGACTCCGGCATCCATCGCGGTGATGGCCTGGCTAGTGATCGCGGGCTCGGCGTTGGCCTTCTACCTGCTGTACTGGCTGTTGCGCTACCTGGAGACCGCCAAGGTGTTATCGGTGCTGCTCGCCGATCCGGTGATCGCGCTGGTGTTGGGCTGGGCCTGGCTCGGCGAGGGGCTGGGCAGCCTCGAGGCGGCCGGTGCGACGCTCGTGCTGGGTGGCCTGTACCTGGTTCTGACGGCCCGGCGCCCATAGCCGCTATCGATATCGAGCAGCACGGCAGGCGACCCAGCCCGGCTCGGCGGTGCGGTCAGACGGCGGTTCGACCAGCGGCTATCCTGTGCCGATGTCCGAGAACCCTCTTCCCCAGCCACCAAGCGAGCGTAGGCTCGCCACCGTCTGGGTCCTGCTGGCCCTACTCTGGGGTAGCTCCTGGTTGGTGATCCGTATCGGTCTCCAAGGGATGCCACCGTTCATCTTCGCCGGCCTGCGTTTCCTGCTTGCCGTGCCGCTGCTGGCTGCCCTGCTGTGGGTCCGCGCACGTCGTCGCCGTCGCATTGGCGCGCCGGTGCCGCCGTTCTGCGCTACCGATCCCAGCCCGCTTGAATGGCGCCTCCTGTTGACCTCCGGTTTCCAGGTGTTCGCCATCGGCCAGGGCATGCAGTACTGGGGTCAGCAGCACGTGCCCTCTGGAGTGACGGCGATCTTCTACTCCTCATTGCCGGCGGTGGGATTGATCTTCGGCCGTGTGCGTCTCGGCGACCCGATCTCGCCGGCTAAAGCCCTCGGCTTGCTCGTCGGCATCGTTGGTGTGGGGGTGATCTCCTATAGCCAGATCGACGGCGGCGGCGAGACGGTGGGTTGGGCCTTGCTGGCGCTCGCCGTCTCGGTGATCTGTTACGCCAATGCCGCGGTCACCGTGCGCAGCTTCGGCGGTCGCCTCGATCCGCAGTTCATCGCCATGGTGCAGATGGGCATCGGCGCCGTAGCTTTGCTGGGTGCCAGCTTCGTCCTGGAGGGGCAAGCGCAGTTTCGCTGGACGCCGGCGACGATCGGCGCGATGGCCTGGTTGGTGGTCGTCGGCTCGGTGGTGTCGTTCTACGCCATGTACTGGCTGCTGCGCTACCTGGAGACCGCCAAGGTGCTGTCGGTGCTGCTGGCGGCCCCGGTCATTGCCCTGTTACTCGGCTGGTTCGTGCTGGGAGAGGGGCTGGGAACCGTGGAAGCCGGTGGCGCTGTCCTGGTGCTGGCCGGGCTCTACCTGGTGCTGTCGGCCGGGCGCTCCCGGGAAGCGTCGAAGCCGGAGCTTTAACCTAGGCCTCGATTGCACCGCCGATCTTGCGCAGATGTTGGCGGAAGCTGAAGTCGGGATCCCTCGCGCGTCGTTCCAAGTACTCGGCGAAGCGCAGTTGCTGGCGCAGCGTCGTGCCGGCCGAGACCGCCTCGGCCTGCTGTCGCTCTGTAGCTGCAATCTCGCGGGCTTTGTCGGCCACGGCAGCCAACTCGGTGCCCGACAGAAAGATCACGCCGTCGTCGTCGTCGAAGGCGATGTGCTGCGAATCGACCACCTCGGTGCCCATCCGCGCACTCTTCAAGGCCGCCTCGTGCTGCGGGCGCAGCGTCAGTGGCCCGTTCGGACAATGGCCATAGCTCCATACCGGGATGCTCAAGAGCAGCAGCTCGGCGCTGTCACGGTGAGCGCCCCACACCACCACGCCTGCGGCGCCTGCGGCAGCCGCCTCGATGACCACCAGATCACCGATGCAGCCCTCGTCGAGGCGGCCATCGTTGTCGATGACCAGAATGTCGCCGGGCTGGCAGTCGTCGAGCGCTTCCAGGAAGACGTCGACGCTGCCGGCGTGGCGTGCCGGCAGCACGCGTCCGGTCGCCTTGCTGCCGCGTGCCAGAGGGCTGATACCTGGCGGTGCAGTCAGAACGGGGAATCCCAGGCGCACGCAAGCGTCCGCCAGGAGTGGCGTGGTGAGGTCCTTCAACTCATACGGCTCTGCCAACGCGGGTCGCCCGCCGAGGAATGCATACTCTGCCCTCATTATGGTCGATATCGCGATCCTCCGGTGCGAGTTGACCAGCGAGGGTAGGCCTCGGGTCGCCGCCCAGGGGCCGGTCACGGGGAATCAATTCGTGACAGGTTGAGGGTGCGACCCGAGGAGCAACCCCCCGGATGGATCGGCCAGGTGCCCGATCAGCGATCGGTCTAGTGACCTGCCCCCAATAATCGGGCCAGTTTGAGAGTTAGGATTTGAGGCTCTCAGGAAGGCTCGGGAAGGGGGAGAAATGGCCCGGAAACGATACACAGTAGAGCAGATCATCGCCAAGCTCAGGGAGGCGGAGATC
>DASCOT010000136.1:0-10645 GCA_036012155.1 Acidobacteriota bacterium
CCATCCGCGTCGGCACCACCAGCCACCACGAGGCAGAGTGGCTGCAGACGAGCCGCGAAGTGATCCTCGACGAGCTCAACATCAAGCAGCTCGAGGTCATCGAAGACCCGACCCAGGTGGCGAGCCCCGAGGTTGTACCCAACATGCTCGCGCTGGGGCCAAGACTCGGCGCGCAGGCCAAAGAGGTGGCTGCAGCGCTGCGCGACCTCGACCCGGACACCGCCCGAGCGTTGGCCTTCGGGGAGACAGTTCAGGTGGCAGGGGTGGAGCTTTGCTCCGATGACGTGCAGGTCCGCATGCAGCCCACCGAGGAGGGCTCACTGGTCGCCGCCCAGGGCCACCTCGTGGTGGCGCTCGATCCGCACATCGACGACGACCTGCGGGCGGAGGGCATGGCACGCGATCTGGTAAACCGCATCCAGCGCATGCGCAAGGAGCTCGATCTTCCCGTCGAAGCGCGGATCAATGTGGGGTTTCAGGATGCAGCGCCGGAAATCGTCGCCGCCGTGGAAGCGAATCTCGACATCGTCGAAGGCGAGACGCTCAGCAAGATCTCCACCGATGGAATCGCCACTCCGGAGATCACCAAGGAGCACAGCATCGATGGCCTGACCGTAACCGTCGAGATCAGCCGTGTCGCCTGACAGGCAACCGCCAGCAAACCCTTAGGTGATGGCCTCACAGGTGCCGTAGCAGCAGCCTCTCGGTCTCGAGAACATCGTCGACCCCCGGCCGACGATTCGGCGTCGGCGCGGCCATCTCACTCATGAAAGTAGCCTAGCGGATTCCACCGCGCCCACGATCGCTGTGTAGGGTTCGACCGCTGCGGACTCTCGACGTGTAGCAGGGTGTGTTCGTTTGACTGTCTACCCGTCAACCACCGGCATGCGTGTAGCCGGCGGGACGACTAGCCAGCCAACGTCGCCACCATCACCGCCTTGATGGTGTGCATGCGGTTCTCGGCCTGCTCGAAGACGATCGCGGCCGGCGACTCGAAGACCTCGTCGGTAACCTCGATGCCGTCGAGACCGAACTTCTGAAAGACCTCCTCGCCCGCCGTAGTGTCGCGATTATGGAACGCCGGCAAGCAGTGCATGAAGCGAGCGCCCGGGTTGCCCGTTAGCTGCATCGCCTCGTTGTTCACCTGGTAGGGTCGCAGCAGCTCGATGCGCTGCTGCCAAACTTCGTCCGGCTCTCCCATCGACACCCAGACGTCGGTGTGGACGAAGTCGACCCCCGCTACGCCGTCGGCAACGCTGTCGGTAAGGGTGATCCGCGCGCCGGTCTCCGAGGCGATCGTCTCGCAGGTGGACCGCAGCCCCAGCTCGGGCCACAGGCTCTCCGGCGCCACGATGCGCACGTCCATGCCCAGCTTGGCGCCGACCACGAGCAGCGAGTTGCCCATGTTGTTGCGCGCATCGCCCAGGTAGCAGTAGGCGATCTCGTTGCGGGGCTTGTCGCTGTGCTCGGTCATGGTGAGCACGTCACCGAGCATCTGGGTGGGGTGGAACTCGTCGGTCAGCCCGTTCCACACCGGCACGCCAGCGTGCTCAGCGAGCTGCTCGCAGGTCGTCTGCGCAAAGCCCCGATACTCGATGCCGTCGTACATTCGGCCGAGCACCCGGGCGGTGTCCTTCATCGTCTCCTTGTGGCCGATCTGCGAGCCGCTCGGTCCGAGGTAGGTAGTGTGGGCGCCCTGGTCGTACGCCGCCACCTCGAAGGCACATCGGGTGCGCGTCGAGGATTTCTCGAAGATCAGCGCGATGTTCTTGCCAACCAGTGCAGGTCGCTCGGCACCGGCCTGCTTCGCCGCCTTGAGCTCGGCCGACAGCTCGAGCAGATAGCCGATCTCCTCGGGGCTGAAGTCGAGCAGCTTGACGAAGCTCCGGTTCCGCAGGTCGACGCTCATTCGCGCTCCTCGGCTTCACGCACTGTCGGGTAGTCGATGCCGAGCTGCTCGAGGTAAGTGTCAAAGCGCGTCGGGTCGTAGCGTAGCTCGTCGAGTCGCGAACGATAGCGCTCCATCTTCTCGGCGTTGAGGAAGATCGGCGGGTCGGTTCCCTCCGGAATGAGCGACGCCCACTGGCGATCCTTGGTGGTGACCTCGCGATGGTACTCCCACGCTTCTTCGACCTTCTCAGGATTGGCCAGCAGATCGATCGCCGTCATCGCGATCACCCGCGAAGCGTAGTTGGCGCCCTTGTGGGCGATCGGTGTCGCCATGGCGATGCCCGACGACCAATGGTGCCCGGTTCTCCCGGGAATGTTACCCGGGTAGCGCAACCGAATGGTCGGCAGATTCCACGACACCTCGGCGATGTCGTCCGAGCCACCGCCCATTCCCTGATCCGATTCCTGCAGCTCGGTGTCGCTCAGCTCGGTCGGCAGCCCCTCGATCTCTTCGCGTTCGAGCTCGCGCTGCAACGCGTGGGCGAGCCGCTGGTCGGCCTCACTCCATTCGGGGAGTCCGACCTCGAGGATGTTGGCGTGCATGAGCTCGGCAAGCGGCTTGCTCATGTTCATGGGCCACGCCGCTCCGAAGACGCGCTCGCTGACCTCCGTTCCGGTCATCATGCTGGCGGCCTCGGCCATCGTCTCGCCGAGCTCGTGCAGCTCCCTGATGCGGTCGTAGTCGAGCTCGCGGAAGTAGTACCAAACGCTCGCCTCCGACGGCACCACGTTGGGCTGGTTGCCACCGTGCGGAATCATGTAGTGCGACCGCTGGTGCAGGCGTAGGTGCTCGCGCCGGAAGTTCCAGCCGACGTTCATCAGCTCGACCGCGTCGAGCGCGCTGCGACCCGCCCATGGTGAGCCCGCACCGTGCGCCGAGGTACCGTGGAAGGTGAACTGCGTCGACACCAACCCGGAGCCGGAGATGCCCCACGCGGTGCTCATGTTGTCGCTGATATGGGTCGACAACATGATGTCCATGTCGGCGAACAGCCCGTCGTTGACCATGTAGGTACGCGACGCCACCAGCTCCTCGGCCACCCCGGGGATAACCTTGATGGTGCCTCGAAGCCCCTGAGCCTCCATCACCCGTTTGATGGCGATCGCGGCGATCGTGTCCACCGCACCGGCACTGTTGTGGCCCTCTCCATGTCCCGGGCCACCCTCGATCAGCGGATCGTGGTACGCGACGCCGGGCTTCTGTGAGGTCTCGGGCAGCCCGTCGATATCGCCCATGATGCCGATCACCGGCTTGCCCTCACCCCAGCTGGCGACATAGCAGGTCGGCATGCCGGCGCAGCCCATCTGGATATCGAACCCCTCTTCACGCAGCGTGCCTGTGATGTATGCGGCGGTCTGGTGCTCCTGGAAGCCGAGCTCGCTGAACGAGAAGATCGAGTCGACCATGACCTGCGATTGCTTGCGCATGGAACCGACGATCTCCCGCGCCTGTTCCTTCATGGCACCGGCGGACGGCTGCTGCGCCGACCAGACATCAGCACCCGAGAAGCCGATCAACAGCACGCCGACGGCGGCAGCGAGGCACCGAGGTAAACGAGGAGAGTGGATACCGCGCATGGATTTCCTCCGTATCAGCAACGTCTAGTGGTCAGGCTGGGGGTCTCGAACCGTCGGGTATTCGATCCCCAGCTGCTCGAGATAGGTGTCGAACCGGGTCGGATCGTAGCGCAACGCTTGGAGCTGCGAACGATACCGATCCATCTTGTCGGCGTTCATGTCGATGGGCGGTGGCGTGCCTTCGGGTATGAGGGACCGCCACTGGTAGTCCTTGGTGGTGACCTCGCGAAAGTAGGTCCACGCCTCTTGTACCTTGACGGGATCGGCAAGCAAGTCGATGGCCGTCATGGCGACAACCCGCGCCGCATAGTTGGCACCGGCGTGGGCGATCGGTGTCGCCATGGAGATGGAGGATGACCAGTGGTGCGCGATCGCTCCCGGGATGTTTCCCGGGTACCACAAGCGCACGGTCGGGACGTTCCAGGAGACCTCGGCGATATCGTCCGAGCCTCCACCCATCCCCTGCTCGAAGGCAATCGGCTCATCGCCGAGGATCTCCAGCGGCAGTCCATCGGCGACCTGGCCAAAGAAATCACTCTCACCGAATACCCCCAGCTCGCGCTGCACGGCACGGGCCAGAGTCTGGTCGGCCTCAGACCACTCCGGCAGTCCGACCTCCAGGATGTTGCCGTGCATCAGCTCGGCGAGCGGCTTACTGTCGTTTGGCGGCCACGCAGCACCCAGCACGCGCTCGGTTACCGTCGTGCCGGTCATCATGGCGGCAGCTTCCGCCATCGTTTGGCCGAGCTCGTGCAGCGCCTTGATGCGGTCGTAGTCGAGCTCGCGAAAGTAGTACCAAACGCTGGCCTCCGACGGCACCACGTTCGGTTGGTTCCCGCCATGCGGAATCATGTAATGCGACCGCTGGTGCAGACGCAGATGCTCGCGGCGGAAGTTCCAGCCGACGTTCATCAGCTCCACCGCGTCGAGAGCGCTACGCCCCGCCCATGGAGAGCCCGCACCGTGCGCCGAAGTACCGTGGAAGGTGAACTGTGTCGACACCATGCCGGAGCCCCAGGCGCCGTAGCCGACGGCGAGCGTGCTGGCAATGTGTGGGGAGATCATCACGTCCATCCCCTCGAACAGCCCGTCGTTCACCATGTACGTACGCGACGCTACCAGCTCTTCGGCCACACCGGGAATCACCTTGATGGTGCCTTCGAGCCCGTGCGCATCCATCACCCGCTTGATGGCCACTGCCGCCACCACGTCCACGGCGGCAGCGCTGTTGTGTCCCTCGCCGTGACCCGGGCCGCCCTCGATCAACGGGTCATGGTAGGAGACTCCGGGCCGCTGCGAGGTCTCCGGCAACCCGTCGATGTCGCCCATGAGACCGATCACCGGCTTCCCGTGCCCCCAGCTGGCGACATAGCAGGTCGGCATGCCGGCACAGCCCGTTTCTATCTCGAAGCCCTCGTCGCGCAGCAGGCCGGTAACCAACTTGGCTGTCTCGTGCTCCTGAAACCCGAGCTCCGCGAACGAGAAGATCGAGTCGACGATTACCTGTGACTGCTTGCGCATCGATCCGACGATCTCGCGCACCTGCTCCTTGAGCAACTCGGGCGACGGGCGCTGCGCACCCGCAGTCGAGCCGCTGAGGACAGCGGCGCCGACCAGCAACAGCACGAGCCGGGTTGGCGTCAAACGGTGGCGGAAAGCGGAATCCACGAGACCCCCTGGTGGCGTGGGCAGACAAGCCGGCGGTAGCGATCCGCTGTGCAGTAGCGAACCGTCGCCCGCTCATTCTCGTGCGCACGCCGCTGCTGTCAAGCGACAGCCGTGCTGGCCGATGTGGCCCCGGCTCGCGTCACGCGGGTGATCACGCCGGCTAGCAGGCCGTGGTGGAAGTGCCTTGAGTCAGGACACTAGTTGCGGACGGACACGCTGTACAGCAGCTCCGCCTCGCCGGCGGCTGGCACGGTCACGTCGAAGCGCACCGACGCCGTCGATGTGATCTGCGGATCGTGGCTGGAGCTGAGAATTCGCCAGTCACCACCGATCCGCTCGACGACCTGCACGGTGACTTCCTCATCGGAGGCGTTGCTCAGCTTCAAGCTCCAGTCGGACTCGCGCTCGTTGTTGTCTATCCGGCGGAATCCGGTCTGCGATCGAACCGCGGTGATATCGAACGCCCGACCCACTGGCAACAGGAGCGTTTGGCCGGCCGGGGTATTGGCGACCCGAGACATACCGAGCAGTTGCAAGCGGCCACCGTCATCGGGCTTGTAGATGCGCACGGTGCCGGCGGGCAGCGGAACGGCGCCGAGCTCGGCCTCCATCGGTCGCGCGACACGGTAGCGAACCGTCACGGGCACCGGCTGCGGCTCCGCCTGCCGCTGGCGTGAGCCGACGCCGCCGGTCGACACGTACTCTTTCTGCACCGAGATACCATCGCCGCCCAGCAGACGGATGCGGCGTAACTCTCCGGGCTCGAGCGTCAACGCCTCGGAGGCCGTATAGACGTGGTACCCGCTGAAGGCCTCCTCCAGCATCTCCTGCGGGGCGGAGACCGCCTCGGCAGCGACGGCATCCATTGCCCGAAAGACCGCTCGGCGCGGCGAGCTGATGTTGACATCGCCAGCCAGCAGCTGCAGCTCGGCATCGGCGAAACGCGCTCCCGAGCCATTGCTGACGCTGGCGTAGCCATCGATGCGAGCTGACTCGTCGTCGGGCGCAACCTGCATGGTGTACGAGGCCGACCAGTCGACACCCCCGGCCAGGTAGGCGATACGCAGGGTCTCGACGCGCTCCGCGATCTCGATATCGACCACCAACGAAGCACCGACGTTGCCCCCGCCCTCGTATGTTCGGTACCCGCGCACACCCTGCAAGACAGTTCCGGGGTTGAGCACGATGAGGCTCGCTTGTTCGACGCTGGTAGGCAGACCGTCAATGCGCACGGCGTGGGTCCCCGCGGCTAGTGATCGGTCGAGCTCGGCGCGCACCAGCGCCAGGCCCTGCGGGTAGACCGTCAGGCTGGTGGCTTCGTGCTGCTGAGCCGCACTCGGCGCTGCAGTAGCGATAGTGAGAATCAGTCCGATCGCGGCGACGCACCGCCTGTTGGCGTGGCTCGAGTCTTCCGGTGTCTTCACGGTGTCCTCTCTGGTTCGGTCGACTGCCCCATGGGCACGAGGCCTGCGGCGCGACGGTTCATCAGGGGCACGACCGCGACAACTAGTCTCCCATTGTCCCGCCGCCCTGGTGTCCCCAGCCCCTTCAAACCTCAGACGCGCCAAAGAGGAGATCTTGCACACATGCGGCATTCCGTGGATCGGAGCCAGACCACAACATAATCTATGGGCCCTTTCCTCACCTCGATCTTTCGGGAGTCTCTCCATGCTCAACAGGCCCATTCGGCGCCTGGCCGTGACGCTCGCCGTCAGCACTGTCGTTCTCGCCCACAGTGCGGGCGCCCAGGCTCCGCCACCCCACTACGCGATAACCGACGTGCGCATCGTGGTGGGTGATGGCTCGGTCATCGAACGGGGCACCATCGTCGTTCAAAGCGGCTTGATCGCGGACGCCGGCGCCGAGGTCACGGCACCGGTCGGGACCTGGCGCATCGACGGTACCGGCTTGACCGCCTACCCGGGCCTCATCGACACACTATCCACCGTCGGGCTGCCTGCAGAGCTGCGTGATCAGTCGGAGGGCCGCCGTGGTGACGGTGGCCGGGGAGACCAAGACGACGACTATGCCCGGGGTCCTGAAGATCGCCCTGCAACGTTCACCTGGGTCAGCGCCGCTGACCATCTGGAGCCCGCCAGCGAGCGCATCGCCGCCTGGCGAGCCGCCGGTTTCACCACCGTCGTGTCGGCACCGGAGCGTGGCCTGTTTCCGGGGCAAGCGTCGATCATCAACCTGGCCGGAGAGCGCCCCAACGACATGGTCGTGGCCACTCCGGTGGCGCTACCGGTGAGCTTCAATAAAGGTCGCACCTTCGAGGGCTATCCGGGCTCGATCATGGGCATCATCGCCTACGTGAAGCAGGTACTGCTCGACGCCCAGCACTATGAGCAGGCCTGGTCGATTTACGAGTCCTCGCCAGCAGGTACGGAACGGCCCTCGTACGACCGCACGCTCGAGCCGTTGCGCGCCGCGGTGCACGATGACTGGCCGGTGTTGCTACCTGCCGATTGGGCACGTGAGATTGAACGCACGCTGCGAATCGCACGCACCGTCGGGGTGCGGCCGATCCTCTACGGTGGCCACCAGGCCTGGGCGGTGGCAGAAACTCTGGCAGCCGCCGACGTGGCGGTGCTGGTGAACCTCGATTGGCCGACGTTCGACCCCGACGGCGATCCTCAGACCGAGGAGTCTCTCCAGGTGCTGCGCTATCGGGACCGTGCCCCGACCGTGCCGGCAGCGCTCGAGGCGGCGGGTGTGCGTTTCGCTTTCTACTCCGGCGACATCAGCCGTCCCGACGAGTTACTCGACAATGCTCGGCTCGCGGTACGCGCCGGATTGTCAAAGGCCGCGGCCTTGCGGGCCCTGACCTTGGGCGCAGCCGAGATCTTCTCTGTCGACGACCGGCTGGGCAGCATCGAGGTCGGCAAGATCGCCAACATCGCTCTCGCAGATGGCGATCTGTTCGACGCCGGCACCCACATCCGCACAGTCATCGTCGATGGTCGGCGGTTCGACAGCAGCCCGAATAGCGACTCAGTCGCCGATGCCGGGGAGGCCACAGCTGCTAACGAGGCCTACGAGCCCGTACCGATGGTGCGCAACACAGGGCCAGTGAGCGAGCACGCCGCTACCGTGGTGCGCAACGCCACCGTGATGACGGTAAGCACGGCCGGCACCCTCGAGAACGCTTCTGTGCTCATCCGCAACGGACGCATCGCGGCGATCGGCAGGAGCATCGACGTTCCCGACGGCGCCCACATGATCGACGCCACCGGCAAGTGGGTGACCCCCGGCATCATCGACGTCCACTCGCACGTCGCCGCCGAATCGATCAACGAAGGTAGCGTGTCGGTCTCGGCGATGGTCGGAATCCGCGACGTGCTCAACCCTGACCAAATGTCGATATACCGAGCGCTGGGCGGCGGCGTTACCACCGCCAACATCCTGCACGGCTCGGCCAACCCGATCGGCGGCCAGAATGCCGTCGTCAAGCTGCGCTGGGGAGCCAACGCACAAGGGCTGATGCTCGAAGGCGCACCGGAAGGCATCAAGTTCGCTCTCGGAGAGAACACCAAGCGCGATCGCGAGCCGGATCGATATCCCAACTCGCGCATGGGCGTGCAGGACGTCATTCGCCAGGCGTTTCTCGATGCTCAGGCGTACCAGGCCGAAGGCCGCCTCTACGAGCAGGCGCTGGCGGCCGGCGACGAGGGCCTGATTCCTCCCCGTCGTGACCTCAAACTGGAGCCGCTGGTCGAGATCCTGGAGGGCACGCGGCTGGTACACGCCCATTCATACCGCGCCGACGAGATCCTGCAGCTGCTACGGACGGCTGAGGACTTCGGGTTTCGCATCGCGACCCTGCAGCACGTGCTGGAAGGCTACCGGGTAGCCGACGAGATTGCCGAGCACGGTGCCGGCGCCTCGACGTTCTCCGACTGGTGGGCATACAAGGTCGAGGCCTACGAGGCGATCCCGCACAACGCCGCCCTGATGACCGACCGTGGCGTGGTGGTGTCGATCAATTCCGATTCCGATGAAGAGATGCGGCATCTCAACCTGGAGGCTGCCAAGACGATCAAGTGGGGTGGCAACACCCGTGACGAGGCAATTCGATTAATAACCCTCAATCCGGCGATCCAGCTCGGCATCGATGACCGGGTCGGCTCGCTCGAGGTCGGCAAGGATGCCGACCTGGTGATCTACAGCGACGACCCGCTGAGCAACTATGCGGTCGTGGAGCAGACCATCGTCGACGGTCAGGTGTATTTCGATCGTCAGCACGACATCGAGCAGCGGGCCGCACTGGCCGAGGAAAGGGACATGCTACTGCAGCGCCAGATGGTCACCCGTGGTGAGGAGGAGCCGCGCGGGCGGCCGGCCCGCGCGCCACGGCCAAGATCCAGTAGCAAAGCAAGTCTCCCGGAGGATTCCCGGCGATGAAGACAAGCGCGATGAGATTCGTCCTCACAGTGACCGTGGTAGCCCTAGTGCTCGTGACAGCCCTGGTGCTGGTGAGAGCGGCAGGCGCCGCCCAGGAGCAGGCCCTGGTGATCCGCGGCGGCCGCGTCCACACGATGGTGGACGAGCGCGCCATCGATGACGGCACCGTGGTGATTCGCAACGGCCACATCGTCGCCGTCGGTGGACCCGAGACCGGGATCCCTGCGGGCGCTCAGGTAATAGATGCCAGCGGACTGCACGTATTTCCCGGCTTTTTCGACGCGGTGACGCGCCTGGGGCTCACCGAGATAGGCGCCGTGGCAGTCACCTCCGACTTCCGCGAGTTGGGCAAGAACAACCCCCAGCTACGCGGAGCAACGGCCGTGCATCCCGCCAGCGAGATTCTGCCGGTCAGCCGCTCGAACGGGCTGACCCATGCGGTGGCGGCACCAGACGGGCCCGGCATCGCCGGGCAAGGCTCGTTGATTCATCTCGACGGTTGGACGGTGGAAGAGATGTTGATCACCGACGGCGTGTATATGGCCGTACAGTGGCCCACCGTGCAGACACGAGGCCGCGACCGCGCCACTCGCAGACCCATCAACCGAACCTACAGAGAGGCGAAGGATCTCTACGACGAGTCGGTCGCCGATCTGGAGTCGCTGCTCGCCGATGCCCGACGATACGCCGCAGCCGATGTCGGCGACGATCCGACGCGCCGCAACCTGAAGCTGGAGGCGCTCGCGCGAGTGGCCGGCGGCGAGTTGCCGATGCTGATCACCGTCAATACGGAGCGCGGCATCGGCGACGCGGTAGATTTCGCCGAGCGCAGCGACGTATCGATCATCATCGCCGGAGGGCGTGACGCCTGGAAGGTCGCCGGGATGCTGGCAGACAAGGACATACCGGTCATTCTCGGCCCGACCCAGGCCGTGCCTGGGGGCGACGATCCCTACGATGCTCCATTCGCCGCGCCGGGAAAGTTGCGCGATGCCGGGGTGCGGTTCGCTATCTCGACCTTCAACGCCTCGGCGGCGCGAACCCT
>DASCOT010000137.1:0-9592 GCA_036012155.1 Acidobacteriota bacterium
ACGACTTCTATCTCGTGTATCGCCAATCGACGGCGTTCAGCGGGTTGTTCGACCGCCTGGACGACCGCACGCTCACCGCGAAGTTCACGTTCACGATGCAGCGCTAGCTCTCGGTTGGCGTCGGGGCGCGCGCTGACAGAAGCATCGCGATGGCGGCGTAAGTCACCACGACTACCACCAGCCATCGGATGGCGGTGAGCGGTAGCGAGCCGACGATGAAGGCGGCGACCAGCACCGCCGGAATACCGCCGATCATCAGGCCGAGCGACGGGCGCAGCGC
Source organism: Acidobacteriota bacterium (assembly GCA_036012155.1). Classification (GTDB taxonomy): domain Bacteria; phylum Acidobacteriota; class UBA890; order UBA890; family WLXD01; genus DASCOT01. The sequence continues at coordinate 281 of DASCOT010000137.1, forward strand.
ATAGCTGTTCCGGCGCACGAAGCGCATGCCCGCCACCGGCATGAGGAAGGCGCATGAGCCCATCATGATGGGAAAGGTGGCTCGCGGGTCCATTCCCATGAGGCTGACCATGATCATGCACGGGGCGTACATGCCGATTCCCAGTGTCATGAAGGCGCCGAGGATCAGGTTGCCGAGGATCGCCGCCACCAACAACGGGCCGCTCAGCCCCAGCGCCTCACCGCCGGCGGGAAACAACCCGAACTGCGCCATGACCATCAGGGTCGCTGCCACCAGCAGGGCGATTCCCATACCCACCTGAACTCTGCGCTTCGGCAGCCCAGCGACCACGCCGGCGCCGAGCCAGGCACCGACGACGGCGGCCGTGATCATCAGCACCAGCGTTCGCACGTCGACCTGGATGATCGCCATGAAGATGGACGCTTGCACGGGGATGGCTACGCTACCGCCGACGTTGAGGGTACCCGGAATAATCCGATCCGGCACCATGTCAAAGAACTTGTAGGCTGCCGTCGTCGGCGCGAAGGAGCCGATGCCGAGGGTGTCGAAGAAGTTGACCACGGCGCCGATGGTGATCTCTTTGAGATTGGGCCACCCCCTCTGAACTGCCGGGTCGGACGCCGGCAGCGTCCGGCGAGCGTAAAGAGCCGCGGTCACCCAGACGACCAGGAAGGTGATCGTCACCAGGCCGAGAGCAACGAATATGCCCAACTTGACGGTTGACATTGGCGCGTCTCCGATGATGTGGAGCCAGTCGGCTGCCGGGTGTTCAGGATAGGTCGGCGAGCCGCTGGCAGGCCTCTGTCAGCACGTCGTCATCCTTGGCGAAGCAGAAGCGCAGGTACCTCTTGGCATCGTTTCCCTGAAAGAACGCTTCGCCGGGAACGGAAGCAATGCCGGTGGCGTCGAGCAGGTGCATGGCGCGCGCCTTGCCGTTCTCGCCCGGCAGATGAGAGGCATCGGCAAGCACGTAGTAGGCGCCGGGAGGAATGTACGGAGCGAGTCCGGCCTGGTCGAGCGCGCTACAGAACCGATCGCGCTTGGCCTCGTACTCGACCGCCAAGTCGGTGAAGAAGGTTTCATCGAGCCCGTTGATTCCAGCGGCGACCCCGAACTGCAGTGGTGCCGGCGCACAGACGTAGACCAGATCGTTCATGTATCCAATGATCCTCGACCAGCGCGGGTCGCTGGCCGTGTAGCCGATGCGCCAGCCGGTGATGCTGAACGTTTTCGAGTACCCGGAGATGGTGATCGTCCGATCGCGGATCTGGGGCAGCGATCCGGGGCTAACGTGCTCGGCACCGCCGTAGAGGAAGTACTCGTAGATCTCGTCGGTGACGACCAGGAGGTCGTGGCGTATGGTCAGGTCGGCGATCCACTCGAGCTCCTCGCGAGAGAACACCTTTCCGGAGGGGTTGCCCGGCGTGTTGACCAGGACCATCTTGGTGCGCGGTGACACGGCGGCTTCGAGGGCGGCGCGATCGAAGCTCCAATCCGGAGGCTCGAGCTTGACGGCAACTGGAACCGCCTGCACCGAGCCCAGGGTGTTGACGTGATAGCCGTAGTACGGCTCGAAGAGAATGACCTCGTCTCCCGGGTCCAGGAACGACAAGCAGACTGCGTAGAAGGCGCCGGTCGAGCCAGAGGAGACGACGATGTCGGTCTCCGGGTCGACGTCGATGCCGTTGTATGTCCGTAACTTGTCTGCCACCGCCTGGCGTAACACTTCGAGCCCGTCGTAGCGCGTGTACGTATTGATTCCCTGCTCCAGCGCGTTACGAACCCCCTGCACCACCGGCTCGGGGGTCGGTGTGTCGCAAGTACCCTGCGCCAGGTTGATGCCGCCGACGCGCTCGCACTCGATGAACATGGCGCGAATCTCGGCCTGCGTGATGGAGTCAGCGCGCCGGCTCGGCGAGATTCCCGAAGTCACACCGATCTCACCGCCCACAGGGCCGATCCAGTAGAAGAGCGGGGGCGCGGCGTAGAGTTCGCATCGTCGGTGATCCTTGGCGAGGCGCGGCGGCAATCCGACCGTACGGAAGTGGGAGATCCGAGTTTACTACCACGTGGGTCGCGCGCGAGCCAACAGCGCGCACTGCGGAGCTGTGTGCCATCTGCGGTCATGCGAGAGCGGATGCGCTCGAGCCGGTAGCGAGCCGCGGCGCACTCCGAAGGCGACCACCATCGGCGGCGGGAAGTGCTCGAGGATGTCCGTGCGGTTCTTGCTCAACGGTCGCTCACGGGGCGAGTATGGGGGTGGCGTTCTCGAGCCCGGTCCGAAGGTGGTCAAGCGCGACCCCGCGCTTGGCCGCACAGTGGGAGCAAGCCGCATGGGCCCCCGGTTGGCCGTCTACTACAGTCCGTTGGTGTTGGGCCATGACACCGGTCGCGGGACATTCGAGGCGGCCCCATCGTCTCTCCTGGCTGTCTCCGAGCTTCACCCAGAGAACTCGGTTCGGGTACAGAACATGGTCTCGGTGCTGCAACAGGGAGCGATCGCAGAGCGATTGGACTGGCACGAGGCGTCGCCTGCCGAGCTGGACCAGCTAGTGCGTTTCCATGAGTCCGGTTACCTCGAGACGTTGGTGGCTATGGACAACGAGACATATCGGGTGACGCCGACCACGGTTTTCGGGAAGGGGAGTTGGATCGCGGTACGCGCCGCCGCGGGGCAGGCGATCGCCGCCGTGGACCACGTCTGGACCGCGCCGGGCACGTTGGCCTACGCGCTGGTTCGGCCGCCCGGTCATCATGCTCAGCCGGCGATGGCCGACGGCTACTGCTTTGCCAACAATATCGGCGTGGCGATCAAGGCGGCTCAGGCCAAGGGGCTGTGCCGCGTCGCGGTCATCGATTGGGATGTTCACCACGGCAACGGCACCCAAGAGGGCTTCTATACCGACCCTGATGTCCTCACCGTGTCCCTGCACATGGATCACGGCTCGTGGGGGGCCACGCACCCACAGACCGGCGCCACTGACGAGGCCGGCCGCGGCGCAGGGCTCGGAGCCAACCTCAATGTACCGTTGCCCCTTGGGTCCGGCGACGCCGCGTATGGCGCGGCGTTTGATCGACTGGTGGTGCCGACGGTGGAGGAATTTGCTCCCGAGTTGTTGATTGTGGCCTGTGGTCAGGATGCCAGCCAGTTCGATCCCAACGGTCGTCAGGGCGTCACCATGTCGGGCTTCTACGGCCTTGGAGCGCGGGCGCGGGCACTGGCGGATCGCTGTTGTCAGGGTCGCATGGCGCTGGTGCAAGAAGGCGGCTACGCGCGCACCTACGCGGCACTTTGCCTGCACACCACGCTGCAAGGGGTTCTGGGCGATGAAGCCAGCCTCGCGGATCCCATCGCCTACCTGCCTGAGCGCACGGAGCATCTGGAGACGACGCTCGCGTCCATCGAGACAAGCTGGCGGCGTGCATGCGACGCCACGCGCTAGTGGGCCGTCAGGTTGAGGGTCCGGGGCCGGGGGAATAGGATCAGGCCGCGATCGGACGTCAGCCACGGACGTTAGGGGCCGTTCCGGCGAGCCATAAGGGAGCTTCGAATGACCGACCTCGAGCGCCGGCTTGCCGGTCTGGAGGAGCGCCTCCAGCGTCTCGAGGAGGCGCAGCGCAACCAGGACGAGCCGGCCGGCTCCTCGAGAGCGGAGGAGAGGGGGGCGGTGCCGGCTTCCGCGGCAGCGCCGCCGCGTAGCGATGCCAAGGCCCCGCCGCCGGACGTTCCATCGGCAGCGTCGATTGGTCCAGCACGATCCGCCGAGCCGGGGCTGTCGATGGCGACGGGAGTGCTCGGCATCAGTGGAGCGGCGGCGTTGGTGCTTGCCGCCATGTACTTGGTCCGCCTGGCGATCGACTCCGGATGGCTGACCGCAGCAAGGCAAGTGGGGCTGGCTGCGCTTAGCGGGCTGGCGCTGATCGCGCTCGGTCTGGCCCTTGCCGGTCGCCGTCGGCGCTACGCGGCGTTGCTACCCGGCGCCGGCGTCGTGATCTTGTTTCTGACCGTGTACGGGGCGCACGTTTATCACGGCTTGATAGGTGCCCCGATCGCTACCGCTGCGGTTGCTGCCGTCTGCCTCGCCTCCCTCTGGCTGGGCCACGTGTTCAGCACCGATATGTATGTATTGTTCGCCGTCGTCGGCGCATATTCGACGCCGTTCCTTTTGCCCACCTGGCGGCCTGATCTCCAGGATCTGCTGATCTACTTCTGTGCGTGGAGCGTCCTGTTCTGCCTGCATGCCCTGTGGGTCGGTTCGCGTATTGCCTACCTGGTGGCGATGTATCTGGCGATCGTCGGCTTCGATCTGATCTGGCGCGATGCCGGCCAGCCCGACTGGGCGACGGCAGCGATATACCAAGCCTTGCAGTTGCTTATCTTCACGGTTACCGCAGTGGTGTATTCGGTGCGTCGTGACTCGCCGATGACCCAGACTGAGGCTGCCTACGGTCATCTGCCGGCGCTGTTCATCTTCTACGTGCTCGAGTATTCGATCCTCGACCGTTACCTCGAGGCGTGGGCCCCGTGGATTGCCTTTGGCAGCGTGTTGGCATTGCTTGGCGCACATCTCGTCGCCACCCGCCTGACACGCCGGAGCACCGAGGCCAGCGGGGCGCTCGTGGGTGCCTACGCGGTGCTGGTTACCTTCCATGCAGGCTACCTGGAGTTGCTTCCCGGGAGGCTGGCGCCCTGGGTCGGGCTCGGGGCTGTTTTGGCTTATGCGTTCGCGAGTCGCTCACGGATCGTTTCCGGCCCCACTGGGCAGCTGTTGCAACTGGCGGTGTTTGCGGTGTTCGCGCTCAACTACCTGCGCGTGTTGAGCGATGTGAGCATGACTCAGGTTCCCGGGGAGGGTTGGCTGCGCCTCCTTTATCCGATCGTTCTCTACGCCGGCTACGGGGTGTTGCGGCACGACGTGGGGGTGCTGGGGATGCGCCGACCCCTGGTTTATGCGGCGCACGTCGCCGCGATGGCGGCCGTCGTACGATTCGTCGATACGAGCTTCATGACGTCGTTGGTTTGGGGAATGATTGCCGTAGCTGGACTCATCGTGGCCTTGCGATTGCACGACACGACGCTCGGCCGATCGTCGTTCCTGGTATCCGCGGTTTCGGGGCTGAAGGTGTTGCTCTACGATCTTGCCGGCGCCGCGCCGCTGGTGCGGATCGGTAGCCTGGTCGCGTTGGGGGTGAGCCTGTTCGTGGGCGGGTGGCTCTATCAGGAGCTCACTACCTCGGCGGCACGCACACGGCCAGGCGACAGCTGAGCTTGACGGGAATGGTCACTGGGGGGTCCGGATTGCAACGAAGCTTGTTTCCGACAGGCGCCTGGTCGCCGCTCGCATACGTCGGCGTTCTGGCCAGCTTGCTGGTCGCGTCGCCCGTCTCTGCGCAGACCGCGCCGCGGCCGACCAAGACGGCGCGGGCAACGCGTACGAGCACCGCGCCGCTCATCGACGGTCGCGTCGACGACGCCGTGTGGGAAGCGGCTGAAGTAATCAGCGACTTCGTGCAGAAGGATCCCGTCGCTGGAGCGGCTCCTTCGCAGCGCACCGAGGTACGGATTCTCTACGACGACCAAAACCTCTACTTCGGCTGGACGCTGTACGACGACAACCCCGAAGCGATCGTGGCGACATCGCTAGAGCGCGATGCGTTCAAGATTGACGACGACCACATCACGATGGTGCTCGATACCTTCCATGACCACCGCAACAGCTTCATGTTTTCCGCCAACCCCCTGGGCACCAAGTTCGACTGGGTGATCACCGATGAAAGCCAGGTGAACAGCAACTGGGACGAGGCCTGGGAGATCGCCACGGCTTTCACGGAGGAAGGGTGGGAGGCCGAGGTGGTGATCCCGTTCGCTATTCTCAGGTATCCAACTGGCACCCATGTTTGGGGCTTGGAGTTCGATCGCGGCATCGGCCGTCACCGCGAGGAGATCCACTGGAACAACACGGGCCGGGACTACGACTGGCGGGCGATCTCGCAATCCGGCCACCTGACCGGACTGGAGAACCTGAAGCTCACCGATCGATTTCGTCTCAAGCCGTTCGTTACCGGCGGATACGATTGGTTGAAGCAGCGAGACGATCCGGTGTCAGAAGGAACGAGCGAGTTCGGTCTTGAGGTCTTCAAAGTCCAGCTGACCCCCAACCTCACGGCCAACCTGACCGCGAACACCGATTTTGCACAGGTGGAGGTCGACGACCAGCGAGTCAACCTCACCCGCTTCTCGTTGTTCTTTCCAGAGAAACGCGAGTTCTTCCTCGAGGCCAACGACAGCTTCACCTTCGGCACGCTATCGCGCCGTGGCCAGGGCGGCGGCGGCGGCTTTGGCAGGCAGCCGCCGTTGGCGCTGTTGTTCTTCTCGCGGCGAATGGGGCTGGGGCCGAGCGGCGAGCCCGTTCCTATTCGCTTCGGCGGCAAGCTCACCGGCAAGATCGGCAGTGGGAACGTGGGCATGCTCAACGTGCAGACCGACGACTCTCAGTTTGGCGCCGGCCAGAACTACACGGCGGTGCGTTGGAAACAGGATGTCATGGGTCGCTCCAGCATCGGGGCGCTGTTCACCAACGTGCAGGGGGCCGACGGCGAGTTCAATCGCGTCCTCGGGGCCGATGTCGACTTCACGTTCTTCGACCATCTGTTCGTCTCCGGGTTTGTCGCCGGGATGAGCGACAGCGATGTCGAGGACAACCCGTGGGCCGGCCAATTCAGCGTTGGGTGGGATACCGATAAGTTGGGGGCTTCGGCCGACGTGACCTACATCGACGAGGACTTCGACAGTGACCTCGGCTTCATCCTGCGGCGCGACATCATTCGCCAGAACTATCAAGGGCGATGGTCATCGCGGCCTGGGTGGGCATTCCTGAGGCGGACCTCTTTGACAGGGTCGCTCGAGCACATCACCGATACCTCCGGTCGCCTCGTCTCTCGCCGTGCCGCCGCCGAGACGGGCTTCGAGCTCGACTCCGGCGAACGGCTCACTTTGAGCGTGCACCGGAACTTCGAGCGCCTGGATTTCGATTTCCAGATCGACGATCAGGTGACCATCCCGATCGGCAGTTACGCCTGGACCGACGGACGGGTCACCCTGCGCATGACCGATCGCCGTTGGCTCAGCGGTAACGTGAGTGTCGACCTCGGAGACTTCTACGATGGCACGCGGTTCGGGATCGGCGGTGGGCCCTCGATCCGGTTCAGCGCGCGCTTTGGCCTGCAGCCTGAATACCGCTACAACCGCGTGCGATTGTCCGGTGGCGCGTTCGATACGCATCTGGCCCGCGTGCGCGCCAATCTGCACTTCTCGGATCGAGTACTGATCGACTCGCTCGCCCAGTACAGTAGCTCCAGCGACCAGGTATCGCTGTTCGCGCGGCTGCGGTACATCTACCGCACCGGCGACGACTTCTACCTCGTCTATCGACAGACGAGCGCTTACGAAGGCGTGTTCGATGGACTCCACGATCGGTCGCTGACCGCCAAGATGACGTACGCGTTCGACTGGTAGCGGCGGTTGCGGAAACGCCCGAGGTCCGTAGCTCGAGGGCGTCTGTCACTCGTCTTCGTACTCGTGTTCGGCCTCGATCAGGTTGCCCTCGGCGAAACGTTCGGGGCGGAAGGCGCTGATGTCGACCGTCGAGGCCTTGCCATCGAGCAGCAGCTCGGACATCACGACGCCTATCGCTGGTGAGATCTTGAATCCCATCCCGGAGAAGCCCGCGGCGATGTACAACCCGGAAACCCCGGGAATCTCGCCGAGGATCGGCCGAGCATCGGGGCTCACGTCGTAGATTCCCGTGACGGCGCGTTGGATGCCGGCTTCCTCGAGCGCCGGAATGCGGCCGGTGGCGCCCATGATCAGATCGGCTAGGTCTTCTTCGGGAGGGTTTTGCTGGAAGTCGCTGGGATCGACGTCGCGGTCGCCGTAGAAATCTCCTACCAAGGTGAGATCACCGGCGTCGGATCGGAGGTATGTCCTCGTTATGGAGTCGATACAGGCGCAACCTTCCGATTTCATACCCGGGGGATTCTGCAGGACAGCCACCTGGTGGTATTCAGGCTCGATCGGCAGGTCCAGGCGCAGCGTGCTCAGCAGCGGCCTCGTCCAGGGTCCGATCGCCGATACCACAACCGGGGCCTCGATGGTGCCGTCATCAGTCTCTACGGCGCGGATCCGGTCGCCGGAGACATGGAGTGCCGTGGCGCCCGTGTGCGGCCGGTAATCGACGCCCATTTCCCGAGCGCGTGACAGGAAGTCGCCGGCGACCACGGCGCCGTCACCGTATCCGGAATCTGGCTCGTAGGCGGCCAGGGCAACGTCATCGACTTTCCAGTCGGGCTCCATCCGGGAAAGTTCATCGGCGCCGATGAGCTCGACCTCGGCCCCGAGACCGCGCTGCATGTCGACCTGTGCTCGCAGTCGATCTACCTCGGCTTCTGGCACGAGTCGTACGAAACCGACCTGGCGGAAGTGTCTCGGCCGCTCGACGAGCTCTTCCCAGTTCTTGAACATCTCGAGACTTCTCAGCGCCAGCTCGACCTCCGGGGGAAAGCTGTAGTGCATACGGATGAGGGCGGAAGACCGCCCGCTGCCACCCGTTGCTACTACGTCGCGGTCGAGCACGACGACCCGACCAGGGGCACGTTGGGCGAGCTGGAAAGCGATCGAAGTGCCGATTACTCCAGCCCCCAAGATGACGATGTCAACATTCTTGTTGCTCACGCGCGCCTCCCGCGTAGATCACCAAGCACCTGCTTGGCAGCGTTGTGGCCTGGTGCCGCAGTGACGCCGCCGCCAGGATGTGCGCCGGCGCCACAGAGGTAGAGACTCTGCACGGGTGTTCGGTACTGCGCCCACCCCGGCACCGGCCGCATGAAAAACAGTTGTTCGAGACTCAAATCGCCATGGAAGATGTTGCCTTCGGTAAGTCCGTAGGTGCGCTCCAGGTCGAGTGGCGTGATCACCTGTCGGGCCACTACCGCTTCCGGGACGTTGGGCGCGTATTGTCCGATTGTAGAGACTACCCGGTCACCGAGCAGATCACGGTTCTCGTCCCATGTGCCATCCCGTAGACGATAAGGGACGTACTGGACGAAGCAGCCGACGATGTGCTGCCCCGCCGGCGCCAGCGTGTCGTCGACGACCGATGCCCAAACGCAGTCCACCTGACCTGACCCCCAAAAACGGATCCAGATGTAATCTCACGATCTGGGTCGAAGAAGGGAGGTCAGAATGCCGAGTAAGAGGCACAGCGCCGAGCAGATCGTACGCAAGCTCCGGGAGGCCGAAGTGGAGCAGGCGCG
>DASCOT010000138.1:0-24029 GCA_036012155.1 Acidobacteriota bacterium
GGTACGCCGGGGATAACAGGCTTATCTCCCCCAAGAGTTCACATCGACGGGGAGGTTTGGCACCTCGATGTCGGCTCATCGCATCCTGGGGCTGAAGCAGGTCCCAAGGGTTCGGCTGTTCGCCGATTAAAGCGGTACGCGAGCTGGGTTTAGAACGTCGTGAGACAGTTCGGTCCTTATCCGCCGTGGGCGTAGGAGACTTGAGGGATGCCATCCCTAGTACGAGAGGACCGGGATGGCTGGAGCTCTCGTGTATCAGTTGTTCCGCCAGGAGCACTGCTGAGTAGCGATCTCCGGATGGGATAACCGCTGAAAGCATCTAAGCGGGAAGCCTGCCCCAAGATGAGGTCTCCCGGGGAGTTAATCCCCCTGAAGGGCCCTGAGAGACGATCAGGTTGATAGGCCGCAGGTGTAAGTACAGCAATGTACTCAGCCGAGCGGTACTAATCGCCCGTGTGGCTTGGCCATATCATTCACCGCGCGCAGATGTGTCAGTGACGATGTAGGAGTGCGCTGCATCAACACACTGGATGTCACTGCGTGGTGAGACACGCTCGACCGATTCATTTCGGCATGCCTCATTCCGACACAGTAATGTCGGCAGAGGTCGCTCTGCGACCTCTTGAGAATGAGAGCGTAGACGCGCAACTTACCTTGTCTATTCGAATTTTCTCGGTGACTTTAGCGGAGAGGTCACACCCGTTCCCATTCCGAACACGGCAGTTAAGCTCTCTAGCGCCGATGGTACTGCATGGGTGACTGTGTGGGAGAGTAGGTCGTTGCCGAGTTATTCTTGATGCCCCGGGCCGTCTGGACGGCCCGGGGTTTCTTGCTGTTGGAGTGCCTCCGGCGGCCACACGATTGCCTCGACACACCGTGTTAGCATCAGTTCATTCGACCCGATTGGTGGAGCAGCCGAGCGCATGTCCGGGCATTCCAAATGGGCCACCATCAAGCGCAAGAAGGCGGCCACCGACTCCGTCCGCGGCAAGGTCTTCTCTCGCCTGGTGAAAGAGATCACCGTCGCGGCCAAGATGGGCGGTGGCGATGTCGATGCCAACCCGCGCCTGCGCTCAGCCATCGATGCCGCCAAGCGCGAAAACATGCCGGTGGCCAACGTCGAGCGTGCCATTCAGCGCGGTACCGGCGAGTTGCCCGGTGTTACCTACGAAGAAGTGACGTATGAGGGATTCGGTCCCGGTGGCGTCGCGGTTCTTGTGCAAACTACCACCGATAATCGTCGTCGCACCGTAGCCGAGATTCGCAAGCTCTTCGAGAGGCGCGGCGGCAACTTGGGCGAGCCCAACACCGTGGCGTGGATGTTCAAGCAGGCCGGCTATTTCCTGGTCGATGCGGCAGGCGTCGACGAGGACGCTCTGTTGGAAGTGGCGCTCGAGGCCGGGGCCGACGATGTCGCCATCCTGGATGGCATGTACGAGGTGACGACTCCGCCCACCCAGTTCCACGTCGTCCTGACAGCTCTCGAGGACGCTGGGATCGCGTGCGGTACGCAGGAGATGGCAATGCTGCCACAGAACCTCGTCCCCCTCGAGGGTCGCGACGCCGAGCGCTGCTTGCAGCTGATGGAAGTGCTGGATGACCACGACGACGTACAGAACGTCTGGTCCAACGTCGATCTCGATGAAGCCGTCGTCGAGCAGATCGCGGCTGGCTGAGGCCGGCGTGTCCGAGCCGCATGGCGCCCGCATCCTCGGCATCGACCCAGGTTCCCGCGCCGCCGGCTACGGAGTCATTGAATCCCGCGGCCAGCGTGTCCGGGTCATCGATCACGGGGTCATTCGTGTACCGGCCGACCTGTCGTTCCCTCAACGTCTCAGGTTGCTGCACAGTGAGCTCACGGCGATCGTTGAGCTTCATCGACCCGATGAGGTAGCCATCGAGGAAGTCTTCAGCGCCCACAACGTACGCTCGGCCCTTATCCTGGGCCAGGCGCGCGGTGTTCTCATGCTGGCCGCCGCCGATCGCTGTGAGGTGTTCGAGTACAGTGCCCGGGCGGTCAAGAAGGCAGTCGTAGGCTACGGACAGGCCGACAAGGCGCAGGTCGGCCAGATGATCAAGATGTTGCTGGGGTTGCCCAAGGTCCCGCCCCAAGATGCCTCCGACGCGCTCGCGATCGCCCTCTGCCACGTCAATAGTCGGGGTGTTCGACGTCGCGTCGACGACGCCGTGGCAGCGGGTCGCTGAGCGAAGAATGATCGGGTCACTCCGCGGCCGGCTGCGTCGCAAGGCTACCGAAGGGATCATCATCGATGTCGGTGGCGTCGGCTATGCGGTCACCGTTCCGTTGTCGACTTTCTATGAGCTGCCGGATACGGATCAGGATGTCAGCCTGCTCATCCATACCTATGTGCGTGACGATGCGATCGACCTCTTTGGGTTCCAGACCAACGCCGAGCAAGCCCTGTTCCAGTCCCTCATCAGCGTCTCCGGAATCGGCCCCAAGCTCGCCGTTACGATTCTGTCCGGAATGGAAAGCGACACGCTGGTGTCGTCGATCGCCGACAGCGACATCGCTCGCCTCACCAGCATTCCGGGGGTCGGTCGCAAGACCGCCGAGCGCATGGCGTTGGAACTCAAGGACAAGGTACTCGAGGTGATGCCGGCGGCCCGCCAGACCACCGCCACCGGTGTGCGCGACGATGTGCTCTCGGCGCTGCTCAATCTGGGCTACCGTCGGCGGGACGCCGAGGCCGCTCTGACGCGGCTCGAAGACCCCGCCGACGACTTCGAGACGCTGCTGCGGCAAACCTTGAGGATGCTGGCGAAGTGAGCGAACGACTGGTGATGCCCGGTTCGCTCTCCGACGAGGAGCGCTATGACGTCGCGCTTCGCCCACGCTCTCTCGATCGTTACGTAGGCCAAGCTCGCATCGTCGAGAACCTGAGAGTCTTCATCACGGCCGCCAGGCAGCGTGGCGAGCCGCTCGATCACGTCCTCCTGTTCGGGCCACCCGGCCTCGGCAAGACTACCCTCGCCAATATCATCGCTCACGAGATGCAGGTCGACCTTCGATCGACTTCAGGACCGGTAATAGAAAAGGTCGGCGACCTCGCGGCAATCCTGACCAACCTCGAAGATGACGCGCTGCTCTTCATCGACGAGATCCATCGCATGTCGGCGGCAATCGAGGAAGTGCTCTATCCGGCTATGGAGGACTACCAGATCGACATTGTCATCGGGGAAGGTCCCAGTGCCCGCTCGGTGAAGCTGCCGCTGCCCCGGTTCACGCTCGTTGGTTCGACCACCCGGGCCGCGCTGCTGACCTCACCGCTGCGTGGACGGTTCGGCATCGTGTTCCGGCTCGATTACTACTCCCAGGAGGAGCTGGCGCAGATCGTCGCCAACTCGGCAGAGCTTCTAGGCGTCGAGCTGACTCCGAAGGGTGGGATCGAGATCGCGGGACGCTCTCGGGGTACCCCGCGCGTTGCCAACCGATTGCTGCGCCGGGTGCGGGACTACGCACAGGTTCAGGGCGATGAACGAATCGATCAGGACGTGGCGCGCAACGCGCTGGGGCGGCTCGAAGTTGACGAGATCGGGTTCGACGAGATTGACCGCCGGCTGCTGCTGACGGTGATCAACGACTTCTCGGGCGGGCCGGTGGGCCTGAGCACCATCGCCGCATCGATCGGCGAGGACAAGTCGGCGATCGAGGATGTATACGAGCCGTACCTGATCCAACTGGGCTTTCTGCAACGCACACACCGGGGTCGAGTTGCGACAGCAAGAGCGTACCGACACTTCGGTATCGTGCAGCGCTCGGGCGACGACGGGCAGCCGCCGCTCTGGTAGCGGGCAGCATCGCTCGAGCTGCGCAGCACCGCCGCGTCGGCAGCCCGACGTGAGGCCATGAAGGTAGCCGAGTTCGACTACGAGCTGCCACCGGAGCGGATTGCCCAGCAGCCCGCCGACCTCAGGGACCATAGTCGGCTAATGGTTCTCAGAGCGGCCAGGGCCGCCGGGGCGGTCTCGGACGCATCGCTTGGCGACGCGGGGCCCCGCAACCGCGAGCTCGAGCACAGGCGCTTCTACGAGCTTCCCGAGATTCTCGCTCCCGGGGATCTGCTGGTGGTGAACAACGCACGCGTCGCGCCAGCGCGCCTCGATGCCACGCGGGCGACAGGTGGCGGCGTCGAGCTGCTCATGCTGGCGCCAGCGAGCCTCGGCTCGGTTCGTTGGCGTGCCCTGGCGCGGCCGGCACGGCGCGTGCGCGTCGGGAGCACGCTCCGCCTGTCGGATGGGACGCCGTTGGATGTCGTGGCCGCCGGCCCCGCCGGCGAGCGTACCATCGAGGCGCCTGCCGGCACGGATTTGGAGGTGTTGATGAACCGGTTGGGCCGCATGCCACTGCCTCCCTACATTCATGCCGATGGCTCGGCGGCGCGAGGGCAGCTCGATCTGGAGCGATATCAAACGGTCTATGCTGCGGTCCCGGGGGCCGTAGCGGCCCCGACGGCTGGCTTACACTTCACGCCTGGGCTGATGGTGGCGCTGCGAGAGCGGGGTATAGAGGTAGCGTCCGTAACGCTGCGTGTCGGCGCCGGCACTTTCCGACCGATCACCACCGACCGCATCGACGATCACGTGATGTCCTCCGAGGGCTACGAGATTCCCGCCGAAGCCGCTGATGCGGTCAACCGTGCGCGGGCCGAGCGTCGTCGTGTGGTGGCGGTTGGAACAACGAGCGTACGCACCCTCGAGCATGCCGCGGACACGGACGGTATCGTGGTCCCGGGTACCGGAACCGCCGATCTGTACGTTCGCCCCGGGTACCGCTTCCGGGTGGTCGATGCGATGATCACGAACTTCCACTTGCCGCGTTCAACCCCGCTGATGATGGTTGCCGCGCTGGTCGGCCGCGCTCGGCTGCTGGACGCCTACTCGGCTGCGAACGAGCACGGCTATCGGTTCTATTCCTATGGTGATGCCATGTTGCTACTCCCATGAGCTTTCAACGGATCGGTGCCGGCCTCCCCGGCCTGGTAGCCGGCTGGACCGAAGATGCGGAGCTGCGCTGGAAGATCGTCCAGGCAGCCTGGAGCAGCGCGGCGGGCGCTGCGGCATCGCGTCACGCCGGGGCCCGGTCGCTGGAAGACGGCGTGCTCACTGTCGAGGTGGACGACCCTAGGTGGCGCAGCAGCCTCGCGGAATTGGAGTCGGAGATCCTGGCCAAGCTTCGGGCGGCTCTAGGAAAGGATACGGTTCGTCGCATCGAATGGGTCTGACAGAAGCGTCGAGAGCATCCGTGAGCGGCTTGCTCACCCCCCGTGGCATCTAGGCTCGGTCTGAGAAGGAGATCTATGTTGGAGCGACGTTGGTGACAGAGGTTAGAACCGCGCTGCTGTCTGTCTACGACAAGACCGGTGTGGCGGACTTCGCCGCGGGCCTTATCCACCGTGGTGTGAGATTGATCTCAACCGGGGGCACCGCCCGCCATCTGGTCGGAGCAGGGTTGGCGGTCACGTCGCTGGAGGAAGTTACCGGCCAGAGCGAGATGCTTGGTGGGCGCGTAAAGACGCTACATCCTGCAGTGTTCGCCGGCATTCTGGCGCGCCGAGACGATGCCTCGCAGATGCACGAGATCGCCGCCGCAAGCATCGGCTCGATCGACCTCGTTGCAGTCAACCTTTATCCGTTCTCCGCCACCGTGGCGGCCCCCGGGCACCGCCTCATCGATGCGCTGGAACAGACCGACATCGGAGGAGTCAGTCTGTTGCGGGCCGCCTACAAGAACTTCTCTGGTGTTGTCGTGGTGGTTGATCCATCGGACTACGAGTTGGTGTTAGACGCGGTGGGCGCCGGGGAGATCGGCCTGCAGCAGCGGCTCGGCTGGGCCCGCAAGGCCGTTGAGCACACGGCAAGCTACGAAGCCGCGATTTGCAACTACCTGAGCGGCATCGACGCGGTCGGCGTGGACTTGGAAGCATCGCCCCGCCAGACGACACATCCGGAATCGTTGGCACTCGTATATCGGCGTCGGGCGAACCTCCGGTACGGCGAGAATCCGCACCAAGAGGCAGCGATCTATGCCGAGTCGACCGAGATCCCGACCGGAGTACTGGACGCCGAACAACTCCAGGGCAAGGAACTGTCGTTCAACAACTATCTGGATGCCGACGCCGCCTGGCGACTGGTCTGGTCGTTGTCGTCACCGGGTGTCACGATTGTCAAACACGCGAATCCCTGCGGCGCTGCGATCGCTGCCACGCCGGCCGAGGCGTATCGTCGAGCCCGCGCCACTGATCCGACCTCGGCCTTTGGCGGCATCGTCGCCCTCAACTGCGAGGTCGACGCCGGCACCGCCACGGAGATCGCTACGACCTTCATCGAGGTCGTCATCGCGCCGGGGTTCGAAGAGGAAGCGGTGCGCATACTCGACTCGAAGGGCAACCTACGCCTACTACGAGCCCAGGAGCCGACCGAGGATATCGCTCGCCTCCCCGAGATTCGCCAGGTTTCCGGCGGCCTACTCGTACAGGGGCATGATGTGCTGTCGGCCGATCGCTGGGATGTGGTCAGTGAGCGGCACCCCACCGCAGAACAAGACTCGGACCTGCGCTTCCTCTGGGGGTTGATTCCGGGGGTGAAGTCCAACGCCATCGTGGTCGGTGGTGCGGGACAGCTGCTCGGGGTCGGCGCGGGCCAGATGAGCCGCGTGGATTCGTGCCGGCTCGCCGTATGGAAAGCGGCCGAGGCGGGGCACGATCTGGCCCGCTCCGCGGCCGCCTCCGACGCCTTCTTTCCGTTTGCCGACGGAGTCGAGGTGCTGGCGCAAGCGGGTGTTACAGCGATCGTTCAGCCAGGTGGCTCGAAGCGTGACGATGAGGTCATCGACGCTGCCAATCGCCTGGGCTTGGTACTGGTGCACACGGGCACACGCCATTTCCGCCACTAGCCAAAGCAGGGCAGCTTGCCGTCGTTGTTGCGCCCGTTGCTGTTCCGGCTATGCCTTGACCACCCGCGTTCCGCTGAGCCGGTCGTGTAGCGCCCGATGCTCAACGTCCTTGAGTGCCAGGACCAACCCGAGCCCGGCAGGAAGCATTGCTGCCGCGTAGCTCAGTGTCCGTAGCGTTGCCTTGCCGTACCCGACGCGGAATCGGTTGGACCCGATGACGCGAATCCGCATCGCCATCTTGCCAAGCGTCTGGCCACAGGTACCGACAAAGAAGATCCCGTAGCCAAGGCCGAAGATCAGCCACACAACGATGAACGGAACCGGTGCCGCTTGGACGAACGACCACGCACCGGTTCCCGCCGCGCTTGCTCCTCCGAGCATCAACAAGACAGCGATCGTTGTCAGTACCAGCGCGTCGGCCAGCGCCGAGAACACTCGATCTGACATCGGCGCCGTGGGGTCCATCGGATCACGCTGCGCGTCCAAGATCATGTCGGGATCGGAAGGTGCCTCAAGGTCCCATTCCATCGCTGCGTCCGTTTCGGGTTGTGGCTCGAGCACCATCGGCGAGTCTTCTTCCTCGTGCGGCGTGGCCGGTTCAACGAACGCGGGCTTTTCCGGATCGAACAGGCCCGGGACACGGCGGGAAGCCTCTTCCTCGGGCTCCGCATGTTCCGGCACGGCTCCTGCGAGCTCCTGCGGGGAGGATCCGGTCGGCGGGTCGGGCTGCGATTCGGTCCGCGAAGGAGTCCGGTGAGGCGGCAGGTCTGGTTGCGGTGTCGACTCCGACTCAGGCTTGACAGCTGGTGGCTCGGCCGGCGGCACCACGCCCGCTGCAGTCGATGAATTCCGGTCGGCAACCTGCTTGCTCTCGCTCGGGATGGTTTGAGAGAGGACGCCGTCGGAGCTCGGCCTAGGCATCGGCGGACTTCCGGCAGAATACTCGCCGATGATATGAATGTCGCGTTGGATCAAGCCATCCGATTCGACCTGGCCACTGGGCTTGGCAGGGTCTGCGGCAACCGGCGGCAGCGGACTCTTGTCTGCGGACGCATCGACCTTCGGCGGCTCCTCGATCTTGCGTGCTGTCGAAGTGCCCTCCAGAGAATCGCCGGCGAGCAGTGCGTCGGCGTTGAGCTGTCCGGGGGCGTTGTCGGCAAAAGCAGCCGCTGCCTCATCGTCGCGCTGTCGCGGCATTGCCCACGCCGGTATGTCGACCTCCGAGAGGTCGTTGGGTATCGCATCGAGATCGGGCGGAGGAGCCGGCTGCGTGTTCGAGGGGCTATCCTCGACGGCCTTTTCTAGCTTCGCCCAACCGGGAGTCTCGGTCCGGAAGCCGTCAAGTGGTGGTGGGGCTTTTCGGCCCTCCTGAGGCTCCACATCGGGTGTTTCCGTTGACTCTTCGATGATCTCGTTCAGAGGATTGTTGTCGATCAGCTGGGCGTCATCCTGGAACAGGGGTACAGCGTCGCTGGGTGGCGACGCCGATGCTTCCTGGAGAGGTGGCGCGCTCTCGTCGAGCTCCGGGAAACCGAGGGACGATTCGGCAGACGGTGAATCCGCGGTGGCCTCGTCTTCGTCGGCCGGGGCGAAGGCCACGCCATCCTCGGTGATCGCCTGCGTCTCGGATTCGGCGGGCTCCAGCGCGGTCAGGTTCGCGGCGGCAACAGTCGCCGGCGTCTCGACCGGGAGGTTGTCGAGCGAACCGACCGAGGTGCTACCGGGCCATCCGTCAGGCTCCGCATCGTCTTGCTCTGGGGCCGGAGTTGAGGACCCGATCAAGGGCTCGAGCCCTTCGGGGGGACTCAGGAGCGCATCCATGAGGTTGGCAAGTTCATCGGGCTCCGCCGGCTCGCCGTGCGAGTCTGGCGTAGGAGCATCGGTCATGGCCGCGGCGTGATCGCGGGCCGTCTGGAGCTTTTCACTGCGCGCTGCGTCTGCCGGGTTGCTCAATCCACCGGCAGGGCGGTCGAGCGGGCGCTTGTCGACGAGCTTGCGTGCACGGATCTCCCTCACCCGATCGCGAAGTTGCTCGCGCCAGTCGCCGAAAGGTGGACCGCCCTCGAGCTCGGAGCTCGAGAGGGCATCGGCCGGCTGTGTCGACTCGGGAGCCTGCTCAGCGGCGGCTGTCGTGAGTGGCGTCGGATTGACTGCTCCACTGTTAGAACCGTGCCGTGACACCTGAACCCCTCCTTCTCATGCTTTTCATCAATCCGACGATGAGCCCGTCGTGACGGGCTCCGCGACGGAACTCTCGATTCCTGGCTCGTACCATCCTGGCAGCACCGGATCAATCGTCTCGGCGATCAGGTCCGGCCGCCGCTTCCGTCTGGCTCGACTGGCGCGCATCATCCGTTGCTTGAGCGCCTGCGCGTCGCTCGCATGTGCATCCGCATTGCTCGAGGCATCCTCTGCCGGCGACGAGGGCGTTGGCCGTGAAGCCTCCGCCCGCCCGCTCGATGAAGCAATCAAAGCTTGCCGCCGCTCGGCGGCAGCCAGCTGCCCAAGGCTCGGATGGCGTTTGCTAATCGCATCGTTGTCGGGCGTCGCGGTCGTGACCGGCGGCGCGGCGACCTCCGGCAGCGTAGTCTCCGCCAGTTCTGGTTTCGGATCCAGTTCCAGTCTAAGTTCCGGCTCTGGCTCCGGCTGTAGCTCTGACCGTAGCTCCGGCTCTGGCTCCGGCTGTAGCTCCGGCTGTAGCTCTAGCTCCGGCTCTGGCTCCGGCTCCGACTGTAGCTTCGGCTCCGGCGCGGTCCGGGAAGCTGTCGCTGATCGCGGTTCCGGCGTCAGGCCCGGAGCATCCGGCGTCGGCAATGTTGCTGCCCCGACGGCGGGAGCTGTCACGCGCGCCGTCGGCGGGATGGGTGCCTCCGGCGCGAGGCGCATACCATCGACCGGCGGTTCCGCCAGCTCGACGACATCTTCTGGCTCGGGCGGGCGGGCGGCCGGTATATAGATCGGTCGGTTCGAGTCACGTCGCCGTCGAGTCAGCGCGCGGTTCAGCCGGAAGGACGCGTTACACGACGGACATTGCGGCAAGTGATCGAACGTGACCAGGTCACATTTCGGACATTTCAACGGATGGCGCTCCACCCCGAGCGCTCCCCCCCACTAATAACATGTCCGCCCCATGGATAATGCTAGCAACAGCGGCCCGGTAGGGTCAACGCACAGGTGCGCATTGTTGTGCAAAACAGTGTTCGTGCGTGCAGCCGCATGATCGTCCTCGGTTCGTCCCCGGCGCCACCGACGAGCCCAGATCCGTGGCCCTCTCGCGACTCGCGACGAGACCATCATGCGGTAGAGACGGCCATCGGCATGGTGGTTCTATTGTCGACCACCGGGCGTTCTAGCCGTCGGCGACCGTCTCGGCCGGGTCGATCCCGTAGGCCTTCAGCTTCCGATACAAGTGGCTGCGCTCGATGCCCAGCGCCGCAGCAGCCTCGCGGACGCTCCCGCCGAACTCGCGCAGCTTCGCCATGATCAACCGCCGCTCGAAGATTTCTCGCGCGGCACGAAGCGACAGGTCTTGGTCCAGAGCCGAAGACGCGCTCAGAGGGGCCTCGACCATCGTTGCCACGTCAGCCTCGGTGATCACGTCGGTCGCCGCCATGATCACCGCACGCTCGCAGACATTACGCAGCTCGCGAACGTTGCCCGGCCATCGATGGTCGGCGAGACGGACAATCGCCTCCTGGCTCAGTCTCTTAGGCTGTTGTCTGTACTCCGCAGCGAGATCTTGCAGAAAGCGGTCTGCCAACAGGGGAATGTCCTCGCGGCGCGCGCGCAGTGGCGGCACCTGGAACGGTATTACGTTGAGCCGGTAGTAGAGATCTTCTCGAAACGACCCGTCGGTGATCGCAGCGCTCAAGTCCTTGTTGGTAGCAGCGATTACCCGCACGTCGACATCGAGCGTCTCATTCGAGCCGACGGGCTGGAAGCGTTGCTCCTCCAGCACCCGCAACACCTTGGCCTGGGTCTTGAGGCTCATGTCGCCGACCTCATCGAGAAACAGGGTGCCGCCATCGGCGAGCTCGAACTTTCCTGCCTTGGTGGCCACGGCGCCCGTGAAGGCGCCCTTCACATGGCCGAAGAGCTCGCTCTCGATGAGGTCGTCGGGGATGGCGGCGCAGTTCACCTCGACGAACGGACCAGCGTGCCGTTGGGAGAGCGCATGGATTCTCCGAGCGACGAGCTCCTTGCCGGTGCCGTTCTCGCCGAAGATCAGCACCCGGCCGTTGCTCGGTGCCGCGCGATCGACTTGGCGCCGTAACGCCACGAGCTGCTCGCTCTCGCCGACGATATCGACACGCCCGCTGACCTGTGCTCGCAGCTGCAGGTTCTCGTGCACTAGCCGCTGCTGCCGTATGGCGTTGGCAACCACCAGGAGCACTCGATCGAGCGACAACGGCTTCTCGATGAAGTCGAACGCGCCGAGCTTCGTCGATTTCACCGCAGCATCGATACTCCCATGCCCGGAGATCATCACCACGGCGCACTTGGCGTTCGTCGTGCCGATCCTCTCGAGAACCTCGAGGCCGTCCATCGCCGGCAGCCAGATGTCTAGCAGAACAAGGTCGTAGTCGCCTCGCTGAAGCTCCTCGAGACCATCCTCGCCGCTACCCACCGCGGCGACCTCGTAGCCCTCGTCGCCCAGCACTCCCTTGAGGGTAGTGCGCACGTTGCGCTCGTCGTCGACGACCAGAATCCGTCCGGATTCACTCACCGTCGCGTGCTCAGCTCGTCGGCAACTCGACGACAAAGGTAGCGCCATGCGGCACGTTGTCGACGACCCGTATGTAGCCGCGGTGGTCGGAGACGATCTGGCGGACGATCGCCAGGCCCAGTCCGGTTCCGCCACGCTTTCGGGAGAAGTACGGCACGAAGAGACGGTCCTTGTCTTCCGGACGGATGCCAGGGCCATTATCGGCGACCTCGACCCGAACCACCTCCAGATCAGGGTCGAACACCGTCGTGACGCTGAGACGACCGTCTTCCTGCATTGCCTTCACCGCGTTGTCGAACAAGTTGGTGAACGCCCGGCGCATTTGGTCCGGGTCGAGCTGCAGCGGTGGCACATCGGGAGGCAACCTGCGTTTGATCTCGAGCTCCGGATGAAGCTCGGGGTACGGCCGCAGACTGTCCTCGAGGATCTGGTGCAGGTCGGAGGCAACCGGGTTGGCAGACGGCATGCGGGCGAAGCGGCTGAACTCGTCCACCAACGACTTCAGCGTAGCGACCTCCTGCAGAATCGTTCGGGTCCCTTCGTCAATAACGGCATACTCGCCCTCGGCTCCGGCGGCACGCCGGTAGCGCCGGGCGATGCGTTCCGCCGAGAGCTGGATGGGAGTGAGCGGATTGCGGATCTCGTGAGCAATCCGCCGCGCTACCTCGCGCCAGGCAGCAACCTTTTGGGCGCGAATTCGCCCTGTGAGATCATCGAGCACCACGACGGTGCCTAGATACCCGCTCGATTTGTCGCGCAGGCTCGAACAGTGCACCGAGAGCGTCAGCCGCTGACCAGCCGCCTCTACCGTCAACTCCTCTTCCAGCGCCGCGACGCGTGGCCGCGCGTGCCGCATGAGGGTGCGAAGCTCGGCGAAGTTGTCGCCGGCGAACACCTCGCCGTAAGGTCTGCCGATGGCATCGGCTGCGTCGATACCGAGCATGTCGGCGGTGGCTTGGTTGAAGGTCGTGATGTGCCCGTCGGCGTTCATCGATGCCACCCCGGTAGCGATGTTCGCCAGCACCGATTCCATGTATCCGCGCCCCTCCTCGAGCTCGGAAATGCTGCCCTCCAACTCGGTGCGGGATTGCTCCAGGTTGTGTTGGCCAACCGCGAGATCCTCGGTCATGCGGTTGAACGACTCCACCAGTGAACCGAGCTCGTCGTTCGTCTCGACCTGGACCCGGTAGTCGAGGTTGCCGGCCGCCACCGCACGGGTTCCTTCGGAGAGACTGCGGATGGGTCCGGTAACTCCCTTGGCCAGATAGAGCCCCAGCCACACCGCCCCGAACACGATCAACAAGCTCAGGAGCAGGAAGGTCAAGATGTAGGCGTTGGTGATCGGCTCCTTCTCCTCGATGCCTTGCGTGTAGTCGGCATAGATGTCGAGTACCGAAGCAAGCTCGGCTGCGAGTGCCCCGTCGATCACGCGCGCTACCACCAGCACGCCGTCGACTTGGCGGTCGGACGGGGCGTAGATAGGCACGCCGGCGAGGATCAAGCGGTTGCCGCCTTCAATCTCCTTGTCGTGGCGGAACGGTTGTCCCGACATGCCCATCAAGATCGAAGTGCTCGGGATGTCGAGGAGGTACTCGCGTCCTTGGAGGAAGCTGTCAGCGTGCAGCACCGGCGGCTGCGGTTGCTCGCGGTCTCTGTAAACGGCCACGGCGTCGATGTCGAGATAATCGAACTCGATCTTGCGACTCATCTCGCGGCTCAGCAATTGCCAGGCCTCGTTCGGGAACAGACGCCCCTCGGTGATCTCTGCGGCCAAGGCAGCGCCGAGGTCGAGTAACTGCAACTGCTGGATCTCGGAGGCTTCGCGCACGAGGTCGCGAGCGCGCTCATGAACCGATGTCACATCCTTGGAAAACCAACGGTCAACGCTCTTCTGGATGAAGTCGCTGCCCACCAGAAAGAGGATGATGGTGGGGACGAGCGATAGCCCCACGTACGTCGCCATGAGCTTGGTCTGGAATCTGGAGCCCAGCTTCCGGTGCCGGCGGTCGACGTACAGCTTGATCAGGTTTCGACCCAGCACGAGCAGCAGCACCAATACCAGGACGATGTTGATCACCGTAATCGCGTGCAGCAGCACCTTGTTCGAGACTGGCAGCCAACTGTCGGTAGATTGCTGCAGCGCGATCTCGATGGCGATGAATGTCGCCACGACAAGCACCAGCCCGATGACAATCAGGTTGCGATGGTGCCCGCGGCGTTGTTGATCTCCTGGTGTGCTTTGGATCATCGTATCGTCGGCGCTGGACCGGCGCGCAAGCCGGCCCGTCCACGGCAAGGGGTGGGTGCAGACTCGTGTCCGCCAATGCTAGCAGGCGGAAGCCTGACTTTGGGGCCGCGGGGCGGTTAGGCGGGGGAGGTTGCCGGTTGCAGTCGCCGCGCCGCGAGGCCGTAGACGATGTCATCCCAGTTGACGACCTGAGAGGCCTCGGGCGTCATACGGATCTTGTCCACAATCGCGGCATGTAGACCGTGTCCGGCGCGGTATGCCACCACATGGCCGAGTAGAGGGAGGCCGAGCAGCGTAAGGTCGCCGATCACATCGAGGATTTTGTGCCGCACGAACTCATCCGGGAATCGCAGTTGCGGGTTGAGTATCGAGTTCTCACCCACCACAACGGCGTTCTCGATCGAGCCGCCCAGCGCCAGGCCGAGGCTACGCATCGTCTCGACGTCCTTCAAGAAACCGAAGGTTCGGGCCGGCGCGATCTGTTCGGTGAAGGCACGCGGCGTGACGACGAACGTTTCGCGCTGCACGCCGATGAGCGGATGGTCGAAATCGATCGTATACGAGACCTTCAATCGCTCCGCCGGATAGATGGCGATGAACTTGTCGTCCTCGTCGACGCGCAGAGGCTCTATGACCTTGATGAATTTGCGCGGGGCCTGCTGTCGTCGCAGGCCCGCTTCGTGCAGCAGATAGACGAACGGCGCAGCCGACCCATCCATGATCGGCACCTCCTCGCCGGCCACCTCGACGATGAGATTGTCTACGCCGAGCCCGCTGGCGGCCGACAACACGTGCTCGACGGTGTTGATCGAAGTGTCGGCAAAGCTCAGCTGCGTAGCGAAGCTCGTCTGGTGCAGGTTCTCGATCGAGACCGGTATTTCGCGCGAGTCCAGATCGACTCGACGAAACCGGATTCCGGTGTCCGGCGCTGCGGGAAGCAACCGCAGCTCGACACGCTTGCCGCAATGCAAGCCGATACCAGCGCAACTCACCTCGCGGCGAATCGTTTTTTGGGTCAGAGTCATCAGCTGCTCTCGATTTAGGTCCCCGCGAACAAACAAGCAAACTCCGTGCCGGGATCACGAGAGAAACGCGAAGCCCTTTGTTTTCAGCGAGTTCAGTCGACGGCCCAAGCCGTCTCCGAGTTCAAGAGTGGCATTTCCGCATCATTTTGGCCCGCGGAAGTGTGGTTTTTCTGCAACAATCGCCAGGGCGCGGCAACGGCACGCAACGCAGACAACCACTCCGGACGACGAGTCCACTAGCTTCAGGATGCCAGGACGCCGTGGTGCAACTCTGATGGGTAGCCGTGGGAGCAGGTCGGGGCCAGCGGCTGCCTGCTCGATTGGTCCGGTTTGCTCCGTGGTCTGTTAGCGTGCGCGCTCTCGTAGTCACGTCGGACGTTCCGCTGGTCGAGGGCGGACACCGTGTCATCGCTCGGTCACTCGTCCGCGCACTGTGTGAGCAGGGTCATGAAGCCGAGGTGGTGACCACACCACAAAACCGCTTCGGACGACAGTTCTCCGCCTACCTCGCCACCTGGCTGACCGACGTCGGCATGACCGGGGATGGCAGGCCCATCGATGCGGTGATCAGCTTGCGGTTTCCCTCCTATGCCGTACGCCATCCGCATCACGCCGTGTGGCTCAACCACCGCATGCGCGAATACTACGACCTATGGGATTCGTTCAGCGCCAATCTGGGACTCCGCGGCCGTATGGTGGAGGGCACGCGGCGGCGAATCCTACATGGGTTGGACCGGCGTTTCCTCGGCAGAGGCCGCAAGGTATTTGCGCAGTCCGAGACGATCCGTGGTCGACTCGAGAAGTGGGGTGGCATAGAGGCGGAGGTCCTCCATCCTCCGGCTCCGCAGCGCCCGTATCGCTGCGATGGCTACGACGGCGTAGTGCTGTCGGTTGCGCGCCTTCAGCCGCTCAAGCGCAACGCGCTGCTGCTGCGGGCGGTTGCCGAGGTGCCAGGTGTCTCGGTGCGGATCGCTGGTGAGGGGCCAGAGGCGGCCCGCCTACGGGGGTTGGCCGAGGCGTTGCAGATCAGCGATCGGGTGAGGTTCCTGGGTCGTTTGAGCGAGATGGAGCTAGTAGACGAGTACGCTCGTTGCTCTGCTGTTTGGTACGGCGCCCAGGCCGAGGACTACGGCCTGGTGACGCTCGAAGCGTTCAGCGCCGCCAAGCCGGTGATTACCTGTGGCGACTCTGGCGGCCCTGCCGAGCTGGTGGTCGACGCCGAGACCGGTTTCGTCGTGCAGCCGGAGTCCGCCGATGTGGCGGTCGCGATACAGCGAGTGACGCGGCCGCAGGTGGCGGCGGATCTCGGGCAAGCTGGCTTGGCAGTGGCGCAGCGCCATTCCTGGAAGCGCGCGGTGGCGCGTTTGCTGGGTGGCGCCGGTGTTGTCTGAGCGCACTCCTGCACACCAGACGCAACTCCTGTCCGCTCGATCGTTGTCGTGTCGAGGGTGGGAAACAATCTGGATTGCTGTGGGTAATCCAATTCCCATAGGTTGAGTTGCGACCGACTGGCCCTCTACGAGGGACCGGCGACCCAGGCAGCCCCGTACCGGGAGGTTGGCGTGACGCCCGACCGCAAGAAGATCTTGCTCATCGATCGCAGCGCAGGCGGTGATCGTCTGCGGGCGACTCTGCTGGGCAGCGGATATCACGTCGTTGCGGCGAGCAGCCGCGACGAAGCGATTGATGTGCTACGCAATGGGTTCCGGCCGCAGGCCATTGTGGTGGGTAGTCAACGCGAAACCCCCCTGACAGAAGCCGTCGATGCGTTGCAGGCAGCTGGCCCATCGGTTCCGGTGCTGTTGCTGAGCGACGAGCTCGGGAGCGCTGACATTCGCACTCTCTTGAAGCGCCCCGGCGTGGAGGCAATCGCTCGGACCCGGGCAAACGAGACAATTGATCGAGCCTTGATCGGGCTACTGGAATCGGCCAGCAAAGTCGGTTCTGACGAGCTGATTGTCGGCTCGGCGGCGATGCGCGCGATCCGCGACCTGGTTCGACAGGTGGCCGATACCGATGTTCCGGTGCTCATCACCGGGGACAGTGGCGTGGGCAAAGAGGTCGTCGCCCGCCATTTACACCGCTGGTCCAAGCGCTCGGCCGGCGCCTTCGTGAAAGTGAACTGCGCGGCATTGCCGGATCAGCTGCTCGA
Organism: Acidobacteriota bacterium; assembly: GCA_036012155.1. Lineage (GTDB taxonomy): Bacteria > Acidobacteriota > UBA890 > UBA890 > WLXD01 > DASCOT01. The sequence goes on from DASCOT010000138.1 coordinate 17,068, forward strand.
GTCGGAGCTTTTCGGCTATGAGCGCGGAGCCTTTACCGGTGCAGACCGAGACAAGCCGGGGAAGTTCGAGCTCGCCAACGGCGGCACGATCCTGCTGGATGAGATCGGTGAGATTGCTGGCGGCACGCAGGCGAAGCTCCTTCAGGTGCTCCAGGACGGCAGCTACTATCGACTCGGTGGCAGAGGCGAGATCAACATTGACGCGCGTGTCGTGGCGTCGACGAATCGCGACCTGGAGAACGAGATCTTCGAGGGCTCGTTCCGTAAGGACCTCTTCTATCGTCTCAACGTCATTCGTATAGAGGTGCCACCGTTGCGGGAAAGGCGCGATGAGATCCTGCTATTGGCGCAGCATTTCGTGCGTCGTTACGAGCGCGAGTATGACCGTCGCCTGGGCTTGCTGTCGCAGCAGACCCTTGACACGCTCGCTGGCCACGAATGGCCGGGCAATGTCCGTGAGCTACAGAATGTAATCCGGCGGATGGTGGTGCTCGAAGACGTCGACGGCAGTATCGAATCGTTGGCGTCGCGTCGGGAGGCTGCTGTGCGCGGGCTCGATGTCGATACGCTGATCGGAGCCGACGGCTCCATCCCGCCGCTCAAAGAGGTCTCGCGGCTGGCCGCACTGGAGGTTGAGGGCGAGCTCATCCGACGGGCGCTAGAAAAGACGCGATGGAACCGGCGCAAGGCTGCCGATCTCCTGCATATCAGCTACAAGGCGTTGCTCTACAAGATCCGCGATTGCGGCATTACCGCTGCCTGATCGACAGAGCTGCCTCGAGCCCGCGCCGATCGATTCGCGCCGCATGGCTTCCCAAACGGGGAAAACTCTTTCCCTTTGATGTCGCTGTGCACTGGGGAGCGTCCGCTTGGTCGGCCTGGACAGCTGCCGTCAGGAGGTGACGGCAACCGCCTCGCCGGATCACTCATGAGCCTCGTGTCCCCCCGTCGGGGGTGGCACATCGATTGCACTGTGCCCGAGGCATGGGTTCCCCTATAGACAGCTCACGATTCGCATACCCCGCAGCGCCCGAATCCCCCCTGGCTCACACGATCGTCCGTCTGGTCGGCCTTCCAGTTGCCGTTCTCTTCAGGGGCGATCCAGGAGGAGGGCGACGTTGGTTGGCTTCCACCCTGCACCATGCAGGCTCGGCCGACACCCCGTTGGTCGAAGTCGACGGAGCCTTGCTCGCGGAGCGCGGGCCCGAGGATCAGCAAGCGGAGCTTCGAGCTGCCTGCGAGCGGGCGTCGCGCGGATCGCTCTTGCTCGATGAGCCCGGTCGGCTGGCGGCGTCGGTGCAGATCGAGGTGGCGGAGCGTATCGACGTCGGCACGAGCGTTGCGACACGCTTTCTCGTACTGAGCTCAGGTGCTGACGAGTGGCCCCTCCAGCGCCCGCTTCGCGATCGGTTGATCGTTGTTGACCTTCCGCCGCTGCGCTCCCGGGAAGCGGACCTGCCACGACTTCTCGATCACTACCTGGAGCTGCATTCCCGCGACCAAGACCGCGAGTTGCCCTGGGGAGTCGAGCGAGCGCTCGCTTACCTTCGCGGGTATCGCTGGCCGGCGGTGCTCGACGACATGGATTCTTTCGCGGCCCGAGCGGTGCGTCAGCGCGATGCGCGCGTCGCGGCTCGCCAAGAAGTCCGTCAACTTACCGGCGTCGCCACTGCTGAGTGGGGGAGGCAGCCGAGGACCGATGCGCTCGATGCGCTGCACCGAGGCCACCTGGTTCGCCTCAAGGAGATCCGTCGCTTGGTGGTCCGCGACGCCGAGCGCTCGTGGCTTGTGCGCACGCTCGATTCCGTGGCAGGCGACCGCCACCGCGCTGCAGTGCTGCTCGGGATCAGCTACAGGGCGCTATCCGCGAAGCTTCGGGCCATGACACCCGTGCAACGGTCGGAGTGAACGATGGAAGTCTTTTTCCCATCGCTCGGAAGCGTTTTTCCCTCTCCTCCAGGAGCCGGCACACGAGGACATGTCCCCGCCGGGGAGCACACGTTGGCCGGTGATGAAACTCCAATGATCAAAGATACTTACACGGTTCTCGCCGATTCTCCTCGCGACCCGGACCGAGGGTCGAGGTGGCACGGCGATTGCACCTGGGTCAGCTGCTTGAACCGGAGCCCTAACGGGGCGATGCCGCGAGGCGCGTCCACGGAGTCATCGATGCGAGTCGGATACCGAGCTGGACGTGCTGCAGCACTGCTGAGCCTCATCGGCCTCATCATGGCCCCGACTACGGTCACAGCGCAGCAGGGCCGCCCTCGCGCCACTCCGCAGCCGCGAATCCCGGTCCGCGTCGTCACGTCTTCCGACAGTCCGATCTTCGTACACGTGGCGGACCGCGAGACACCACTTCCCAACCAAAGAGCCGAGGACCGAGTCTTCATTACCAACACGCCCGGATCACCTCTGGTGACAAGCGTCGCTCCGCCTCCAGCGAGGATCGCCGACAGACCACACGATGGCATTGCAGGCATGGTCTCGGGTAGGGCGGCGAGCTGGATGGCCGATGACGGCGTGGCTTGGCTGCCGCAACAAGACGGGCAGTGGCGTGCCCCGTCGGGCCGGGCGAGTGACACGGAACCTCGGCCAACCGATGTAGCCGAGCTCGCGGGCGTACGTGCCTATCTATCAAGCGCTGCCGGTGACCCACCGGTAGCGTCTGCTTTGGCTCTGCCGGCGCCGACGGCTCGGAATCGTCAGCTTCCACGCCACGCGTCGATGAGCCAGGTTTCATCCAGTCAAGGCCGGCTTGTTCAGGGTCATCGACCGGTGTAGCGGGACGGGTGGGCGCCCACGGCGGCGCCGTCGGCGCGGAGCAACGACGTGCCGTCAGACGGTCTTGCGGCGCTTTCTCCGTCGCTCCCGGATCAGGCGCTGCGGAGTCCGCTAGGTGGCGGCGACTATCTGCTCGGTCCTGGCGACCAGGTCGACGTTCTTGTCTGGCGTAACGCGGAGCTCAGCCGTCGGGTTCCCGTGCGACCCGATGGGTATATCTCGTTACCGCTCGTGGGCGAGCTGACCGCAGCCGGTAAGACGGCGGCGGAGCTCGAGGCCCAGATCACGGCACTGCTAGGTGACTTCGTTCAAGTACCGACCGTGACCGTCACAGTCACCGATATCAAGAGCCTTGTCGTCTACGTGCTGGGGCGCGTTGGCACGCCCGGCCCCGTCACTCTCGATCGCAACATCAACGTGCTACAGGCGATCTCGACGGCGGGCGGGTTGACGGAGTTCGCCGACCAGAACGGCATCACGATCCTGCGCACTATCGGAAGTCAGAGAGTGCGCATTCCGTATCGCTACGGAGATGTCATGAAGGGTCGCGCGGACGCCGGCGAGGTCGTCTTGCAATCAGGAGATGTCATCCATGTGCCGTAGCGGACCTTGGCGGTCACGCTGGCCCGCACGCCTGCCGATACCGTGGCGGGTGGCGCTGCTCTTGGCCGTGGCGACTGGCGGGATGCCTGGCCCGGCAGTGGCGCAATCGCCGTCGACGGACTCCCAGTCGTCGGGCGTAGTGGAGGGCCGATCGACCTTCGCGCCTTCACTGACGCTTCTGGGCAGCCTCAGCAGCAATCCCTTACGGCTTGTAGGTGATCCTCGCGAGTCGGGTTTCGTAGCGGTAAGCGCCGACCTGCCGTTTCAGTTCCGCGGGCCGCGTTGGAGCGCAGACTTCAGCTACACGCCCGGGCATCAGCGTTACAACGACAGTCAGGTGACCGGGAGCTTCGAGCAGTCTGGAAGTATTGGCATCGTCGGGCGGCTGTCGCCGCGCACCCGGCTGGTGCTGAACGGTGATGCATATATCTCGAGCGAGCTGCGTGGTCTCGACGCCACCGAGATCGTCGTACCGCGGTCGCGTCAGGCCCGTGCCGACGTTGATGCGGCGCTCGTACATCAGTTGACACCCCGCGACAGTCTTTCGCTCACGGCTCGATACCGACGTGTTCGCTTTCCCGATCATTCGGACGGCGAGCTGTCGACCGCTAAGCAGCCGTTCTCCGGCAGTGATGACTACTCGTTGTCCGCAAGCTATGGCCGCGGGGTGACCGAACGGGTCTCGTTGTTTGCTGGCGCCAGCGCCAGCCTCGGACGCTTCGATAGCGGGTCGAAGGCACGCACGGTGTCGGTTAGCACGGGCCTCGACTATCGCGTCGGACTGCACACACGTCTCCGGCTTCAAGGGGGAGCGTTATGGTTGCAGGAGTTGCAGTCGACCGCCGACGCCGGTTTCGCCGAAGCGGTCGGCTCACCCGGCTACGTTGCCAGCGCGCGCCTGAGCCATACGGTGGATCGAGTCTCCCTCGGATTGTCGGCGGAGCGCGACGTCGGATTTACGACAGGACTCGGCCGTACGACGATTCGTGATCGCGCCACCGCCAGCATAGGCACCCAGACGTCTCGTTGGAGCTTGATCGGGCACTTCGGTTTTGCGCGCAACCACCCGCTGAGCTCGGCTGGTGCTTCGCCTGGATTCTCTTCATCCGACGCGATCAGTGCCGCCAAGGGGAGCTTGCCGCGTCGATCGTTCAAAGCCACCACGATCGTGTGGGCGTCGCGCTCGTCGAGAATCGCGTTGAGGTCCTGGAGTCGTCCCAGCGCCGGCGCGTCGATCCGGACCGGAACCGGGAACGGCAGCACGCGAGAATCTGTGTCGAGAGCCAGGGCCTGGCTGGATGCTCCGTCGAAGTGCGAGTGCTGGGCGATGGTGCTGGGTGCCGTCCTGGTTTCGGCCGAGGCTTCATCGTCGACCGGCACGTAGCCAATGAGGCGGAATCCCCAGGGAGCAGCGCTGCCGATCTGATCGGCGATCTGGTACGCAAGCGCGCCGTCGCCGATCAAGAGGATGTTCTCGGCCAGCGTATCCTCGGCCACCATACGCGGGGCCAAGCCGTGCCACGCGATCATCATCAAGGCCATCAGGCCCAATCCTGCCCCGGCCACCTCCCAGCGCAGGGCTACGGTGGGGACGAACACGTACAGCAACGCCAGTGTGGCCGCTGAGAGCGGCACTGCCTGAATAAGGCGGGGGACGAACAACGCCGTGCTCAGATGGTTGCGCCGCTCGAAAGTAGCCGGTGAGGTAGAAGACGATCACGAGTGTGGCCACGGTCGTTGCTGTGCGTCCGAGGCGCACACCCGTCATCGACGGCAGAGTCGGGTCGAGTTGCGCGTACCAGGCTACCTGAACCACGAGCGTGAACGCGGTCAGGCAAAGCAGGCTCTGAACGAGAAAGTGGACGACGCTACTGTAGGGAATGTAGCGCTGGAAGAGCTGGACCATCGATCCTCGGGGGTGGCGACCGCCAGGCCGGTAGCGACCACGGCTACCCCGAATAGGAGCAATGAGTGTGCCAGCGGCGGGTGGCAGCGTAGCGCCATCGCTGCTCGAGTCAGTCCCCGACTGTCCCGGCCTGGCCGCGCTCCTGCAGCCCGAGGCCACGCGGCGTGGGTAAAACTTTTCCGCTACTGCGAAGCGCTTTTCTCTGTCTCGGTGCGCACCCATGTGCCGCTGCGCCCGCCGGTCTTCTCCTCCAGGCGCAAATTGACGACGCGCATGCCCTTTTCGATGGCCTTGCACATGTCATACAACGTGAGCAACCCGATGGCGGCTGCGGTGAGTGCCTCCATCTCCACTCCGGTGGCTGCTGTGGTGGAGGCTGTCGCGGTCACACGTAGGCCATTGGCGTCGGCCTCAACGTCAACACCAACGTGGGACAAGGGCAGGGTGTGGCACAGAGGAATCAACTCGGCAGTTCGTTTGGCTGCCTGAATCCCCGCGATACGGGCAACCTCGATGACATTCCCCTTGGGCACCTTCCCAGCGAGGACAAGATCCAGCGTGCTCGCCGACATGACCAGACATCCCGACGCTACGGCGCGTCGTTCGCTTGCGGGCTTGTCGCCGATATCGACCATCCGAGCACGGCCTTGCTCATCCAAATGTGTGAGCCTCTCGTTACCCATCCGAGCAATCCTAGCAGGCGCATCGTTACCCCCGTCCGCCGATCGCGATCAGGCCAGCCCACGCCGCCGGCGAGCCAGGCCCGGCGCCACACCGGTCGCGGAGCGTATAATTCCTAATCACCCGATCCCCATTGGGTTCGCCACCAAGAGATTAGCCCGTGATGATCAGCAAACGTGCCTTATTCGCCCTCCTGCTAGTTGCCTGTACGACGGCTCCGCAACTGGCGTTCGCGCAGAACGTGGACCTCAGCAGTTTCGACAAGTTCGATCTCGACGATATCGACGAGCACCATCGCAAGTGGGTGGAGCAGGAGGTTGTCTGGATCATCACCAAGGACGAGCGTGAGGTCTTCGAGCGGCTAGACACTCCCGACAGACGCGACCGATTCATCGAGCAATTCTGGGCCCAGCGGGACCCCAGCCCGGGAACTGTGGGAAACGAGTACTTCGACGAGCATTACGCGCGCCTCGAGTACATCGCCCACAACATCGGACGCGATACGCCACGGCCCGGATGGTCGACGGACCAGGGACGAGTATACGTACTGCTCGGTAAGCCGCAGGGAGTCACTCGGCTTCCAAACACCGACGCCGCGGTTCCCGCGGAGGTGTGGTTCTACAACGTTGACCCTGGCCTCATCCCATCACCGTTCTTCTACGTCATCTTCTTCAAGGAGCGCGGCTACGGCGCGTATCGGCTGTGGAGCCCAGCCATGGATGGTGCGATCAGCCTACTGAACCCGGCGGTCAAGTCGCAGGTCTTGAGTGGCGACACGGACCGCTTCCGGGGTCGGGGTGGCCAGGCTTCGAACGAGAACAATCTGGCGCTTCGGATGCTGCAGGGCGTAAGCATGGAGCTGGCCAACGCCGCACGCAGTCTGGTGCCCGGAGAGGGCCTGTCAGGAATCGTGTCTCCGCTGCGATCGGAGATGCTCCTGCAGCAGATTTTCGAGGTTCCCGATAAGGTGATGCCGCGGGCGACCTGG
>DASCOT010000139.1:0-12311 GCA_036012155.1 Acidobacteriota bacterium
GGGCATACAGGAGGTCAGCGAGCACAAGGCGCGCGACGGCGCGTCGCTGCTGCGCACCATTGCCGCGACGCTCGCGGTCGTCTGGAGCTGGCGTGTATGCGGAATGGTGGATGCCGTGGTGATCCTGTCGCCGGAGCACGCCGCCACGTTGGTGACCGATGGCTTCTCGAAGTCCGCCGTACGCGAGTTCCTGTACGAGCATACGGGTGTGCCGTTGCGCGCCTTCGATCACCACGGTACCGAGGGAACCCAGCATCGTGACAAGTACGACGAGACGATGATCGACGGCGAGCCTCACTACCGTAAGTTCGCGGATCCGAGCCAGATTCGTATCGTTGTGGCCGGCGGTACTGCCGGCAAGTTCTCGGCGGTGATCGGCGGCTGGCCATCAGGTGCCGGCGGCACCGAGATCGTCACCTATCCGGTCGCGTGGTGAAATCGCGCGGCCCTTCCTGTGGAGAACCAGTCATGACGGAGATCCTGGTGAGCCCGCTCGATGAGGCGGCACGCGACCCGATGACCGCCGCGCCGCGTTTGGACCGGCTGAAGGACAAGACGATCGCACTCCTCGACATCAGCAAGCCGGGCGGCGACGTGCTCCTGGACACTTTGGAGCATCTGCTGGCCGAACGTCACGGGGTGACCGAGTTCATCCGGGCGACCAAGCCTACCTACACGAAGCCAGCCCCGGCCGCGCTGCTGGAGCGACTCGGGCTGGCAGACGGGGTCATCGAGGCGCTAGCCGACTGAGGATCGTGCACAACGTGCAGTTTGCACGACAGCGTTGCTCTCGAGAGCCAGGGCATTCCTACGGTTCCGATCGCCACCGACGAGTTCCGCACGGCGGCCCGCATCCAGGCGAGCCGGCTCGGACGGCCGGGCTTCGAACCCGTATTGGTGCCGCATCCGATCCAGGACCAGACCGCAGAGGAGATCCAGGCCCGAGCCGAGGCCGTGGTCGACGAGATCGTGGTACGTCTGACCACCGCGAACGAAGCCTGATCACAGATCGAGCAGCCGCCGCGCGTTGCCCCCCAGCAGCGCATCACGGTCGCGGTCGGAGATCTGCAGCGCGGCGATCGACTTCTTCATCTTCTCCAGGCTGCCGATCATGTGGGGATAGTCGCTGCCGGCTACGATCCGGTCGGGCCCGGCGAAATCGATGCTCAACTGCAGGCAGGCCGGGTCGAAGTTGACGGTGTCGTAGTAGAAGTCTTTCAGATACTCGCTTGGCGGCTTGCTCAGATTCTCCCGGCAGCGTCGGAAGGCTTCGTATCCGCGGTCGAGCCGCTCGGCGAGAAACGGGATCGTTCCGCCGTTGTGGCAAAGCACCCAGCGGATGCCCGGAAACCTCTCGGGCACACCGGCGAAGACCAGATGCGCCGCCGCCAGCGTGGTGTCGAGGAGGAATCCCACCAGCGGCATGAGCATGAACTCTTCCATTGCTTCGACACCGAGCGGATACGTCGGGTGGATGTAGACAACAGCGCCGGAGTCACTGGCGCGCTCGTACAAGGGCCAGAACCGATGGTCGGCCAAAGCCACCCCGCTGGCGTTGCTATAGAGCATCACGCCGGGAAGGGCGAGCTCATCGAGGACACGATCGAGCTCTCGAGCTGCCGCCTCGGGGTTGTTGAGTGGCAGGTGCCCGAGCGCTGCAAATCGGTCCGGGTACGCTGCGGCGGCTTCGGCCAGCCCATCGTTGATAACCGGCGCCAGCTCCGCCGCACGCTGCGGCGATTCGATGCTGGTGCCGGGAGCCGTGAAGCTGATTACCTGCATATCGACACCGACGTCGTCGAGCACGCGCCGTCGGTACTCGACATCGCGGTGGCCAGGCACCAGGACGTTGTAGTCGCCGGGTGATTGCAACACCGGATTGCCATCGTCGTCGGTAGTGATGCGGAAGTTGCTGGGTCCGGCCTTGATGGCCTCGACATATCCGGGCGGAAAGTAGTGGCTGTGGAAATCGATGATCATGTGGCTCTCGCCGACGAGGACAGAGTTGTCCAGACCACGTATACAGGCAGCCCGGCTAACACGATGCCAAGCCCCGAAAGGCTCCCGGCAGCGTCGTTGACAATGTGGTTGACGACGATGGTAAACGCGGCCAGCGCGAAGGCGAGCGGGGTGAACGGATACCCGACGAGGCGATACTCGGGTGCTTGCACGGCGCGCGTCCTGAGCTTGACCAGGCCTAGCGCCATCACTCCGAAGAAGATCCACTCGGTATAGACAACGCGAGTGAACAGTGCCCGATACGTACCCGTGAGCACGAGCGTCGATGCCCAGAGAGCCTGCAGAATGATGGCCCGGTGGGGAGTGCGGAATCGCGGGTGTACCTCCCCGGCCCAACGGAACAAGAGTCCGTCGCGCGCCATCGCGTAGTAGACCCGAGGACCCGACAGGACGATTCCGGAAAGCGCGCCGAAGGTCGAGAACAACACCAGGGCAGTCATCGCCCTGCCTCCCCGGACGCCGAGGACAGCATCGGCGGCATCGGCGGCGATGCGCTGCGACTGAATTACCGTGTCGAGGGGTAACAGATAGAAGTACATGCCGTTGAGCGCGATGTAGCAGGCGGTCACGATCGTCACGCCCCAAACAAGCGCGCGGGGGATGGTCTTCTGTGGCTCGATCGTCTCTTCGGCGTTGTAGCTCACCATGTGCCAGCCGCCGAAGGCGAACAGAGCTGCCGAAACCGCCAGCGCGAAGTCGGACCAGCTGCCACCGCCCAGAAGCGCGTAGCCTTGCGGTGCCATTCCGCTCGGCGCCCCGGCGATGTTCGCACCTCCCGCGCTCGAGTCCTGCGCTGCTGGTTGCCCGAGGGCCAGCCCCACGACGACGATCAACACGATGGCCGCGACCTTGACCAGGGTGAACGCAGCTTGCAGGTTGCTGCCATGCCGTACGCCGCGGTAATTGACCGCCGACAAGACCAGGATTGTCGCCACCGCCACGAGCCGGGTCGAAGTGTCGTCGAGCGGCACGACGAAGGCAGCGTAGGAAGCGAACACCATGGCCACGGCAGCAATGATCCCCGAGTGCATGACCCAGAACATCGCCCAACCCCACAGGAACCCCAGCCAGGCCCCGAATTGCTCGCGCAGGTAGACGTAGACACCCCCACTGGCCGGCATCGAGGATGCCAGCTCGGCAACGACCAGGGCGCCGAACATGGTCAACACGCCGGCCGTTAGCCAGACCAGCGCCGCGCCCGCCATCGATGGCACCTGCCCGATGACCTCGGAGGGCTGAACAAAGATCGAGGCACCGATGATCGTGCCAACGACCATGGCGGTCGCATGTCGCAGCCCGATGGCACGATGCAATTCTGTTCTGCTCGAGGTCATCCGGAATCTCGCAACGTGATCGTCAAGCCGTCTGCTCACGGCGGCAGCGCTGGCATTGCTGGGAAACTTGATACGTGGTCGGTTCGCGAACACTATGCTGATGCGTGCCTCCGTGCCTAGCCTCGAGCGAGAAACCGACACGGTGAGATGACCAAGTCCGAGAGAGACACTGGAGAGCAATGCTCCGTCCACGGCGATAGCGCTCGGTCCGGGATACCCGGCGGCAACGACGTCGAGCCCCAAAGGACTGAGAGCGACCGGGGACAGGTCAGTGCGAGTGCTGCCGAGGTATACGAGGAGTTCTTCGTTCCAGCGCTGTTCACCGAGTGGTCACCAATGCTGGCCGAGGCGGCCGGTATCGACCCCTCGTACCGTGTTCTCGACGTCGGCTGCGGAACCGGGGTTGTGACGCGCGCTGTGGCGGGCCTTCTCGACGATAGCGGAGCCGTGCTCGGTATCGACATCAACGACGGCATGCTCGATGTGGCCCGACGGCGCTCACCCGAGATCGACTGGCGTCTCGGGTCGGTCGAGGCGCTACCGTTCGACGACCAGAGCTTCGACGCCGTTGTCTGCCAGTTCGGCTTGATGTTCTTCGAGGATCAGCCTGCTGCGATCCGCGAGATGGTCCGCGTCCTGCGACCCGGTGGCCGGCTTGCCGTAGCGGTGTGGGATGTGCTCGACAACGTTCCCGGATACGCGTCGGTAACCGAGCTGCTTCAACGGCTGTTCGGCGACGAGGCCGCCAACGCGATGCGAGCCCCCTACTTACTCGGCAACCGGGACACACTTCGCAGCGTCTTCCAGCGGGCCGGCATTGCCGATGTCGACATCCGTACCCATGCGGGCACGGCGCGTTTCCCGTCGATCGAGTCCTGGGTCCACACCGACATCAAGGGGTGGACGCTTGCCGATATCATCAACGATGACCAGTACGCGCAATTGCTCGGAGAAGCAAGATCGGCTCTCCAACGCTACGTTATCGGCGACGGGACGGTCGCCTTCAGCCAGTCCGCACATATCGCCAGCGCGGTGAAGCCCTAGCCCGGTACCCGACCCGCTCACGGCAACGATCAAGAGAGGCTCGCATCATGAAGATCATCAGCGCAGACGAAGTACACGCCGCAGTTAGCTATCCCGGGCTGGTCGATGCCCTGCAAGACGCGTTCAGCAAGGACTACAACCAGCCGCCGCGCCAGGTTTTCTTGCTCGACGACGCCGACGACAACTTCGACGCCTTTGCGCTGTTGCCCGCCTGGAACGACAAGATCATCGCCGTCAAGGCGTTCACCTACTTCCCGAGCAACTCGGCCCCTCACGATCTTCTCTACTCCAAGATCCTGATCTTCGACCGGCCCCACGGCGAGCCCCTGGCGCTGGTGGACGGCACCACCTGCACCTTTTGGCGCACCGGTGGCGTTTCAGGCCTGGCAACGCGACTGCTGAGCCGTGAGGACTCGTCCACCATGTTGCTGTTGGGCACCGGCAACCTGTCCACGTACATGATCCGGGCCAACGCCTCGGTGCGCCCCATCGAGAAAATCATGGTGTGGGGCAACCCCGATGGCATGCCTCCGGTCGCCGATGCCGAGGCGGTCGTCGCAAGCGCGTCGGCGGAGCTGCCCGACATCGAATTCTCCGTGATCACCGACTTGGAGAGCGCCTGCGGCGAAGCGGACATCATCGTCTGCGCCACCGCGTCTCCGGACATCTTGATCAGAGGTGCGTGGATCAAGGAAGGCACGCACGTCGACCTCATCGGCAACCACCACGCCGACAAGCGGGAATGTGACACCGAGCTGATCACCAAGGCGCGTGTCTACGCCGACAGTTACGTCAACGCCTTCAAGGAAGCCGGTGAGATCCTTGTGCCGATCGAAGAGGGTGTGTTCACCAAGGACGACGTGGTTGCCGAGTTGTCCGAGATGTGTTCCGGGAAGGCCCCGCTGCGAACGGACGACAGACAGATCACCGTGTTCAAGGCCATCGGCCAAGCGGTGACCGATCTGGTGGCGGCGAGCATGGCGTACTCGGCATCCGAGTAGCCGCGCGCTCCCCGGTAGCGACCTGCGCTACCGCCCGCTGTACGTCACGTAGATCTTGCGAACCCCGTCGGGCACCGCGAACGTCCCCGTCCAGCCCTGCGGCAGCACGACGCCGTCGCCGGGCCTGTGCGTGCTCGTGTTGCCATCGGTATCGGTGAGCACGATGCCGCCTTCGAGAACGTACATCAGCTCATCGACCGGGTACGGTTCGGGCACGTTGAGCACGCCCGGTGTAGCCTCCCAGACGCCGATGCTGAGATTGCCGTCGCGGCTCTCGTAGAAGGTATGGCCGCGAGCATCGAAGTCGCTGAGCTTTGAATAAGGGCCGAACTCCCCCAGCCCCTCGCCCGCGAGCTTGCCACTCTCCAACTCGACCACCGCCATGGCGCGCGCCGCGGCCTCCGCATAGCTGGCCACCGGACCAGCCTGGCCGACAATCGCCCCGACGGCCACCATCGCCAGGCTCCATCCCGCGAGCCCCAGAGCTCGAACCAAACTGCTCCTGCTGACGTACATCGCCTGCTCCTGGTTCTGTTGAACGAAACCCGGGCAACAGCATCACTCGGGTAGCGTCCGATGCGCAACAGGCACCTTCGGTCATGCCGGCCTGGCCACATGTCGTACGAACGCGTCAGCGCCGGAAATCGAAGTCCGTGACCAGCACCAGATGATCGGAGGCAAGGAGCGAGTCGTCGCGCTCGAGCAAGAAGCTGGCCAGCGCGTCGACCGGAAAGTCGGGCGTCCAAAGAGCGAACGCACGGCTCACCGCTGCCGCATCCGGCGTGTAAAAGAGGTAGTCGAGGCGGCCGGGTGTGTATTCCTGGGCATCGTCGCGCCAGGTGTACACGGCGCGGCTGTAGTTGTGTCGAAACTGCACCGCGGCCAGGGCGCCGGCGGCGCGTGCGGGGGCAAAATCGGCGCCGAACTCGTCATCGAAGAAGCGACCTTCCTGGAGCACGTCGCGCTGGCGGCGGAGCCCCACCATGTTGAAATCGCCGGCCATGATCATCGGTGTGGCGGGATCGATTACGAATGGCCCTTCGCCGGCCAGCAAGTCGCGCCACGCGGCGGCCAGCTGCTGGTGCTGACGATCACGACCCTCGTCATTGTCGCAGCACGGTGTGTGAACGCTCATCAGCACGAGATCGCCGCCACGGGCGGGCGGCAACCTGACGAGGACCACGACGTTGTCGGCCACTGAGGCACGCTCGACGATCGGCCAGCGGCTGACGACCATCGTGTCGTCGCTCTTGGCCGCGCTCCAGGCACCGCCATCGTGCAGCGGCAGCACCCCGCCGACGAAACTCTCGGCGGCGGCCTCCGGCCAGTCCCACACCTCCTGAAACAGGATCAAGTCAGGGGCAAGCGCGCCGAGATAGCGCCGAAACGGCGCCGGCCGCTCCACGGCACCGTTGAACAAGGTGTTGTGAACGAGCACCCGAACATGGTCGGGATCCGGCCGTTCTAGCGGCACCGGCTCGACCGGGCGAGGCGGGTGGTGGCGAAGCTTCAGCTCCGCATAGCCAGCGTCGGGGAGGCGATCGCCCCAGGCGCCGTCGGTGACAATGAACCGCACAACGTCCGTCTGGACATTGACGCCGCCGGTATTCAGCGGCAGCCGGAACTCGTGGCTGGTACCGGAGTGCGTCGGCATCGCCTGGCTCCCGATATCGTTCATCGACAGCCATTCGACACGCTCACCGTCGTAGCGCAGCGCCATCCTGCGCCCGTAGTAGACCGACAGGTCAACACCCATGCCCGACAAGGGGAACCCCGTCTCCCGGGAGGCATTCATGTCGAGATGGAGGGTAAGATCCGCTCCCGCCTGCTCCGCAGCGACCCGCTGAATGACCGTTTCACGCCCGGTGTCGAGGCGGAAGAACAGCCCGCCATCCTCGTCGGTTACCCATAGCCGACCGAGATCCAGGCCGGTCTCGGATCCATCGCCGGAGGGATCCTCGATCTGTGCAGAAAACCCCCAGTCGTCGAGGTCGCCGTCGAGCGTCAGGGTGGGGGCCGTCGCCGGCGATTCGACTCGTACCGTCGAAGACTCAATGCCGGCCCCCGATTGCGGCGCACAATGGACTGCCAACAGGCACAGCAACGATGTGTAGCTCCACATGCGTCTCAAGAGTCAGTCCCCTCTGCGCATCCGCTGGATGTCCTTCGAATCCGACGCCATCAGCATACCGGTGAACCGGGTCCCCCCTCGGCTACGGCGGCGGCGGCCTCAGTCTCGGCATGGTCGTCGGCCGATGCGTCCCCGGCACTCTCGTTCGCCTTCGGCAGCGCGCCGAAGACGCCTCTGAGTATCCATACCGCACCGACGATGATCAGAGCCAACAGGATCCATCGGAGAAGAGTCGCGGCGAATCCGCTATCCATCACCGGGACACGGAAGTCGTACTGGAGGAGCTCCGCCCCGCGCTCGGTCATCCAGTGCCAACCCGTGTGTGCCAGGAACGCCGACAGCACGATCGTGCCCAGCAAGTCGGGGAGCCAGCGCCGGAACAGGAAGCCGAGTGCCGGCACCATCAGCGCCAAGACGAAGAGCTGACCGAGCTCCACACCGACGTTGAAGGACAGCAACGACGTGATGAGATGGGCGCCAGCGAACTGTAGCGACTCGGACAGCGCAAACGAGAAGCCGAAACCATGGATCAGCCCGAACCCGAACGCGATCGCCCATCTGCGCCGCAGCTTCGCCCCGATGATGTTCTCGAAGGCCATGAATACGATCGACAGCGCGATCAGCGTCTCGATGAGCGGGGGGAACCAGAGCGCGTTGGGAGCAAGGCCGAGCACCGACGCGATCAGCGTGATCGAGTGGGCGATCGTGAAAGAGCTGACGATCGGGACGAGCGCCCAGAAGCTCCGGAACGGCACCACCAAGCAGAGAAGAAACAGCAGGTGGTCGATGCCGTCGAGAATATGCTCGAATCCCAGGACAATGAAACGCCAGGCGGCCTGGTGCCATCGCGGGTCGAGCTTGAAGAGCCCCAGGTTGCCTGTGTACTGGAAGGCGCGCTCCGCGCCGTCCGCCGGCAGGAACCGCAGGACCGTCAGCGTGCTGAGCCCCAGGTGCGCCCAGCGTGCATCGATGGTGAACTCGGAACTCTCCGAGGAGATCGGCCACTCCATGAGGACGTCGAGCATCGCTTGTTGGAGCGGAAGGTCGGTACCGGCTGGAAGAGGGGGCGACCGCACATTCGTGAGGGCCGCCTCGTAGCTCTGGAAGGCTCGGTCGCCTGGAATCGCGATCCGTACGTTGGTCACATCCGGCAGACCCAAGGAGGCACCCGCCTCGAACATCTCTACATAGTTGCCGACCCACTGAACCGCGGCTTCACGGCTCAGCTCGGTCGCCTGGGGTAGCTTCAGGTATCCGGGATCCCGCACCGGGAAGCTGTAGTCCCTCATCGAAAGTAGCGGGACTCGAACCAGAGCTCGGATCGCGCCCCTCTCGGGAGCGACGAAAGCCTGGACCGTCACGTCGGCGGGGATCTCGTGCGCCTCCCCCGACCAGGTCGGCAGCAGAAGAATCAGGGCGACGACGAGCACAGCGGAGCGGCGGAGACGCGCTTGGTCGGACATGGCCGGAAAGCTATCGCAGCCCGGGCGGAGAGGGCTACCTCGCCGGGTGGCCGTTCGACGATTGTCGGATCGGTCCGCACAGTGTAGATTCCGGGCGAATTGGCCCCGCCCTTCTCTGCCAGGGAGATGGATAGATGCAGAAGCGCAACCGGACCTACGGTCTGGCTCTAGTCGGACTGATCGCGGTCGTCGCCTGCGCCGCAGAGGTCTTGGACGACATGGCCGCGGCCGCCCCCGGGGACGTACCGCTGTTCCAGGTCGACCCGTTCTGGCCCAAGCCGCTGCCGAACCACTGGCTGATGGGAGCCACGATCGGGGTGGCCGTCGACAACGACGACACCATCTGGCTCGTGCACCGGAACACGCCGGATCAGTTCGTCGGCAGCACCGAGATCGGCATGGTGCAGGACCCGCCGGTCGCCTCGTGTTGCCAGCCGGCCCCCCCCGTCCTGCACTTCGACCAGGACGGTAATCTGCTCCACGCCTGGGGCGGACCCGGTACCGAGACCGGCGACTACACCTGGCCGGCGTCGAACCACGGAATCGCCGTGGACGACCTGGGCAACGTTTGGATCGGCGGCAACGGTGGTGACGATCGGCACATCGTGAAGTTCACCACCGACGGACAGTTCTTGGCGCAGTTCGGTGAATCGGGCGTGCCGCTCGACAGCAACAGCCAGACGAACTTCGGAATGGTTGCGAAGGTCTCGTTCGACCAGGAGAACAACGAGATCTTCGTGGCGGATGGTTATGGCAACCACCGCGTCGCGGTATTGGACGCCACCAGCGGCGCCATGAAGCGCTACTGGGGCGCCTACGGAAACCGACCGACCGACGAGCGTCCACCAGCCTACCAGCCCGGTGAGACCCCGCCGCAGAACTTCCGAACCCCGGTGCACTGCGCCGACCGGGCCAACGACGGAATGGTTTACGTCTGCGATCGTCCGTCGAATCGGATCTCGGTCTTCACGACCGAGGGCGAGTTCGTCAAGGAAGCGATCATCGCTCCCGCGACGCTGTCGCAAGGCTCGACGTGGGACGTCGCCTTCTCTCCGGACCCCGACCAGCAGTTCATGTACCTGGCCGACGGCCAGAACATGAAGGTCTACATCCTCGACCGTGAGTCGCTCGATGTTCTTTACAGCTTCGGCGACGGTGGGCGCCAGCCCGGCCTTTTCTTCGCAGTGCACTCGATCGCCACGGACTCGGCCGGCAACATCTACACCACCGAGACATACGAGGGTACGCGGATCCAGAAATTCACGTATATGGGCATGGGCCCGAATCCTGGTGGTGATACCGGCGCCGCGTGGCCATCCGACAGGCGTCGCAGCGACTGATCGACAACCCAACGACTGCACGGCTAGACGGCCTCACCCCTCGGGTGGGGCCGTCGTCCTTTGTCGTCAGCGCGGTGGAGGCCCTCCACCGACCGTGGAGCTTCCGCGACCTAGACGGTAGTATCGCCGACCACGATCCCAATATCGTTTCTTGGCTAGCATGCGGCGCTGGCATCACGTCGGGGGCGAGTATTCTGCAGACAGGAGAGCGGCATGAGCGAAGAGCGCAAGAATCAGAAGGACGAAGCAGGAACGAAGGTCAGTCGCCGTGACTTCGCAAGAACCTCGGTCGCCGCTGGAGCGGCCGCAGTTGCGCTCCCGAGCGCCGTCCGCGCCGAGGCGCTGACAGGATCGAAGCCGGTGCCAAAGGCGGCGGCCGCAGCCAGGAAGGTGACGGCCCATCGCGTCGCTTCGCCGCCAGAGGTCATCGGGTACGGCGGCAGCGGGGCACCGCCAAACGTCGGCAGCCTCGGGACCAAGCGAACCAAGCGATACGCCAGCGGCTGGCAACCCGGGACGACGATCCCGGCCGAGTACTACTTGGCGGAGGAGCACTATCTGCGCGACGAGGCATTCCTCAAAGAAAACCAGTGGATGTTCGCCGATCATGTGAGCCGCATTCCCAACGCCGGCGACTACTTCGTGTTCCAGTTCGGCCACGGCGAAAGCGTGATCGTGGTGCGCAACCAGGCCGGAGAGGTCAAGGCGTTTCACAACGTTTGCCGCCACCGAGGCTCGCGGCTCTGCCGTCATGACGCCGACTCGGTCCCGAGCGACCCTCGCCTATCGGTCAAGCAACTCGGGCAGGACGGAAGCAGTCCCGTGTTCCGCTGCCCGTACCACGCCTGGACCTACGACACCGACGGCAGCCTCATCTACGCCTACGGCATGCAGGATGACTTCGATGCGGCCGACAACGGCCTCATCCCCTGCCATCTGCGGATTGCCGAGGGCAACATCTTCGTTCACCTGACGGCGGAGGCCGAGCCGCCTGATTTCGATGAGCAGGTCGGCAACGACATCCTGCCGGTGCTCGAGTACTACGGCGTCGGCGGTCTCAAGGTCGCGGCTCGCCAGACCTATCCCATTTACGGCAACTGGAAGCTGGCGCTGGAGAACTTCCAGGAGTGCTACCACTGCGGGCCGTCGCACAAGTCGCTGGTCACCGCCCACAACTGGGACCAGGAGATGTCGCCTGAGCAGCGCGCCGAGCGCGGCACTGAGGTGGCCGCCTGGGTGAAGAAGGAAGGCCTGCGGCGAATTCGCGGCCGCGCCGGCATGGGCGGCGGTGGCGGCGACCAGCAGGAAGAGTACGAAACCAGCATGGGCGGCAACCTCAACCCCGGCTTCATGACCGGCTCGATGGACGGAAAGGCAGTTGCTCCGCTGCTGCCGAATATCAACGAGTGGACGTACGGGACCCGGATCGCCGGCACGCGCTTCTTCACCTTCTACGCGCAGTGCTACGACGATCACATCGGCATCGCCCGGTTTACTCCCAGGGGAGCGGAGCTCACCGATTGCGAGCTGCTGTGGCTGGTGCACCCGGATGCGGTGGAGGGCAGAGACTACGATCCCGATGCCGTGGCGGCGTTGTGGCACGTCACCATCCAGGAGGATATCTGGGTGGTTGAGAACAACCACGAGGGCGTGCGCTCCGGTGCCTACCGCGCTGGGCGCTACGCCGGCAGCGAAGGCGGCCCCTCCGGCTTCGTGCAGTGGTACATGAACGAGATCGTCGGTACCACGTAGGGCGGAGACGCCGATCCAATCGGGCCAGCAAGAGAGTCGCGGGCGCCCAGCCCGCGGCTCTCTTGGCGTCGGGCTCATCCTGGCGGATACAATCCACGCCGCTTGATCCATTGCGAGCGCCATGGATGGAGGGCCAGGTGGAATGCCGGTGACGGCCTTTTTCAACGTACCCAACGGGATATCGATCGCGCGCCTGTTGATCGCCCCGTTTCTCTGGGCCTCGGGGC
>DASCOT010000140.1:0-16922 GCA_036012155.1 Acidobacteriota bacterium
AGAAGAGCATCGTCAATGACCGCGAGGTCTGCCGCATCACCCGAAAGGCACGCCCAGCGGAAGGGCCCTTTACCCTCGCAAAACAGCGGGCGTACGTACGCTGGCACGAAGCCTGGATAGAGGTAGTGACCATCGTCACCACGCACCGTCAGACCGGCGCGTTCGGCCTGGCCTCGTAAGTTGTTGCCGTAGTCGAAACACACAGCACCGGCACGCTGCAGATCGAGGATGCCCTGCGTGTGCGCTGCGATCGATTCCAGGGCGCGTCGTCGATACCCGTCAGGGTCGTCGTCCCGCAATCGATCCAGCTCGTCGAGGTCGCCGAGCGGCACGTAGTCGAGCAGGTTATGCGCCGATGTCTGGTCGGTCACCACGTCGGGAGTCACTCCCATCGAGACCAGCCGCGGATAGACCTCGGCCGCGTTGCCCACCAGCCCGACGGACAGTCCTCGTCCCCCGCCTCGTGCTTCCTCGATCCAGCCTACCGCCTCCTCGCGGTCGCTCGTTTGCCGATCACAATAGCCCTCCTCGACCTTGCGAGCGACGCGATCGGCACGCACCTCGACGATCAGCGCCGCGGCATCGTTCATCGTCGCTGCCAGCGGCTGGGCGCCGCTCATACCACCGAGGCCGGCGGTAAGCACGAACCTTCCTCGCAGACTATCGGCATCAAACTCCTGCTTTGCACAGGCGGCGAAAGTCTCGTAGGTACCCTGCAGGATTCCTTGGGTGCCGATGTAGATCCAGGATCCGGCGGTCATCTGCCCGTACATCATGAGACCGGCCAGATCGAGCTCCTCGAAGTGCTCCTCGGTCGCCCAATCCGGAACCAAGTTGGAGTTGGCGATGATCACCCGCGGGGCATCCGGCCGGGTCCGGGCCACGTAGACGAGCTTGCCCGACTGAACACACAAGGTCTCGTCGACGGCCAGGCCACGCAAGCTGTCGACAATCCGTTGGTACGCCCGCCAGTTCCGCGCCGCCCGGCCGCTTTCCCCGTAGACCACCAGGTTTGGCCAATCGACAGCTACCTCGGGATCGAGGTTGTTCATCAACATGCGCAGAGCACCCTCCGTATCCCAAGTGGAACAGCTGCGCTCTGTCCCACGCGGTGCCCGAATCGGCCCCGCGGGGCGCGCATTCGAGTGCATCGGGCGCCCAGGGCCTTCGGCCCCGCTCATCTTCCTTCCCAACGGCTTCTCAAGGAGGGCCCACGGGTGCGCCGCGCATGCGCCAGACGGTGATGTCGGCAACGAAAGCCTCACCCAGCTGCGTGGTGCGCAGCGGCTCGAAATACGCTTCGAACGCCCTGTCCCAGCGATTCAAGACCCCATCACCGCTACCGCCTGGTCCGCGATCCTCGTAGAGGACACCAGCGTGATCGTCGATGGTGAGCACATCGCCTGGCTGCACGACGTCAAAGCCCACGGGGCGCAACGGGTCGCTTGTCCAGTAGTAGGTGCCGTCGGACGCCAGGAACATGTCATCCACAATGGGGTCGGCGATCTCGTCGAGCCGATCCCACGGAAGAATGGGCCCCTCCTGGCCCCCCGCACCACGCTGCGCCGCCTGCCAGAACGCCAGCACGGTGCCTCCCAGGAAACGGTCCGCCGGATGCTCGTCTGGCGTCCCGATCACCGGTACGTAGGGAAGCCCGGCAAACCCGTGAAGAATGCCGAACACATCGTCTCCGGTACGCACCGTCAACCGATGCGGCGCCGACTCTGGGAGGTCGGCGTGAACAGCATCGCCCCCCGGCGAGGCCGACCGCTGGAGGATTCTGTCACGCTGATCACGGATCACCGCACGGGCCATGAACCGCATCGTCCCGGCCCCGAGATCAGGATAGGCGTCACCACTCGGGTCGATGTCGGCAGCGTGGCTCCAACCGAACCCCCAGCTCACCTGATAGTTGTCGGTGAAGCTGATCTGGGTGGCGTCGAAGTTCGGATCGAAGTTCTCGTTCACAAAAGGATAGGTTGGCTCGACCTTGAACCATAGAAACTCCGGGGCGTACCACCAACTACTCCACTCGCGAACCGCTCGCGGCTCGGCATTCGGGGCAAGACGCACGCTCGGCGTCGCACCGAAAAGCACGGGTTTCCCACCACCAAAGCGAGGCGTCGCCTCCAAGATAGCGAACAACGTGACCGGTGTGCCTGACACCGTTTCCTTCGACGCTGCGCTGGCCGCCGTATCGCCGAGCGCCGCCGACACCACCCACACGCGCTGAATCTGCGGGGTCAGCCAGGCGCGCACGCGCGGCACTCCGAACACCACGGAGAGCAACGCCGCTACCACCGTGGACGTGATCAGCGCCAATCTGAGTCGTTCCGGTGCGGGTGGCCGCATGGGCGAGCCCTCCTAGCGTCCTGTTTGCGACGTCGGCTCACAGCCGTGGCGCCAGCAGACGAGGTCGACCAGCGGCGACACTAGGATGTCGCGATCTCGGCGCGGTTCTCGTCCGGCGCCAGGAGGCCGGCGCGGCCGATGAGGCGAGACGCGACGCGACGCACCGTATTGATCGGGATGGCGAAGCCGACGCCGGCGTAGGCGCCCCGCCCGGTCCTGGAGGCGGCTTCAGAAACCGCGATCGCCGTGTTGATGCCGATCACCTCGCCGCGCAGGTTCGCCAGCGGGCCGCCCGAGTTACCAGGGTTGATCGCCGCGTCGGTCTGGATGAAGCCACTACGCATCGATAGCGATCGCACGCGCCGATCGAGTGCGCTCACGATGCCGGTCGATACGGTCCCGGTGAGACGAAACGGTGCTCCCATGGCGACCACCCACTCGCCCACCTGAAGCACTCCGGAATCGCCCAATGCGGCGGCCCGTAGAGGCTCGCTGACGTCGACCCTGAGGACCGCCAAATCAGTACCACTATCACGCCCTACAACCGTGGCCGACAGCGGCGACATGCCCTGAAGCTGGATCTCGATGTGTCCGGCGCCCTCCACGACGTGCCAGTTGGTCACCAAGTAGCCGTCAGAGCGAACAACGAGCGCCGAGCCGCTCGAACGCTGCGGCGCCCCTTCGTCGCGCTCACCTTCGTAAATCGCCACTACCGCCACGGACGGCTCGAGAACCCGGGCAACTTCGGTCCACGAGGTGGCAAGCGGATCGATCTGAAACTCGGGAAGCGGGCCTCCGAGGTCGACCTCGGGCCACAACGCACCGTCCGGTGCCACGTAGTAGCTACCTGCCAGCGACAGCGCCAGCAGGCCCACCACCAGCAACGTACGCTGCATTAGCTCTTTGAATTCGCAGCTCACGGTGGCAGTTTAGCACGGTGGCCAGGCGATCCTCGAAGCGAATAAACCGTGTGGCAACGGCATCTTGAGGTCGCACGGAGCCATTCCAAGCGGCTTTTGCTGCGCCGCTCAACCGGGCCCACCGACCGCCCATCGGAGCACCCTACCGGCGACGAAGTGTTGCTTGCCGGCAACGGGCGCCGTGACTACCCTCACTTATGGAGATGCTGCCCTCGCTGCCCCCTTCAGCGCCAGCACCAAGACTGCGAGACTATGCTGCAGAAGATACTCATCGGAGTTATCGCGGCGCTCATCATCATCGCGGGCGTTTACGCGAACCGTGGACGCGGCGCCAAGTCTGTCGAGGTGCAGACCGAGAACGTCAAGCGCCGTGACCTGGTCGCTACCGTCTCGGGATCGGGCAAGATTCGGCCGTTCAAGGAGGTCGATATCTCTGCCAACGTCAGCGGCCGAGTGGTCCAGCTCTCGGTACTGGAAGGCCAGGAGGTATCGGCCGGGCAGTTCTTGTTGCGTATCGATCCGGTGCGTTACCGAAGCGTTGTCGAGCAGGTCGAAGCATCTATCCAGTCGGCAGAAACCAACACCGAGCTGGCGCGGCAAAATCTCGCCTATGCACGTGACGTGCTCGACCGGCGCGAGGGTCTCTTCGCGCAGGATCTGCTCGCCGAAGAAAAGTACCTGGAAGCCCTCCAAACGGTGCGTCGCGAGGAGCAGAACCTGCAGATGCGGGAGACCGACGTCGAGCGCCTGCGCGCTCAGCTCAAGCAGTCGGAGCATGACCTGTCGCAGGTGGCGTTCGGGTCGCCGATCGACGGCGTCATCACCAAGCTCAATATCGAAGAGGGCGAGACCGCAATTACCGGGACCATGAATAATCCCGGCACCGTGCTCCTCACGATCGCCGACCTGTCGTTCATCGAGGCGGAGATCGAGATCGACGAGACCGACATCGTCGATGTCGAGGTCGGACAAGCAGCGGAAGTTCGCATCGACGCATTCCCGGATTCGGTGTTCGCCGCCAGTGTTATCGAAGTAGGGCGAAGCCCGATCACCACTACGCAGGCTACCTCGAGCACTCAGGCGATCAACTTCAAGGTAGTGGTGCGCGTGCTCGAGGCGGTCCCCGGCGCTCGACCGGGGCTCTCGTGTACAGCCGACGTGGTGACGGCTACGCGTGGCGGTGCTCTGGCCGTGCCCATCCAGTCGTTGATCTTGCGCGAGGTCGAGCTGGACGAGCACGGGCGATTGATACAGCGTGATCCCGTCGCCGATCTCCTGGCCGAGGTCGAAGGCAGGGGTACAGATGGCGACGAACAGGAGTTGGAGGAGTTCGAAGGAGCCTTCGTGGTACGAGACGACAAGGCAGAGTTCGTCCCCGTGGAGATTGGCGTGGCCGGCGAACGATACTTCGAGGTGCTCTCGGGGATCGCCGAGGGTGATGAGGTAGTGGTCGGTCCGTTCGATGTGATCCGCACGCTGCAATCCGGCGAAAGCGTCGACACCGGCACGACGCGAGGAACCCGACCCTCGGCAAGCACGGAGTGAGTACGTGAGCGACGCCCCGACCGACGATCGCCATGGCGATTCGCCGATCATCGAGATCCGCGGACTCGGGAAGACCTACGACATGGGCAAGGTTCAGGTCGAAGCACTTCGCAACGTCGACCTCGACGTGCGCCGGAACGAGTTCATCGCCGTCATGGGCCCTTCGGGATCCGGCAAGTCGACGCTGCTGAACCTGATCGGTTGCCTGGACACCCCGACGGCGGGCACGTACACGCTCAATCATCAGGAAGTGAGCAATCTCGACGACAACGAGCTGGCCGCGGTACGCAACCGCGAGATCGGCTTCGTCTTCCAGACCTTCAACCTGTTGCCCCGCGCCACCGCGCTCCACAACGTCGAGTTGCCACTGATCTATGCCGGAATATCGGGGCGCGAGCGCAAGAAGCGAGCACTGCACGCACTCGAGGTAACCGGCCTCGCCGACCGCTCGGACCACCGCCCGAACGAGCTTTCCGGCGGCCAGCGGCAACGTGTCGCGATCGCCCGAGCGTTGGTCAACGAACCGGCGATCCTGCTCGCTGACGAGCCCACCGGAAACCTCGACTCGAAGACCTCGTACGAGGTCATGGAGTTGTTCATCGAGCTGCACGACAAGGGTCAGACGGTGATCCTGGTCACACACGAGGCGGATATCGCCGAATATGCGCACCGTGCGGTCCATTTTCTCGATGGCGAGATCGTCGGAGATGAACGACAAACGCCGCGCCAAATCAGCGTCGAGCCCGCCGCGGCCGTATGAGCAGCGCCCGCCGCGCCATCGGGCTTTCGGAAGGCGTGCTCATCGCGCTGGACTCGATCTGGGCCAACAAGCTGCGCTCCTTCCTCACAGTGCTGGGCAACATCATCGCGGTGACATCGATCATCCTGGTGGTAACCATCATCCAGGGGGTCAACACCGAGGTGACCGGCTTGCTCACCGCCGAGGGCGCCGACGTGTACTCGATCGAAAGAATGGGTATCGCCTTCTCGCACGAGGAAGCGATGGAGATGCGCAATAGGCCGCGGCTCACCCGCGCCGATGCCCGCTTCGTGCGGGAGGAGGCGACCACGATCGCGGCGCTGTCTGTCGGTGCGGACCGCAGCGCGCGGCTCGAGTATGGGGCGCAGTCGGTTGATGGTGTCAGCATCGAGGGACGGTCGTATGACTGGGCGTTGCTCGACCAAACGGGCATGCGCGCCGGACGCTACTTCTCCGCCCTCGAGGTAGACCGCAACCGCGCTGTCGCGATGCTTGGCCTCGACATGCTCGAGGAGTTGTTTCCAGGGCTCTCGCCCGAGGCTGCGCTCGGTCGCCGTATTCGCATCAAGAACCTACATTTCGTAGTCATCGGGGTGCTCGAGACTCGGGGCTCGGCTTTCGGATTCAGCCAGGACGAGGTAGCGGTCGTTCCGATCGGAACCTGGCAGCGCTTATTCGGCTACCGAACCTCGCTGGAGTTCCGCGTCAAGCCGCGTGCGCCGGAACTGGTAAGAGCCTCGATGGACGAGGCCCGAATGCTGATGCGAGTTCGGCACCGATTGCGACCCCGGGACGAGGACGACTTTGCAGTAACCAGCTCGGACACGTTCCTCGATCTGTACCACCAGTTCACGGCGGGTATCTACGCGGCGTTGATCGGCATCGTCGCGATGGCGTTGGTGGTCGGCGGAATCGTCATCATGAACATCATGCTGATGGTGGTCACCGAGCGCACCCGCGAAGTCGGCATCCGCAAAGCCGTGGGAGCAACGTATCAGCAGATTCTCTGGCAGTTCCTGGTCGAGGCGGTGACCGTCTCGCTGGTCGGCGGCGTTGCCGGAATCACCCTCGGCTACGCTGCCGCCGCGGGAATCTCCAGCTTCACTCCGCTGCCGTTCGTGCTTGTTCCCTGGTCAGTCGCAGCAGCGCTGGCCACCGTCATGGTGGTGGGCGTCGTCTTCGGGATCTACCCGGCGAGTCGGGCGGCTACGCTCGATCCGATCGCCGCGCTGCGGTACGAGTAATGCGCTCCGTTGTGGTCGGCCAGGTACTCGCGATGGCCTGGGAGAGCCTGCGCGCCCACAAGATGCGGTCGTTCCTCACCATCCTGGGCATCGTCATCGGCATCACGATGGTCGTCGGGATGACGAGCTTGATACGCGGCTTCGATCAATCGATGACCGGGCAGATCGAATCTCTCGGATCGGACACCGTATACCTCATTAAGTGGGGAGGCCGATTGGTGACCTCCGGCGAGGAGTTCCGCCGCCTGAACGCCCGGCCGGACATCACCGATCGCGATGCCGATGCCATCGAGCGCCTGGCCGACTCGGTAGAACGGATGTCGATCATGTACGGCGCTGGCTTTCCACCCACGCAGGCAGTGGTTCGGTTCTCCGGCCGGCGCACCAACCAGACCCAGGTCATGGGTATCGCCCCGCGGTTCCTGGATGCGGGCGACATGGAGCTAGATCTCGGCCGGTTCATCAGCCCCATCGACATGCGTCAGCGCACCGACGTCGTGGTGCTGGGTAACGGCCCCCGAAGCGTGCTGTTCCCGGACCGTGATCCGATCAATCGCCGAGTACGGGTCAATGGGCGCGAGTACCGCGTCATCGGCGCGATCAAGCCACGGGATGCTGCCAGCTTGGCCGGCGAGCAGGCAGACAACTTCGTCTTGGTGTCGTCGACCAACTACAGCAAGCTGTTCGGGCCGCGCCCCGAGGGCGCCATGGTGGTGATGCGGGCGAGGGCCGACTATGGCGTGGAGCGCATGCAGGCCGAGGTCGAGGGCATTATGCGGGCGCGACACGGACTCCGGGTTGATGAGGACATCGACTTCGATCTGACCACTCAGGAAAGCCTGCTCGAGCTGTGGAATAACCTCACGCAGTATTTCTTCCTGACGCTCGTCGCGCTCTCCTCGGTAGCCCTGATGGTTGGCGGTATCGGGGTCATGGCGATCATGCTTGTCTCGGTCACCGAGCGCACGCGCGAGATCGGTGTCCGCAAGGCACTTGGCGCTCGGCGCTCAGACGTTCTGCTGCAGTTCCTGGCGGAAGCCGTCGTGTTGGCGGCAGCGGGGGGGCTGCTTGGGGCGCTGGTAGGCACCGGCGTTGGCTATGCGGCCCACATGGCCACCGGCTTCCCGATATCGTTACCATGGTGGTCGTTCGCTATTGCCGTGGGAACGTCGTCCTTGATTGGCGTCGCCTCTGGTATTTATCCTGCTAACCGTGCGGCCCGGCTCGATCCAGTAGAAGCCCTGCGATACGAGTAATGGGTTCGCTTCCTGAAACCGCGAGCGGTGGGCGACCGTCTCCCCAAGATGAATAGGCTGACGTTGTGCGCCTTTCCGGAAGTCTCGCTCCTATGCAATTTCTTGGCCGTCTGATGTACCGTCGCACCACTCCGACTAGCTCCCAGAACGGCATGCCTCGAGTTCGTTCGCTCAAGACACTGCACCTCGTGTTAGCGCTTGTGACCGCCCTCAGTGCGCTGCCCGTCTGGGCCCAGGAACAAGGGGCAGCCGCCGCCCCACCAGGCGAGGCGCTCGAGCTAACGCTACGCGACGCCGCCGAGATGGCGCTGCGACACAACCTTCAGGTGCATATCAACAAGTTTGCGCCGGAGATTCAAGCCGAGAACATCACCTCCGCCCGCGCTCGCTTCGACCCGAGCGTAACCTTCGATGTGCCTAGCGCTTTTGGCCAGAATACCAGCCAAGGCACCACGACTCTGGCTGGCGGAGACATCGTTACGGATGAGACCTTCGGAGGCGGCTTCGGCTTCAGCCACCTCCTGGAGTACGGCACCAACTATTCGATCAACTGGACCGCCCAGCGCCGCTTCAGCACCAACTCGTTCTCGACGTTCAACCCGAACTTCAGCACCAACCTGAGAGTCCAGCTGACCCAACCGCTGCTTCGCAACTTCGGTAAGGAGAGCAACGTCTCCCCCATCGTGATTGCCCAGGACAATCTCGAGGTCAGCATGGAGACCTTCCGCAGCCAGGTGCAGCAAACGTTGCTGACCGTCTACCAGGCGTATTGGCAACTCGTCTTCGCCGAGGACGACCTGGCGGTCAAGGAACTGTCACTCGACCTTGCCCGGCAACAGCTCGAACGCAACATCGTGCAGGTCGAGATCGGCACCCTGGCACCGATCGAGACGATCCAAGCCGAGCAGCAGGTTGCATCCAACGAGCTCTTGCTCACTCAAGCACAGCAAGCGCTCGCGGACGCCCGCGACGATCTCCGAAGGCTGCTCAACGTCGACGCATCGGCCGCGGCCGGGTGGGATGCGCTACTGGTGGCGGCGGACGAGCCGCAGGTCAGCGGCGAGACCATCGATCTGCAGCAGGCCATCGACCAGGCCCTCGAGCGTGACCCACAGCTTCGCAGCCTACGGATTGGCGCCCGCACGCGCGCGCTGAGCGTCCGGACGGCGCGCAACGAGATGCTGCCACAGGTGAACTTCAGCGGCTCGCTCGTGCTCTCCGGCCAGGGCGGCGACACCTTGATTCGAAGCGGCGGTTTCCTCTCCAGTGATGTCGTGGAGATCCAGGAAGGCGGCTTCTCGGACGCGCTCCGCAACATGTTTTCAGCTGATTTCCGCAACTGGCAAGTGGGACTTCAAGTGCAGTTCCCGATCAACAATTGGGCCGCCAAGGCACAGCATGCCCAAGCAATCATCAACGAGCGCCAACAGCTCATGCAGATCGCTGATCGGGAGCAACAGCTCCGGGTAGATATCACCAAGGCAGTCCGCCAGGTGACCAGCGGCGCCCAGCAGGTTGCCCAGGCGACGGTGGCGCGCGAGCTCGCCGAGCGCCAACTCGACGCCGAGGAGCGCAAGTTCGCCGTAGGCACCACAACCAACTTCGAGGTGCTGACCTTCCAGCGAGATCTTGCCAACGCCCGTACGTCTGAACTGCAGGCAATCACCAACTACATGAACTCGGTCGCCCGACTCGAGCAAGCTAAGGGCACGTTGCTCGAGAGCCTCGGGATGAGCATCGGCATGGCCGGGGTGTCTGGTAGACCGAGGTAGGCCGCTGACTTACTGCCGCCGGCTCGCCGCCGGGATCGCCATCGCCGCAACAACGATCCTCGGCTGCCGCCCTGCTGCTCGTCCAGGGTCGGCACTCGACCTCGATCAGCCCATCGCGATCACTTTTCTGAGCGACGTGGCCGAGCCGACAATGCCGGTGGAGGAGAAGGCCGCACTGGAATGGCTGCGGGCCCAGCCCGAGTTCGCGACACAGTTCGTGCAGTTGTCGGATCTCGACAACGAGCGACCTGATCCGAATAGCGTGCTCTGGTGGCACCATGCCGCCTCGGCGGCACTACCGACGAGCGCCATGCGGCAGCCGGCAATCGACGCCGTACGCGCTCACCTTCTGGGTGGCGGCCCGCTGATGTTGTCGCTCTTCGCGGGTACGTGGGTGGTGCCTCTCGAGCTCGAGGCCCAGCCCCCCAACGACGTGGGCCTGCGAGCCGGATCCGATTGGGCCCGCTGGACGCCCGACGATGAGCGCCTACTGACCGGGCTTCAGAGTTACCGTGGGCACCCATTGCTACGACGCTTCTGGGGTGGCGTTTATACCGAGGCGCTGACGCGCGACGGGCGCTATGCGTCTGTGCGCTGGAGCGGCGACATCTGGCCGATCGACGGCGATGTCGTGGCGGTCGGTAAGCGCTACATCGGGATCCGGCCAGACCACCGGGTGGTCGTCGAATACGGACCCGGCGACGGGCGGGCCGGACGCGTTCTGGTTATCGGCGAAGGCCTGTACTTCGCCGACCGCGAAAACCGTAATCGTACGCAACTGGAACTGTTCGCCCACGACGCGCTCGCCTACATCAGCGGCGAGCAGCCACCGGCACCGCCGGGTGCCACGGTTGCCTCTACAGGAGCCGTTGCGCTGCCCAGCGTGCGAACGATGGCCGCCGATGATGCCAACGCTCCGCCACCTCCGCCGGGGGGGACCGTTGCTCCACCGGCCCCGCCAGAGCTCACCGCCGAGGAGCTGCCCGGAGTGCTCGCGGCAACCACGTACTGGGCGCCCCGCGAGCTCGGACCTCGCTGGTTTGACATCGGGAGCTCCGAGCAACCGGCCACCGAGTTGCGCGCCGATGTCGTTGAAGCGGTGTCGGCCGCCCGATCCGGCCTCGCCCTCGAGCAGGAGGTAACGGACAACGCGACCTTTGATCTCTACAGTCCCCGCGCGCTCGTGGTGGGCGCCCGGAATGGACGCATCGACGAGCTCTGGGGCTATCCGACCCGGGTGCTGCGCGACCTGCGCTTCGGCATTAGCCGTGCTGGTACCCGAACAGATGGCACGCAGATCAGGTGGCTGGACACCGCCGCGGAGAGCGTCACCTACACCATCCGCCCGGAGGGGGCCTCGTTTCGATACGCGTTCGACGATCTCACCTTCGTCACCCACCTGGCCGTCCCCCGCGATCAAGCCGGGCTCGTGGTGCTCTTCGAGGTGGAAAGCGATACCCCAGTGACGATCCATGCGCGGTGGCGGAGTGATCACGATTCGATGTGGCCGCGGGAACCGCGACACCTCGGTCCGATCGAGCTCAGCTGGGATGCCGGCGCAGCAGCTGCCGTGTGGCGCGACCCGGCCTCCTTGTTCACCGCCTACGCCGGGTTCAGCGGCCAGACCTCGAGGGCTACGATCGGCGGCCGCCGGCTCGACATGGGTGCCGCAGAAGCGGCCGGTGCGTCGACCGCAACGGCACAGTCGCTTGACGAATCTGCCGCCCGGCTCGAGAACGCCCGTGTATCGCTTCAGGTGGCGCACGATCCAAACCTCGAGCCCGGGGTTGCGTTCGTGGTCGCCGCCGCACCCGATGACAGCACCGTGGCTCGCGACTCCTATCTGGAGTTGCTCGGCGATCCGGCGGCCACTTGGACAGCCAACGCCAACCACTACCGGCAATTCCTGGCCGAATCATTGTCGATCGCGTCTCCTGATCCGACGTTCAACGAAGCCTTTCGATGGGCTACGGTCGGCCTGGATGCGTTTCGGGTAACAACGCCGGGAATGGGGACCGGGCTGGTTGCCGGGTACGCGGCCAGTGCCGATGCGGCCGCCGCCACGTGGCACCGAGAGAACGATTTCCTACGGCGGCCCGGCTACGCTTGGTATTTTGGCCGCGACGCGATGTGGACGGCGTTCGCCGCCGACGCGTACGGAGGCACCGACCTCACGGTCGAAGCTCTCAGCTTTCTGGCTCGGTACCAGGACGTAGACGGCAAGATCGCCCATGAGATATCGCCAGGCTGGACGATCCACTACGACGCGGCCGACGCCACGCCGTTGTTTCTGCTCGCCCTCGACCACCACATCCGTGCCACTGGCGACCGCGAGCTGTTGCGCCTGCTGTGGCCCAGCGTCCGACGCGCCATGCGTTTCCTCGAGAGCACTGACACCGACGGCGATGGCCTGATCGAGAACACCGCCGTCGGTCACGGATGGATCGAGGGAGGAGAGATCTACGGGGCCCACACGACCTTCTACCTTGCCGGCCTCTGGGTGGCGACCCTGGAGGCTGTCGAGCGCATGGCGACCTGGATGGTCGATGACGAGCTCACTTCGATGTCGGGACAGCTGCGGGCCCTCGCCGAGGCGACCCTGGAAGAGGGCTTTTGGGATGCTCAATCACGTACCTACTTCTATGGACGCCGCGCTGATGGCACCTACCAATCAGCGCCGACGATATTGCCAGCGGTCCCAATGTACTTCGGCCTGCTCGACGCGGCCAAAGTGCGGCCTTTGCTGGAGCGTTTCGGTAGCTCCGAGATCACCAGTGACTGGGGCGCCCGGCTCGTGGAGCGGTCGAGCCCAACGTACGATCCCAATGGTTACCACCAGGGAATGGTATGGCCGTTGTTTTCCGGCTGGACCTCGCTGGCGGCATACGCCCATGGGCGCCCGCTGGCCGGATACCTCAACCTGAACCAGAATCTACGCCTCGTGCGACAAGGCAATCTCGGGCATATTCCCGAGGCACTGCACGGTGAGACCTACGAGCTGACCGGAGAGACGACTCATCAGGCGTGGTCGCATGCGATGGCGATCCTTCCAGCCGTGGAGGGCATGCTCGGGATTCAGCCGGACGCCATCCGGGGTCACCTGAGAATCTATCCTCACCTGCCCGGCGGATGGGCGGAGACCACCGTGCAGCCGGTTCAGGTCGGTGCCGAGTCGTTTCGCGTATCGATCTTCCGAGCGCCAGAATCGAGCGGCTTCACCATCGATCGGCTGGCCGGCAGCGACCCGGTACAGCTCGAGCTCGCGTTGCCGTTCCCGCGCGACGTGCTGGTGAACCTCGATCCCGACAACACCACCGGGGTGGCCATCGCCGGTGGTCTCTCGGTGATCGACCACCCGCAGGAAAAGGAGGCTCGGGTTACCGTCACCTTGACGGAGCCCCATGCAACCGTGGTCTTCCGCCACAGCCCGTATCCTGAGGTGGTGCAGCCGCTCCCGTCGCCGGAGCCAGGCGATCCCAGCACGGCGTTGCGAATACTCGAATCGGTGCTCGTGGGTGGAGCGCTGCAGCTACGCCTCGAGGGCATCCCAGGACGAAGCTACCGACTGGAACTCGCTACTCCGTGGCCCGTACGCTCGGTGGAAGGTACGTCCACGGCGAACATCACGTCCGCAGGTCCCGGGCGTGCGGTGCTCGAGCTGGTGCTCCCAGGAGCTACCGAGAGCTACCAGCGGGCCGACGTCATGGTGTACTTCGCACCGTGAGCGCCGGTTCTCGGCCTAGCAGGCTTTGGTGAATACCGACGGTACCTTCACCACGACCTACTCGCTCCCTTCGCCGATCCTTATGCTGCCGCTGCCGGTGTCGACCACCAAGCGGGCGGCCGGATCATCGCCGACGCGCCCCACAACCAGGTCGCGCTCATCTCGACTCGACCTGAGCCGGTGTCCGCCACAACCTCGCCGCGATGCCCCTCCACAGTAATGCTGCCGCTACCGGTGTCCAGCGCCACCGTTCCCTCTCCGTCACGCCATCTGATGCTGCCCATGTGAACCTCGAGGCGGACTTCGCCGCTCACCGACGCCGACTCCGCGCGGCCAACCGCGTTGAGCACCTCGAGCCGCGTGCCGATGGGCACGCGCACAAGGAGGTCGACCCAGACCGATGCCGAGCGCCCACTGCGGCGACCCGACACCCTCACTCGCCGCCCCATGTACTCCAGCCGGGTGCTGCTCGTATCGAACATACCGAAGAAGAAACGTGACTCACCGTCGCGCGGGAAGTAGAACTCCGAGTCGTCATCGACCGGAAAGGCGGACCGCAATACTCGTGCACCGCTTGATTCCTCGAGCACCAGTTGGATGCGCTCCGCCAACGCGTCGGCCTCGTCCTGCTGTTGGCCTCCGGCGTGCACTACGGCTTCGACCTCCAGGATCGAGCCATCGGCGGGCTCCATGCGGAGGCTGCCGGCGAGGTTCTCGATGCGCACGTTGGTCCCGGGGGCGATTTCGAGGCTGCGTTCGAGTCGGCGGTCGGCCTCGTAGGGCAACGGAGGCGCGGATTCAACATTGACAGCGCAGGCGGGCAGCGCCATGACGGTGGCCAACGCCGCTACCAGGCGCTGCGACCGAGTCTGATGTGCGAATCTGCTGATCATGCCGTCTCCAAGAGCTCCGTTCGCAGAATCGACCGCGGATCGATCCGCGGGCCTGTGTAGTGTACGGTCCGCCCCTCTCCGGGGTTTCGTTGGCTGACGATCGAAACGACGGTACGCGCCTCCTATCAACGATCGATCAACGAGGCGATCACCGTTGGCAACGACGCAATCGCTGCAGTACCCGACAGCAGGCACGATGCCGAGGCCGCCCTGACCGCGGCGCGTGTAGCCGACATCGCGTCGGCGCCGCCAAGGCGTGACACGACGAACGCCGCACCGAAGATATCGCCCGCTCCCGTCGGATCAACGACCTCCACCTCGGGCGCGGCCACCTGCACGCCCGCTACCTCGTCCTCGAAGAGCTCCGCGCCGGCAGCACCGCGCGTGACTACGATCGTACGCGGCCCTACTGACCGGTCCAGCGTGGCGCGCACGAATCGCCCGATCGGGTCTGAACACGCTTCACCGGAGGCCGCCGGCCCCGCCAACACGGCCGCCTCGTGTTCGTTGCACTGCACCGTGTGCGCGGCGTCGATCCAGCGGCGCCAGTCGGCAGGTCGCTCGGGGTAGCGGCGGCCGTTGGCGTCACGGCCGAGTACCAGGCTGTGGACATCGAGATGAACCGGTGGGCTCGATGCGGACAGCCGAGCCAGCGCGCCCTGGGTGAGCACCGCCCCTGTCACACAGTTGAGCAAGATGGCGTCGGCGGTAAGCACCGCATCGATCTCGTGCGCGCCAAGCGGTGGTGTCGGATACATCAGGCGCTCCTCGCGATCACCGCCGATACGGCCGCCATCTCGATACTCGAGGGCTACCTGGCTGGGCGGCCCCGTCCAGGAGACGAGCCCCGAATCAACGACGTTGCCAAACGTGGACCACTCACCCCGCACTCGATCGTGAAGCGCATGCGCCACACGGCAGACGGGGAGGACCTCGGTGCCGGGGCCGGCCAGCGCCGCCACGGCGCTGACGCTGTAGGTGAGTCCACCGAGGCTATGGACAATGCTCCCGTCGGCTCGCACGATTTGATCGTCGACCACCACCCCGACGACCGCGATCCTCGACATCGTCGATCAGGCTTCGCCTATCGGCGACAGCATTGCGAACGAAGCCCCGACGGCAAACGTGATCGTCGCACCGAGCGGTGCCAACCATGTCCACGCCAGGGCGGTCTGCTGCTGAGCAAAGAGCGCCGCGCCGACTCCCGCCAGCAGGGCAATCGCGACGTGCGTTTCGCGGACGCGCCAGGAGGTACCGGCGAGCAGGAAGACTCCGAGGACTCCCCCGAACGTGACCGACGTGATCGTCAATCCAGCCTCGAGAACCGATCCCCATGCGCGTGCCAATGCGGCGACCATGGCCAACGTTACGGCAGCCCCGACCGTGTACCACCGGGAGGCGCGAAGCGCCCTCGATTCGACCCGCTGATCCTGACTGCGCAGCGCGAAGTCCAGGGTAGCGGCCGACGCAACCGAGCTCATCGAAGAAGACAGCGTCGACATGGCCGCGGCGAACACCGCGGCGATCACCAACCCGCCGATTCCGGGTGGCATCTGCTCGGCGATGAAGCGCGGAAACACCTGATCGTTGGAGGTAAACGGGTGCGACGGCGGATGCAGCTCGTAGAAGACGAACAGCAAAGAGCCCAGCACCAAGAAGAGCGCCAATTGGGCCAGTACGAGCACCCCCGAGGCCACCACCGCCCGACGTGCTTGCCGAGCCGAGCCGCAGGCCAGGAGGCGCTGCACGAACATCTGATCGGTGCCATGCGTGGCCATCGTTAGCGTGGCGCCGCCGATCAGACCGGCCCAGAACACGTATGGATTCGACCAGGTCCATGCCATGTCGAAAACACGTAGCTTGGCGAGCGGCTCGAGAACCGCGCGCGCTCCCTCCCAACCTCCGGGGATGCGCCACACCAAGAGAACGAACGCCAGCACAGCACCGGAGAGATAGACGATCAGCTGGACGGCATCGTTCCAAATGACCGCCCGCAACCCACCGCGCAGCGTGTAGACGAGCGTCACCACGGAGACACCGGTGACCGCGAGCCACAATGGCATCGGCAGAAGCGCTTGCAGCACCAGCGCTGTAGCGAACAACCTGACGCCGTCAGCGAGACAACGCGATAGCAGGAAAATCATCGAGGCTACGCGCTGCGCAACTGCGCCGAAACGCCGGGCCAGGAGCTCATACGCAGTCTCGATACGACCGGCGAAATACGCCGGAACCAGCAACCAGGCCACCAACAATCGACCGACGACATACCCCATGGCGACCTGTAAGAATGTCAGGTCACCGGCATAGGCGATTGCCGGGACACCGACGAACGTGAGCGTCGACGTTTCGGTGCCGACGATCGATAGGCAGGTACTCCACCACGGCATTCGACGGCCGGCGAGAAAGTAATCCTCGACGGTCCCCTGCCCCCGCCCAACACGCTCGCCCAGCCAGAG
>DASCOT010000141.1:0-12845 GCA_036012155.1 Acidobacteriota bacterium
CGTCGGTCAGTAACTCCTGCACCGCCCGATGTGCTTGGTCGAACGCCGCCTGGGTCAGGCACACGGCGGCGGCGTCGGAGTTGGCGATCGTTATGCGACCGAAGCGCTTGCGGCCCCGCACCCAGGGGGCCTCGTCGTAGCTCCACTCGGGATCGTAGAGGTCATTGGCGCCACCCGCATAGCCGTGCGGCCAGCGGTTGACCATGATCGCTCGGATATCCTCGGCGGAATTGAAGCCGGTAGCGCCCAGGGCTCTGTCGAGCTGATCGCGAGTGTTGCGCTCGAAGTCCTCGAACGTCGTCGCCAGGATGTCCTCGCGTCCGGCGCGGAACTGATCGCGCGCACTGAGTCCCGGCTTGATCGGGTCGCGGTTCATGCGCACCACGATCGGCTCCTCCGGTGACTCGGGGAAAGCGTAGTCGCCGATCTTCGTCGACCAATCGAGGCTCATGGTCTGGTGGAAGCCACCCGGGCAGTGAATGCGGTTGACGCCGAGCTCGTGGAAAGCCCGCCAGTTCCGAATCAGCACGTTGGTGTAGACCCGAGGCGTTCGAACCGCCATGTGGAGCGCTTCCTTCTGTGCCTCCGGCAGATCGCGCACCAAGTGAGGTACGACGGCGTTGTAGCAGGCCAACACGCAGGTGCTGCCGTGTACTCGATAGGCCTTGTCACCTATCACGTAGGTGATCGCCACCTCGTTTGCCGTGCCCCGCTCGCCTACGTGCGTCGCGTTGATCACCGTGCTATTCAGGCGGATGCGGACGTCATTGTCGGGGCGGTCCAGCGCCTCGTAGCGTACCGGCGTGGTGACCGAGTCCTCCATCGTGCTGCCCGGCAGCGCATCGGCGTTCAGCCAGCGCACCATCAAGCGCGCCAGGCCGGCGTTGCCGTCGGGAAAGTGGATACCTTCGAGCGGGTTGTGCGCGTCTCCCAGCCAGCTGCGGTCCGGCCGCTCGCCCAGGCCCATCCCTTCGAGTCCGGGTAGCGAGTTGTGTCGGAAGGCACCGTAGGCGCTGAGCGAGTCGATGCCCGCTGCACCGTTGGGGCCACCGAGCGTGCGTTTCAGGAAGTAGGGGACCACGTCGGAGGTCAGGCCGATGACGTTGAGGATGAAATCTTGATAGCTCATGTGGCGGAGCTTTTCGATCTTCTCCTCACGACTCAGGCCCGGAAGATGATCCGCGTTCTCGGTTTGCAGGCGCGCTATATCGCGCCGCGCGGCTGCCGAAAGCGGCGTGCTGGAGAGGAACTGCTCCCAGTCCGCAGCGCTCGCGCCAGCCCCCGGCTCACCGGTGGCGAGGTGGTCCTGTCCAAAGGTCTCGCGGTCGAAGAAGACGCCGCTCCGCAGGCCCATGCCTTCGTAGAGGTCACGGCTGGAGGCGGTGGTGTTGTTGAAGCGGTCCCAGTCGAGGCCGATGTCGCGCATGAGGGCTTCGCCCTCCGGCGTGTAGGCCCCTGTCAAGTAGACCGTGCCGCCGTAGGTCACGACGGTGCGGCCATCAACCTCGAACTCATTGCGCTTGGCGTGGCCGCCGAAATCGTCGTGGTTGTCGAGAATCAGGACCTTCGACTCGGGGAGCGCCTTCTTGAAGTAGTAGGCCGCGGCGAGGCCGCTGAGTCCGCCGCCAGCTACGATCAGATCGTAGCTGGCGTCGACTTCCGTGACGTCGGTGTAGCGCTTGCCGTCGCGCACCGCGTGGGCGGCCTCGAAGGAGCCCGGATGGCTGCCACGCATGCCCGTTCGGCGGGGCGGATAGTAATCGCCAACGCGCCACGTCGCCGGGTAGGACATAGCCGTCTGGATGGGACGGGAGGCCGGTGACGGCATGCCGCTCGCTGAGCCGGAGGCTAGCAGGGAGCCGCCAATCGCCACACTGGTACCGTTGAGAAAGTCACGCCGCGTGATGTCGCGGTCCATACCGAGCCGACGATCGTGTTCCTTCACGGTGTTCCTCCCTCTATGGCCAGTCAGACGTCGCGCCCGCGGGAATCAATCGCCGGCATCAACGAACTGCTCCATGTACCACTTGACGAATCTTGCCGGGCTACCCTCGTGGGTTGCATAACGGCCGGCGCCGTAACCCGCGGATTGGATACCGAGATGGTTGTTGGCGGTAAGCCAGATGTCCTCCATCGTCGTAACGTGCCACAGTGCCTTGAGCCGAACCGGGTCGTAGTCTCGACCCTCCACGGCATCCGGATGAACCAACCAGATGACCTCGTTGTCGGTGCGGTCATGCGCTCGCGGCGTGTAGCGCGCGATCATGACGTGATCGTCGTAGCCCTGCCAGTAGCCAGTTTGCCATCTAGTCGTGGCGATGTCGGTCTCATGGGTCCAACCGCTCCGGGTCGGGAGGAGCGGCGCGACCGCCTTCCCATCGATGGATCCGGTGACGAATCCGGGATTGAGCTCGCCGTCCACGTCGCCGTATCCGCCGATACCAGCAGCCCGCCGTTCGGCCGCCGGGGGTACCCATTTGTCGACGGCGGCCGCGTGCACAGCTTTCTGCTCGTCGGTGCGCTCCTCTTCGTAGTTGTGGGCTTTCACCAGTGACTTATGCGCTGGCCCGCAGTGGTAGCACTCGATGAAGTTCTCCGTCGCAAGCTTCCAGTTCGCCTCGAGCGGATAGTATTCGCGGGCCGCGACCTTGAGATCTGCGATGCCGTACTTGTCGTTCATGGCGCGTAGCCGGGTTACCGTCGACTGGAAGCCGGGCGGTGAATCCGACCGCGACAGATTGACGAAGATCTGGCCCGCGGCGACCCGCACGTGGCAGGGAAGTAGACCGTTGTCTGCCGGGTCAAAGTCGTCCTGCATACCGTAGGCGTAGATGAGGCTCCCCTCGGTGTCGTACGTCCAGGCATGGTACGGGCAGCGGAAAACGGGTGAGCTACCGCTCTGGCCTAATTGCTTGACCGACAGGCGAGGGTCCTGCGGCGTCGGATCGGAGTCGTGGCGGCAAAGCCGCGAGCCGCGGTGGCGGCAGACGTTGTAGAAGCCGTTGACGTCGCCGCTTTGGCCGCGGACGAGGAGAATGCTCTCGGCACGCCCGAACTCGAAGACGAAGAAATCGCCCGGGCTTGGAATACGGCTCGCCTGATCGACGTACTGCCACAAGTTCTCCGCCAGAAACGCCTCCTCGACCTCGTAGTGTGCTGGATCCAGGTAGTACTCCGCCGGAATCGTCGTACCCTCCTTCCAGGCGCTTGTGGCGGTGCTCTCGGGCAACGTGGCTAGGAGGGGCTCGGCACCCCTGCCGGCGTAGCCCGGCGCTTCCCGGGGCAACTCGACCCGAGGGACAGCCCGGGTGATCGGCCTCGTCTCAGGGGGTTTCCGGGGCGGGGCACCGAACAGCGCACTGGGAAGAGCGACTGCCGCGGTACCGGCAGTGACGGACGATTTGGCGAATGTGCGGCGACTGACTCTCGCGCCGTCGTCCTCGTCGTCAAAGGCCTGGTTGCCCATCTATGGTCCCCCTTCGCGGTCGATCAAGGTCCCTCTCGACGCCGCAGGAATCACATCGGTAGCGAATCGCCGGAACGAGCCCGCGCACCGCCACACGCAAAACGCGGGAGCCGACCGGCAGATCGGCTCCCGCGAGGCTTCACTGCTCAGAAGATCAGTCGCCGGCCTTGACGACCTCGTTCATGTACCAGCTGACGAAGCCCGAGGGGCCGCCCTCCGTCATGGCGTAGCGACCGGCACCGTAGGCACCGGACTCGACCCCCGCGTGGTTGTTGTCGGTGACCCAGATGTCTTCCTGGATCGTCACGTGCCAGAGCCCCTTGACGTGCTCTGGGTCGTAGTCGCGACCCTCGACGGCATCGGGGTGCACCAGCCAGACGATCTCGCAATCGGTGAAATTCTCCGTCCGGGGCGTGAACCGTGCCACGGCAACGTGATCGTCGTAGCATTGCCAGTAACCGGTCGACTCGGCGGTGGTGGCGATGTTGGTTTCGTGATTCCAGCCCGTGATGTTGGGCAGAAGGATCGACGACTCCTTGCCATCGATGGTACCGGTGATGAAGCCGGGGTTGAGCTGTCCCGACAACTCGAGGCGC
This sequence comes from Acidobacteriota bacterium, assembly GCA_036012155.1. Classification (GTDB taxonomy): domain Bacteria; phylum Acidobacteriota; class UBA890; order UBA890; family WLXD01; genus DASCOT01. The sequence continues at coordinate 4,063 of DASCOT010000141.1, forward strand.
TGGACGCCCGAGTCGCCATCCATACCGCCGCCGCTGTATTCGCCTCGTCGATGTTCCGCAGGCACCCATTCGGCGACCGCAGCCGCCTTGGCATCCTTCTGCTCGTTGCTGAGGTCGTGATCCCAGTTGTGGGTGGTGACCAACGGCCGATGCGACGGACCACAGTGATAGCACTCCTTGAAGTTCTCCAAGGCGAGCTTCCAGTTGGCAGCGATCGGGTAGTACTCGCGTGCCGCCACCTTCAGGTCAGCGAAGGTGTACTTGGGTGCGAGCCCGCGCAGGCGAGCGACCACCGGCTCGATGTCCGGCGGCGTGTCGGACTTCGAGAGGTTGACGAAGATCTGCCCCTCGACCACCTCGGTGTGGCAGGGAAGCAGGCCGTTGTCGGCTGCGTCGAAGTCGTCCTGCATACCGTAGGCGTAGATGAGGCTGCCTTCGGTGTCGTATGTCCAGGCGTGGTACGGGCAGCGGAAGACCGGTGAGCTGCCCGACTGTCCGAGCTGTTTGACCGACAGGCGCGGGTCACCGGGCGGCGTGTCGGAGTCGTGACGACACAGTCGGGAGCCGCGATGCCGGCAAACGTTATAGAAGCCCCGTATCTCGTTGTCGTTGCCACGCACGATGAGGATCGACTCCGAGCGGCCGAACTCGAAGACGTAGAAATCGCCCGGGTTCGGAATGCGGCTCGCCTGGTCGGTGTACTGCCAGAAGTTGTCCGCCAGGAAAGCCTCATCGGCATCGAAATGCTGTGGATCGAGGTAGTACTCGGCGGGAATGGTCAGGCCCTCTTTCCAGCCGTTGGCGCTGGCCTGCTTGGGCAGGGGCCCGGTAAGCGGCGCCGCACCGGCGCCACCGTAGCCGACAGGCTCGGGTGACACCTCGACACGCGCCGCCCGGCCGTAGGTCTTGGTCGTTGCCGCCGCGGTAGCCGGCGTGGCGCCGAACAGCGATTTCGGGAGGGCGACCGCTGCTGTGCCGGCAGCCACCGAGCCCTTCGCGAAGGTGCGGCGGCTTACGCGTGGGCCGCCGTTACCGTCATGATTGTCCTTCTTGCTCATTGGGGATTCCCTCGTCAGTCGGAGTGTCTATCGAAGTCACGCTGCTGAGGATTCGCTAATCCTGATCGAGTCAGCCAGGCTCGAGGCGCCAGGCATCACTCTGGCGCGCACCTCAGCACAATTTACCGTCCAAGGCGTACCACGCTTGCGCCGGTTAGCACAACGGCCATGCTGTGTTTCTGCGAATCGCTCTGCCGCGGCAGGGCCGGATGCTGGTCGGCCGCGAGGGCAAGCGGCGCGTGACGTGACGGTTCATACCCAGCCGCTTGTCAGTCTTGTTCACGGTGTGGCTCCTCTATTCGGTGTCGGCAAAGGGCTGGCAGAATCCCAGGTTAGCGCAGACTTAGTCCCGAACTTCTTGCGTGGGAGGCTGGACTTCTTCCGTCGAATTGGAAACCCTGTACGACACTCAACCGGACATTCAAGATGGTTAACCCCGCAAGGAGGTACAGCATGCAACAGGTTCTGAGAGGCAGGAATCTCCGATGGCTGGTCGTCACGGCATTTTTCGTTGTCGCCTGTGGTGGCTCGGAGCCCGCGCCAGAGCCAGTAGCAGAAGAGCCGATGCCAACCGTCGAGGACGAGGTGCGCGAGCGGATGATGCAGTTCGTCGGCGCCTACGGCTCCAACGATGTGGAGGGATATATCGGCTCCTTCGCGGCGGACGGGACACAGTGGTGGCCCGGCCGACGCCAGACGCGCGACGGGTACCACGAGCTGTGGAGTGGTGTTATCGCCGGTGGCGGCGGCCTCACAGAGGCCAACATGAGCGATCTACAGATCCACACATCGCCCTCCGGTGACGGCGCGGTGGCGTCCTATCTGCTCAAGGTGAAGCGCATCACGGACGATCCCGAACGAGTAGACGCCACCTACCAGATGTCGGCAACCTGGTTCAAGCGCGACGGTGTGTGGAGCATCGCGCATTTCCACTACAACCCCGTCACCGCAGCCAACTAGCGGCCAGCGAGGACACCTGCGAGATGCGAAAGGTCGTGAAGCTGGCTTTGGTCTTCGCTGTTGTCGTCCTGCCGGCGGTCGGCGTCGCGGGCGCTAGTGCTCAGGACGGGGCGGCACTCGAGGCGGAGGTAGCAGATGCCGTCGCGCAGCTGACCGCAACGTATGGAGCCAATGACATCGAGGGATACTTCGCCCTCTACGCGCCCGAGTTGACCTGGTGGGGCCCGTCGGGCCGCTGGGACAAGGCCAAGTACCTGGCTTACTGGACGGAGTACATCGAATCCACCGGTGGCCTGGCGTCGGCCGAGAACTCCGACATGCAGATTGCCGTGGCTCCGGGCGGTGACCTCGCGGTCGCCTCGTACATTCTGTCGGTGAGCCGGGCCAATCCTGGCGACGCAGCGCCGACGGTGACCTACCAGATGTCGCCGACGCTGATGAAGCGCAACGGTAGCTGGACGATCGTCCACCTGCACTTCCAGATAGTACCCGAGCCGGAGTAATAGACCGGCGGATCCGCAGGCGTGATGTTCGAACTGTAGGGGATTGCCTTGTCGACTCTATTCCGACTGATCAGCGTTGGTTCCCTCTTGATAATGGTTGGGGGCGGGCCGTTGGCCTCCTACGCGCAGGGCAACGGGACCCCCGGCGAGTGGCCGTACTTTGGCGGCGACAAAGCCTTCACTCGCTACTCGTCGCTTGCCCAGATAGACTGCGACAACGTCACCGACCTCGAGGTTGTGTGGCGCCGCCCGGCGGTGGACACAGCGTTCGAGGAGGCCTATCCGGAGGTTCGGATCCCTGGCTACTTCCGATCGACGCCGATCATGGTCGACGGGATGCTGCTGGCGCCGAACGGCGTCGGGCTACTGCGCGGTATGGATCCCGGCACGGGTGAGACGATCTGGGAGCAGGAACCCTTCACTGCGACGGTGGGCGAAGCGCGGGGCCGCAGCACGCGCGGTATTGACACGTGGGGGGAGGGGGCGAACAGACGGCTGTTCCTGGTGCGCAACACCTACCTCTACGCACTCAACGCACGTACCGGGGAACCGTATGCCGATTTCGGCGATCGGGGCCGACTCAACCTCAACATCGCCCAGCAGCGAGCCGGCAACTACTCCTGGTCGGCGGGACCGATCGTCGTTGGCGACGTGATCGTCATAGCCGGCATCACGGGCGGCGCCGGTGATGGTGGAAACCGGAAGGAAGCGGTACCCGAGGATGTGCGCGGATATTCGGTGCGCACCGGCGAGTTGCTGTGGACCTTCAATGTGGTTCCGAAGCCCGGGCAATTCGGCAACGACACCTGGGGAGACGATTCCTGGAAGTACTCGGGCGACTTGGGGTCCTGGTGCTGCGCTACGGCGGATGAGGAACTCGGCTACGTGTACGTTCCGCTGACCGCGCCGACGGCGGCCTACTACGGAGGACACCGGCCCGGCGACAACCTGTTCTCCAACAGCCTCGTAGCGCTCGACGCCAAGACCGGTAAACTCGTCTGGCACTTCCAGATGGTGCATCACGACGTCTGGGAGTACGACACCGTGGGACCGGCGACGCTTGGCGAGATCACCGTCGACGGCCGACGGATCAAGGCGGTAATGCAGCCCAGCAAGACGGGATTCCTCTACGTCTTCGACCGCGAGACCGGCGAGCCTGTGTGGCCGATCGAGGAGCGTCCCGTGCCGCAGTCGGAGGTTCCCGGCGAGCAGCTATCGCCGACCCAGCCCTTCCCCACCAAGCCACCGCCGTTCGATGTGCAGGGTTTCAGCGAAGACGATCTGATCGACTTCACCCCGGAGCTGCGGGCACGAGCTCTGGAGCTCATCGAGCCCCTCTTGCTGGGGCCCATGTTCACGCCGCCGTCGGTCGTTGGCACTGAGCCTGGAAGTAAACAGGGCACGCTGATCTTCCCCGGCGGCTGGGGGTCGGGCAACTGGAACACGGGTGCGTTCGACCCGGAGACCGGCTTCTACTACGCCGTCTCGCACACCATGCCGAACGTCTATCCGCTCTCCGCGCCGTCCGATCCGGAGGCGACGCTCGCCTACGAGAGGGGCGAGGGTCCGGGAATCCCGACCCTCGACGGGCTGCCGATCTTCAAGCCTCCGTACGGACGCGTAACTGTCTTCGACATGAACCGCGGGGAAGAGGTGTGGATGGCGGCCAACGGCGACGGCCCGCGCGATCATCCGTTGCTCGAGGGCCTCGATGTTCCGCCCCTGGGGATGCTCGGTCGCCCCGCTCCGCTGCTAACCAAGACGATGCTGTTTCTTGGCGAGAGCAGCAACGCGCTTCTCGGCATCCAGGTGGATGGCAACAAATTCCGCGCCTACGATAAGGCGAACGGCAGCGTGCTCTGGCAAACAGAGCTTCCCGCTGGCGTTACGGGAGCGCCGATTACCTACATGCACGAGGGGCGGCAATACATCGTCGTCGCCGTCGGTAGTAACGACGAGCCGGCCGAGTGGGTGGCCTTCGCCCTGCCTGAATCCGCCGGGTAGACTTGTCGCTGGAGCCGCTCCGGGTCGGGTTCATCGGAGCCGGCGCCTGACCCATGATCGTTCTCGACCGGGTGGGCTCTCAAGTCGGGTCCCTGGGAAGCCTGGATGGCTCCGGCGACCTCGGAGTGCGGAGGATCATCCCCGCGAGGGACTGGTAGTCGTCCGCGTCAAACTCGTCCAGGCCAATCTGCACCGCGCCAACGTCTTCACGCAGGCGCAAGCTACCTAGCGCGTAGTCCCAATACGGGAATAGCGATCCATAGTTGGAGTCAGTTTCCGCCCGCAGTCGACTGTGATGCACACGGTGCATCGCCGGGGTAACGATCAGGAAGAGGAGACCGCGGTCGATCCACCGGGGCAGCGCCACGTTGGAGTGGTGGACCAGAACGACGGGGAGCACGATCGCCTCATAAAGCGCAAGCTGCCAGATCGACATGCCGACGAGCTGCATCACGGCGATCTTCGTGACGTACGACAGGACGACCTCAACCGTGTGGAATCGCACTCCGGTTGTGGCATCCATGTTGGCGTCGGCGTGATGGACGCGATGGAACCGCCAGAGAATCGGGATGGCGTGGTTGACGCGGTGCCACACATACATCCAGAAATCGAATAGGACGATCGCGACCGGAATGGCTACTCCCCTTGGCACGGAGTAGCTCCGCAGCAGGCCGTAGCCGTTGGAATCGCCCCAGGTCTCGGCGACGACCGCGAACCCGGAGAACAACACGGCAACGATGCCCGAGTTGAAGATGCCAATGAAAAGGTTGCGCGCATCGTGGCGGATCCGCGCGCTTCGGTCGTTACGAAACTGTGCGTAGAACGGTAGCCACGTTTCGCTGAGCCACAGCGAGACCAGGACCAATCCACCGATAACGGTTTTTGGCTCCACCGCTCATCCCAGGGGTAATCGGCTTTCTCGGATCCGACCGTGGCGTCGCCGGCGGACCGGCTGAGGGTGCCCGTCTCGATCTCCCGACAAAGGGAGCGGGAGCCGCTCTTGCCACGAGCTCCCGCGCTGCCGACAGCGCAGGCCGAAGCTCAGTCGAGGCGATGGTATCCTGCGCGAAGTCGCGTCGCACGAGCGTATGCCCCCGCGGGGCGCGGCGCCGAGGAGAGGGAGCGGAGGTGGCGATGCCCACGGACGACCAGGTCAACGATTGCAAGATCGGTAGGCACCGATGCCAGAAGCCAGGAGCCGGGCGCGCCTTGGCGATGGTGGCGCTGCTCCCAGTAATCCTTGCGTCGGCGCAAACGCCATATGAGGCGGCGAAGGGCAATATCATCTTCGCGCTAACCGGTGACTCGATCATTAGCCGCCCGATGTCGGCGTACGTCGAGCCTGAGTTCTCGGCGATGGTCGATGCCATCCGTGGCGCCGATCTTGCGTTCACTAATCTGGAAATTGCCCTGCAGACGGTGGACAAGCTGACACCGATGGTGTCGGACCGTGAGAGCTATATGTTCGCCGACCCGGTCATCGCGCGGGAGTTGGCATGGGCTGGATTCGACGCGGTGAGCCGAGCGAACAACCATGCGCTCGACTACGGTTGGGACGGTATGCGTGCTACCAGCGGCGCGCTTGACGATGCAGGGGTGGCGCACGCCGGGGTAGGGGAGAATCTGGCACTCGCCGACGAGGCCGTCTACGTGCAGACGGGCAATGGACGTGTCGCGTTGATCTCCACAGCGTCGAGCTTCGATACCTTCCATCCGGCGCGGCCACAGCGGGCCGACATACGGGCGACCCCGGGTCTCAATCCGATCCGTTACCAGACCACGACAACGCTCGCCGCAGCGGAGTTCGCTGCCCTCAAAGCGGTGGCGCGCAGTCTGGGCCGCAACATCGAGGATTCGGCGCAAGCTTTCGACTTTGCCGGAGAGAGCTTTGCCCTGGGTACCGAGGCGGGGGTGTCGACGCGCGCCGATCCGGTCGATCTGGAGCGCATCTTGGCCAGTATTGATGGGGCCAAGCGCCAGTCGGATTGGGTTCTCGTCGCCACACACACGCACGAGAGTGGCGGCAGGCGCGAGCTGCCGGCAGAGTTCCTGATCGAGTACGCGCGCGCCGCGATCGATGCTGGGGCCGATGTCTTCGTGGGCACGGGGCCACATATTCTGAGGGGTATCGAGATCTACAAGGGGCGCCCTATCTTCTACAGCCTCGGCAACTTCTTCTTTGAAAACGAGACCGTGCGATACCGCCCCTCGGCTGAGTATCGCGGTGTTGAACTGTCCGCGGATAGCCGGACGGTAGACTACTACGACTATCGCCAGCGCACCCAGGGAGGCTACTTCACCCAGGACGCTTGGTTCTGGGAATCGGTGGTCGCCATGCCGAGATTCGAGGCGGGAGATCTCCGGGAGATCCGACTTCTGCCAGTTACCTTGGGGTACGACACGCCGCGATCACGTCGCGGTCGCCCTTTGTTGGCGGGTCCCGAGCTTGGGCAGAAGATCATCGATGATCTGGCGAGCCTGTCGGCGCCCTTCGGTACTGATATTCGGTATGAGGACGGTGTGGGCGTGATTACGGTGCCGGCAAGCGAACCACGATGACGGTTGGGGTAGACCGCAGGATCCATTGCTGCGGCGTGGACGGGGGCGCCAACCGCCGAGCCCACCGTCGTCCCGTGGCGGGCACCGTCCTGTGGATCGGCGTGGTTGCGATCGCATGCGGCGCGTGTGCAGACGGGGGCACGAGCCGTGATGGACGCCTGCAGATCGCCGTTGTGCCGAAGGGCTCCACCCATCAGTTCTGGAAGAGCATTCACGCCGGTGCGCTCAAAGGCGGAGTCGAGGCCGACGTGGAGGTGTTGTGGCAGGGGCCGGTCCGTGAGGACGATCGGCAGATGCAGATCCAGGTGGTGCAGAACTTCATCAGCCGGCAGGTCGACGCCATCGTCCTGGCGCCGCTCGACTCCCGTAGCTTGGCGGGGCCGGTCGAGGCCGCGGTTGGGCGGGGAATTCCCGTCGTGATCATCGATTCCGACCTGGACTCAGATACACAGGCGGCCTTCATCGCCACGAACAACTATGAAGGGGGCCGGACCTGCGCCTATCGGCTGGCCGAGGTCATTGGAGGCCGTGGGAAGGTGCTGATGTTGCGCTTCATGGAAGGCCACGCGAGCACCACGGCTCGGGAGCAGGGGTTTCTCGACGCCATTCGCGAGTTCGCTGAAATCGAGGTGGTCAGCGACAACCAGCGCGCCGGCGCTACCCTGGAGACGGCCCTACAGGCCTCCCAGAACCTGCTGAATCGATTTCCCGAGGTCGACGGAATCTTTGCGGCCAACGAGACTTCGACGCAGGGGATGCTCCGCGCGCTGCAGACCTCCGGCCGCGGCGGCACGTCGCGGCTTGTGGGCTTCGACGCCAACGACACACTGATCGCTGCCCTGGAGGACGGAACGATCCATGGGCTCGCGGTTCAGGATCCGTTTGCAATGGGGTATCTCGGCGTGAAGGCGGCGGCGGCGGCGGCTCGACAGGCTGAGTACGAGCCATACATCGAGACACGGCTGATGATGATCACCCCAGAGAACATGGATGAGTCGGCAGCACGCGAGCTCTTGTTGCCTGACATTGCAACCTGGCTAGGCGAGTGATCCCGGGGCGACAGATCCACCACGGTTGCCGGACGCAGCTTGGCTGATTCACTGCTCGAGCTCGACGGTCTCGAGAAATCATTCGGGGCGGTGCACGCGCTTCGCGGCGTGTCGTTGCAGTTGGACCGGGGTGAGGTTCTAGGCCTGATCGGGGAGAACGGAGCTGGCAAGAGCACGCTGATGAACGTGCTCGCGGGCGTATATCGGCCTGACCGAGGCGACATGCGCCTCGGTAGTCACGAGTACTCTCCAACCTCACCTCTCGAGGGATTGCGTGTCGGTATCGCAGCGATCTATCAGGAGCTCAGCCTCGCGCCGCATCTCAGCGTCGAAGCGAACATCACGCTCGGCAGGGAGACTCGCCAACACGGATTATTGCGTTCGCAACGTAGCCGCGTGGGCGAGGTGTTGGCAATGTTGGGACACACCGACATTGACCCATCCGTACTCGTAGGCGAGTTGACCATCGGTCGACAGCAGATCGTCGAGATCGCACGAGCGTTGTTCGCCGACGCTCGGATCGTGATCATGGACGAGCCCACCAGCGCCCTGTCGGTGGCGGACGCGAGCAACTTGTTTCGGATTGTGGCCCGCCTTCGCGACCGCGGTGTTGCTTTCGTATTCGTCAGCCATTTCCTTGAGGAGGTCCG
>DASCOT010000142.1:0-9475 GCA_036012155.1 Acidobacteriota bacterium
GGTGTCGAAGGTCATCGAGTAGGCGTCGTCGGCGCGCTGGTCGATCGCCAGCTCGGCCGAGTTGTGCGGACATCGGTAACGGTTCGTCATCCCCACTGTCGCCTTGTATTCGAGCTCCGATACGTGATCGGAGTCGCGCTCGCTCGCCAGCGCTCCCAGCGGCTGCGGATACAACGCCAGCTCCTCGATGCCGTCAGGAGGCCAATCGGTGGCACGCCAGTGTCCCGGAATGCTCTCGATCTCCAGGCTCGGCTTGTACGACTCGTTCACGTACATCGCCAGCGCCGGCTCGTCCATCATTCCGGTGTCGTTGCCCTTGAGCCAGTGGTCCCACCAGCGCAACATCTCCGGCCTGATATTGAACGGTGGCCCCGGCCTGCCGATGCCGTGTGTCCACTGTCCGATGATGGCGCGCCGCGGTACCGACAAGCGCTCGAGCATGCGCGGGATGCTGTCGGTGTAGGCGTCGAGCCAGCCGCCGACCATCATCGTCGGGATATCGATGGCCGCATAGTCGGGACGCAGCGACATTCGCTGCCAGAACGCGTCGTTATGCTGATGGCGCAGCATGTCGAAGATCCAGGGCTCGTTCTCGACTCGGAAGCGCGCCCACTCGGTGTCCGTATCGTAGTCAGGCCACGCCGGGACACCGTTTGCCGCAATCATGGAGAACGGCCACCGGCCAAGCGACTCGAACTGCAGCGCCCCGTCGTAGTACACGATGTCGTCGGTGAACACATCGTCGGTGGCATGCATCGGCACGATGGCCTTGAGCTCCGGCGGCCGCATCATGGCGATCTGGGTGGCGTTGAAGCCGCCGTACGAGGAGCCATACATGCCGACGTTGCCGCTGCTCCATTCCTGGCTGGCAAGCCACTTGATGATCTCGAGCGCATCCTCGCGCTCCTGCACCGAGTACTGGCTGGGAACCGTGAAGCCCTCGCTGGTGCCGGTGCCGCGCACATCGACCCGTGCCATCACGTAGCCGCGCTCGGCGTAGTAGCCAGATCCGCCTAGCCCGTCCGATTCGGTAGAGCGGTAGGGCGAGTAGCTGAAGACCGCCGGGAATCTGTCGCCCGGCGCAGCGCCATCGGGCATCACGAGTCGGACAGCCAGGCGCACACCGTCTGGCATGGGGATCGACGTCAGCACCGAGCGCGCGCCGTATTGTGGCTGGCTGACATCCTCCGTCCACGAAGGGGCTCCGACAGAGGTGCCGAGGAGCTCCGATGCTCGGGCCCGTGCTCCCAGCAGGCTGGCGCCGGCGATCGAGCCGGTCTTCACGAGGAATTTTCGCCGGGTGTCCATTGGTTGCCCTCCCTGGGTGCGACGTGTCAGACGCGCGAACTGTAACCCGATCTCCAGATCGCCGACCAGCTAGCTGAGACCCATCATGAGGGCCTCTGCCGTTCCCCCCGACGACGCAGGAGCTCCTCGCTGAGTGAGAAACCGCGGCCCGGCTCACTCCACGGGTTGATCGAGCTGAAGAACTCATCGAGCGCTTGCCAGGCTACGGGGGCACCCTGCGCGCTATGAAACACCGGGGTTGCGCGGACCTTCTCGCCCCTTCCCCAGCCATTGATCTCGTTGCCGGATCGCGGCTGGGACCGGTAGCCGAAGGCGTATACGGGCGGCGGCGGATCGTGCGGCCTCATGTCCGGCTACTCATCAACCCAGAAGGTCTCGCCCGCCGCTTCCTTGGCGCGGTACGTGCGCCGGATCCGGGCACCCGTCGTGAAGTAGTGGACGAGCATGCGCTGGATGCGCACGAGGAGTGCCGCGTCGCTTCTCAGTCGACTCCACAACGAGCCGCGTCTGTCCTCGTCCCCCTCGACGGTACGCATCCGCCAGTTCCTCCTTCGAGCACAATCCGGCAGCGGTATCGGTTCCGAGGCACGGTCGAGATCGCCCTCGCTCGATGTGGTGAGATACCGGCCATGGATCTCAACCGGACTCCGGCAGCACCGGTAGTGAAAGATACGACGCTGTGCCGGCGCGATACAGGATCGTCTGCGCTGCAAACCTGAAGTCCGAGTCGGTAGGAATCGGATTACGCGTGTTGGGGCACGTACATGAGCTGATCGGTGGCGTCATATCCAGTAGCCAGGCCGCGCCGCCGCGCTCAATCCGAGGCGACGCTCGGCTGGGCCGGCAAGGACTCAGATCGGAAAAACTGCGCTTCACCCATTGCTACTAGCAGTGTGTCCCAGGCCGTGGGCGCGCCAATCATCACGCATCGCGCGTGTGATTCCCGGCCGTCGGGGCGGCGGGCAGCGACGACCACTCCGCGAGGAGGGCGCAGTAGATGGGCGAACGCGCGAGCATCTCGACACGCCGCGCCTATCCGCGAACCGATGTTCGCATCCCGATACGCCTACAGAGCGCCGATGACGACGCCACCGTCTCGGGGATCACAGTCAACCTGTCGCGCAGCGGGACCCTTGCTCGACTCGAGAGTCCGGTGGTCATCGGGGGGCGTTACCTCATCCAGTTTCTCCGGCCCGAATCGTTCAATGCGCCGGGTAGCACCGTGTGTGTGGAATGCGGGGCCGCGCAGGCCCCTCAGGTCGTGCCCGAGCAAACGCTGTGGGGCCAGGTGCTTCGGCAGGGGGCGGGAGCGAGCGTTTATGCGGCTGCCTTCGAGTTCGAGAGCCTATTGGAGGTTCTCGACGAGGAAGCCGCCTAGCTCACCCGACGCCGGGGAGGCGGGAAACGGCCGGCCAACTATGGGGCGCTCTGCTCCGGCCGGCGCCACTCGAAGATCCGCACCGCGACGTAGGCGATCAGCGCAAAGATGAAGAACACGAGCAACATCCAGGCGATCGCTTCCAGCGACTGGATGACGGTGCGGTAGATCTCGAGGACCCCGCGGTCTCGAGTCAGCGCCAGCGGGTCGTTGTCGTTATAGCTCGGGTTTATGAAACGCTCGAGGTGAGAGATGCGCACACCACTCGAGATCCCCACCACGCAGATCGCGAACTTCAGATACTTGACCCAGGCCGCTGAGATCGCGTCCGCGACGATGCGATCTAGGATCTTGGCAATCGGTTGGCTGAAGATCCCCACGCAAGCAAGACTGACGATCGCAGCGGTGACGAAGGTAACGACCAGCAGTGTAATGAACATGGTTCTTCTTACGGGCCGCTCCACGGCAGAGTTTCACGGACTCTCGTCTCGACACAACGGTTGCTCGAGATCCCGGCATCCGGAATCTCTCCAACTCAGCCGAGGATTGCAACGTAACGCTACACTCTGGCAGGAATAACGTCCTTCCTGAATTGGCGTTCCGCCGCCACGCGGCGACCACGCGTGGGCGCACCGTGGTGCGAATCATCTCGAACCAGGAACTTCCGATGCCGACGTACCGTGTTGTTATCGCCCTTGTCTTGGTCAGCGCGCTTGCCACCACGACGACAAGACTCGGCGCCGAGCCATTCTCGCCGCCCTCGAGATTGCATGACGGGCGGCCGATCACGCTTCCCGACATCCTTGCCTGGAAGAGCATCCGCGGGCGCGTGATCTCGGCCAACGGCGAATGGCTCGCGTATGTCCTGCAACCGAACGAAGGTGACAGCCAGGTCGTGCTGCGTTTCCTCGAGGGCGACGCCGAACACCGCTTCGATATCGGCGAGCAACCGGCATTCGGCAGTGCCAGCCAGCTGGCCTTTTCCGACGACGGCAACTGGTTCGCTTACGAGATTCGGCCGAGCCGAGACATGGCCGCGCAGGCCGCCAAGAGCAAGGAGAAGACCAGCAGCTCAGCCGGCTTGGTCGAGCTCGCCACCGGGGAGATGAATGAGTTCGAAGACGTTCAGTCGTTCGCGTTCGGCGGCCGCGACACTGTCTGGTTGGCGCGCCACCGAAGCGCCCCGGCGAGCCGCGAGGGCGACACCGAGAAATGGAAGGGAACCGATCTGCTGCTACGCCGGGTGAGCGATGGTGCAACGCTGACGCTCGGAAACGTCTCGGAGTTCGCCTTCAACGACGATGGCTCCGCGCTCGCCACGGCGATTGACACTCGTGAGCGAGCCGGCAATGGCATGCAACTGCGTCAGATCGCTACCGGGCGCGTCATTCCGCTCGACTCCGGCGCCGCATCGTACGAGCACCTGGCGTGGGCCGAGCAAGGCGACGCCCTCGCCGCCCTCAAGGGTGTCGACAGCGAGGCCCACAGGAACGACTTGTACAGCGTCCTCGGGTTTACCGATCTGGATGCGGCGACACCTACCCGAGTCAGCTACGAGCCGGCTTCCGACGAAGGTTTTCCGCAAGGCATGACGATCAACCCGAACCACGCGCCGGCATGGAACGAAGCGCGCGATGCGCTGGTGTTCCGCATTCACGAGGCTGAGCTCGAGGACGTTGCGGGAGCCGACGCCGACGACTCGGAAGGCCCAGACGATACCCAGAGCACCCCCGACGCCGAGGAGGCCATCTCCGCCGACGACGAGGATCTCGATACCGCCGATCTGGTGATCTGGCACTGGCGCGATCGTCGTCTGCAATCGCGCCAGCAGGTGCAGCAGGAGGGCGACCGCAACTTCGGCTACCTGAGCACCTATCTCGTCAACGAGCAGCGCTTCATCCAGTTGGCCAACGAGGAGGTGCGCAACCTGGACCCGGCGCCGCAGGAGCGCTTCGCCATCGGGCACGACAACGACGTCTACGAGCGCATGGGAAACCTCGACGGGCAACGCTATGTCGATGTCTGGGTGGCGGACATGGCAACGGGCGCATCGCGGCTGGCACTCGAGAAGAAGCGCTGGGTGTACGACGCCTCACCGGACGGCAGTCGGCTGTTGTATTTCGATGACGGCAACTTCTGGACCCTCGACCTGGCCTCAGGAGCCACCGTAAACGTGACGGGGGCGGCGCCAACGACGTTCTGGAACACCGAAGACGACCACAACATCGTCAAGCCGCCCATCCGTCAGTCCGGCCTCGGCTGGAGCTCGGACGGCGAGCACCTGTTGCTCTACGACAACTGGGACCTGTGGAAGATCGCCGCCGACGGCTCCTCGGCAACGAACCTCACCCAAGACGGCCGCGATCAACAGATCCGCTATGGGAGTGTGTTCCAGTTCGATCCAGATGCCGACGGCATCGATCTCTCGCAACCCCTGTACGTGACCGCCTATGGGGAGTGGACCAAGAAGGGCGGCATCGGCCGCATCGACCCCGATCGCCCTGGCGTCGAGATGCTGCTGTGGGATGACGCCGCCTTCGACACGCTGATCAAAGCCGACGACGCCGACGTTTATCTCTACACGCGCGAAACCCACGACCAGGCACCGGACGGCTGGGTGACCGGCGCCGATCTGGTGGATGGACGCCGGGTCACCGATGCCAATCCACAGCAGGCGGACCACAGCTGGTCGGCTGGCGTGCGACTACTCGACTACACCTCGGCGAAAGGCGCCAAGCTCCAGGCGGCGCTCTACCTGCCGGCGGACTACGAGCCCGGCAGGAAGTACCCGACGCTGGTCTACATCTACGAGAAGCTGTCGCAGCGTGCCAACTTCTACTGGATGCCGACTGCCAACGGCTTCAACAAGTCCGTCTACACGAGCCAGGGCTACGCCGTGCTCATGCCGGACATCGTCTACGAGGTTGACGATCCGGGAATGTCGGCAGTCTGGAGCGTTCTGCCGGCGCTGGACGCAGCGATCGAGACCGGCGTCGTCGACCCCGAGGCGGTGGGCCTCCACGGGCACTCCTGGGGCGGCTATCAGACCTCTCAGCTGATCACCCAGACCGACCGGTTCACGGCGGCCGTCGCCGGGGCGCCGCTGACCAACATGATCAGCATGTACGCGCTGATCTACAAGAACAGCGGCGGCGGCAACGGCGCCATCTTCGAGAGCAGCCAGGGGCGCTTCACCGGCGGTCCCTGGGACGTGCCGGAGGCCTACGTACGCAACTCACCCGTCTACCACGCCGCCGCGGTCACCACGCCGCTAATCATCCTTCACAACGATCAGGATGGCGCCGTCGACTTCACCCAGGGCGTCGAGTACTACAACACGCTCCGGCGGCTGAACAAGAACGTCGTGATGCTGCAGTACGTCGGCGAGAACCACGGCCTTCGCAAGCCTGCCAATCGCAAGGACTACACCGTTCGCATGCAGGAGTTCTTCGATCATTACCTCCGCGACCTCGGCATGCCGGCATGGCTCGAGCAAGGTGTCCCCTACCTCGACCTGGAGGAGCACCTCGAGAGCCGAGCGCAGGCGATCGCCGACGAGATCAAGAAGGCGCTGGAGGCCACGCGACGGACAATGGAGGCCACAGAGGGTGGCTCTGGATCGCAGTAGGTATCCGGTCACGATCAGTGGTATTAACGGCCGAGTGAGATCAGTCCCGGACGCAACATCGAAGGAGCCGTAGCCAATGCTTCTGCTAACGGAACAGGAAATTCGCGACAGCGTCGACATGGCCGAAGCCATCGATGTTGTCGAGAAGGCGTTCGCGGCGCTGGCGCGGGGCCAGGTCACGCTGCCGCCACCGATCGGCCTCGACATACCCGACATGGATGCCGAGGTGCACGTAAAGGGGGCGTACATTCACGACAGCGATCACTTCGTGTTCAAGCTCACATCCGGCTTCTACCGCAACCCGCAGGAGGGGCTGCCGATGGCGAACGGGCTCGTGCTCGCCTTCGACGCGACCCACGGCCAACCGGCCGCCCTGCTGTTCGACAACGGCTACCTGAGCGACCTGCGGACCGGCGCGGCGGGGGCAGTAGTGGCACGGCACCTGGCGCCGCAACAGCTTCGCCGCGTCGCCGTGATCGGCGCTGGCGAACAGGCGCGCATGCAACTCCGTGCCTTGTCCGAGGTACGCACCATCCCCGGCGTGGCGCTATGGAACAGGAGCCCGGAACGGGCGCGGCAATGCGCCGCCGATATGACCGACGAGCTCGGTCTCGACGTGCAAGTGGTGGAGCGAATCGAGGACGCGGTGCAAGGATCGAATGCGGTGATCACGGTGACCACGGCCCGCGAGCCCTTGGTACGCGCCGAGTGGATCGAGCCGGGTACGCACGTCACCGCCGTCGGGTCCGACGGCCCGGACAAGCAGGAGCTCGACGTCGAGGTGCTACACGGCGCCGATCTCGTGGTCGCGGATCGGTTGTCCCAGTGCATAGAGCTCGGCGAGATTCACCACGCCGTCGACGCGGGCCGGTTGCAGGCCGACGCTTGCGTCGAGCTCGGAGCCATCCTGATCGGCGAGGCTCTCGGCCGTGAGACCGACGACCAGATCACGGTTGCGGATCTGACCGGCCTGGGCGTCCAAGATGCCGCCATCGCCAGCGCGACATTGAACGGCGCTCGAGGGAAGGGTTTCGGGACGACCATCGAGTCGTGAACCCAGGACCCACTACGCTCTTGTTACCCATCGCGCCCGAGCGCGAACGTGATCGCCTAACCGGTCATTCCCTCACACGGTCCGTGTACGAGTCCCCCATGAACATCCGAATGACCTCGCCGTTCTCCTCGAGGAAGCGAACCTCCTCGCCGATGACGCTGCCGCCTCGAGGAGCGGTGTAGCGGAAGACGCCGCCGCCGAGCGGCTCGAGTCGGATCGGATTGCCGATGGTCCGAGCACTCGGGCTCATCAGCACGAGGCGCTCGTTCAACAGCACCACCTGGGTCTCGCCGCCTCTGCCCGGCCTCCGGTACAGACCCGCGAACCGCGCCCAGGAGGGATCCCAGGCAACCTCGTCGGGCTCGGCCTTGGTGGCCTCGGCAACCGCGGAGCCCACCGTGTTCATGAGCTGCTCGGCGATCTGGCTCGGGTTCGAGTCGTTGGTATTGGTCAGCACGATCACGCCTACCTTCGAGTCGAGCTGGATCTTCGTGTTGGTCGTATACCCCGGGTACCCGCCCCCATGACCGACATACAAGTTGTCGTCTATCCGCTGCACCGAGAACGCAACGCCGCGTCCGCTGGCCCAGTCGTTCTCCATGAACCGCACCCGGTGCATCTCCCGGAGCGACCCGGTGCTGAGAATCCGATCACCGCCACGCGGGCCACGGCGAAACTGCGCCGAGACGAACTTGGCCATATCCGCGACCGTCGAGGTGAGGCCGGTCGCTGCCCCCATGCCGCGCGCATCGACGAACCCGATGGTCTCCCGCGACCCATCGGGCCTGCGCATGGTGTAGCCGGTGGCCAAGCCCTCGACATCGACGTCGACGCTCGAGGAGCTCATTCCGAGCGGATCGAAGATGTTGGCCTGCAGATACTCCGCCCACGTCAGGCCGCTTACCGCCTCGATCACCAATCCGGCAATGGAGAACGCCAGGTTGGAGTACTTGAAGCGAACCTCTGGAGAAAAGGCGGCCTGCCGCTCCGGCATCAGCTCTCGCAACTCTTCCCGAGTGGGAAAGTCTCTGGTGGTCCAGTGGGGGCCGGCCTCACGTTGGAGCCCGGAACCGTGCGTCAGCAGGTGCTCGACGGTGATCGCTGGGTCATCCGGTGCCGCCGGCCTGACCTCGAACCAGG
Organism: Acidobacteriota bacterium; assembly: GCA_036012155.1. Taxonomy (GTDB): domain Bacteria; phylum Acidobacteriota; class UBA890; order UBA890; family WLXD01; genus DASCOT01. The sequence continues at coordinate 8,509 of DASCOT010000142.1, forward strand.
GCAGGTACTTCGACACCGGGTCTTCGAGCTGGATCGTGCCCTGCTCGCGCAGCTGCATGATCGCGATGGCGGTAAACAGTTTGCTGTGCGACGCCATCCGAAACTTGGTGTCACGCGTCATGCGCATCTCGGTGGCGATGTCGGCGAAGCCAAAGCCCTGGGACCATACGAGTTCCTCGCCGGCAACCACACCCACCGCCACGCCGGGAAGGTCACGCCACCTGATCTGACCATCCATCCACGCGGAGAACAGCCTGATCGCTCCCTGGACATCTGCGTCGTCCGCGGGCCTGGCGCTTTGGGCGTTCAGAGACGCCACAGTCAGGGGAAGGGTCAGGAGAACGACGATCGATACCTTCAACGCGACGCTGGATCTGAACATGGTTCACTCCGGATGGTCTTGCCCGGGAGAAGAGTGGGACTCAGTAAGTTGCTGCGTGCGGTACAGCACGATGCCGCATCGTAGAGCAGCCGAAAGAGCAGGTCCACTTGACATTGGATCTGGGCCGGCAGAGCTTTGGACACGAACCAAGATACGACACTCAGGGTTTCGCTCAGTTTCGACAGTGAAAGGATTCGGGGGAGTTATGTCCAGGAACAGTAAGGATCGTAATCTCGGGATGTTCCGGGACATCAGCCGGCGCGATTTCGTCAACGGCGTCGGCGTTGCGATCGGAGGATCGCTCCTCGCACCCGGCGTGCTGTCGGCACGCGAAGGCAAACCGCATGCCCCGCTGGGACAGGAGTACTACCCGCCGGCCCTGACCGGAATGCGCGGCAGCCACCCCGGCTCGTTCGAGGCCGGCCATGCGCTGCGAGATGGCGACACCTGGGCCGATGCCGCCGACACCGGCGAGACCTACGACTGCGTGGTGGTCGGTGGGGGGCTGAGCGGGCTCTCGGCAGCCTATTTCTTCCTGACCTCGGCGGGCCGCGGCGCCCGGGTGCTGGTGCTCGACAACCACGA
>DASCOT010000143.1:0-12824 GCA_036012155.1 Acidobacteriota bacterium
CGCGATGCGCAGCTCGAGACTCGGCTCCGGGGTAATCCGCTTGACCAGCAACATCGCCTCTTCGCGCAGGGCACCGGTGGGCTCCCCGCTGGTGGGGTGACGCTCGATGCGGCCGTTTGGCGGGTCGGGGGTCGATCGATCGATGCCGGCGAGCTCCAGCGCGCGCGTATTGACCCAAGCGGTATGGCCATCGGTCGACACCAGATAGGCCGGCCGGTCCGGGACGAGGGCGTCGAGTCGCTCGAGACCCGGATCACCGTTGGCGAAGGCCGTGTTGGCCCAGCCACCTCCCAGCAGCCAGCTCGCCTCCCCGTAACCCGGCTGATCAGCGCATTCGGCAACCCGGGCCAGGATCGCATCGGCGCTCTCGAGCAGGACTAGGTCGCACTGCACCAGGTACAGGCCGCCGGTCGCCAGGTGAACGTGCGAATCGTTGAACCCCGGCAGTAACATGCGACCGGACAGGTCGACGAGCTCGCTCCCCGGGCCTGCCAACGCGCGTGCGCCGGCATCGTCGCCCACGTAAACGATCTCGCCGCCACGCATCGCCACGGCGGAGGCCCGGGTGCGTGCGTCATCCATCGTGTGCACCGCTCCGCCGACCATCACGATATCCGGGGCTGCGACATCGCCGCTCTCGACGCCCGTGCAGGCTAGCGTGATGCTGGCCAGCCAGCCCGCCACCGTTATGTGTCGATGCACACTCGCCTCCTCACATGTCTCACACCTGCCGACGTGTCTCACATCCTGCTGCATGCTGACAGCTGCGCACCGCGGCCTCAATTCCGCACCGCTGTCGTCACTCGATATCGTTGCTTCTGCGTCGGCGTGGGCTGTGCCAGCGAACGCCCATCCGTGGCCAGGAGCATCGACGCCAGCAGGCGCTGGACGACGACTTCGACGTGCGCCTATACCATGACTCCGTGCTGAGACAGGGCCCCGTGGCGATGTCGGTTCTGTCCACACACGTCGACTGGTTTATCGATCAAGCGCGCAACAGACCAGATTAGCGCGGAGGCAAGCCTATGCTGAGCACCCTCGCCATCTTCATCGGCGCGCAGTTCGCGGCGCTGGCCACCGGAACGCCCGCCGCACAGGTCGACGAGCTGTTCGCTCAGTGGGCTCGCCCCGACACCCCGGGCTGCGCTCTCGGGGTTATCCAGGACGGCGAGTGGCTCTTGAAGCGCGGCTACGGAATGGCGAACCTCGAGCACGGCATTCCGAATACCAGCGAGACTGTCTTTCGAATCGGCTCGCTGAGCAAGCACTTCACCGGGATGGCGATTCTGCTCCTTCAGCAGCAGGGCCTGCTTTCGCTCAGCGACGACATCCGACGATTCCTGCCCGAGCTGCCCGAGTACGAAAAGCCCATTCAGGTGTCGGACCTCATGTATCACACCAGCGGCCTGCGCCACTATCTGACGCTCCTGGAGATGCAGGGTCTCCGCCCACGCGACGGGGCCACGACTGCCGAGGCGCTCGGGCTGCTGGCACGCCAGCGAACTCTCAACAACGTCCCCGGCCAAACCTATTTGTCGAGCGACACGGGGTACTTCCTGTTCTCGGTGATCGTCGAGCGAGCTTCGGGATTGAGTCTTCGAGAGTTCGCCCAGAAGCACATTTTCGAGCCCTTGGGTATGCGCGACACCCACTTCCACGACGATCTCAGACACGTCGTTGAGAACCGCGCCGACGGCCACTCTCCGCGACCGAATGGCCCTGGCTACCAACTCGACAACGAGAACACGCTCGATGTGGTCGGCGACGGCGGAATCATGACAACTGTCGAGGACATGCTGACTTGGGAGCGGAACTTCCTCGACGACCGTCTGGGCGCCGACGATGCGCTCATGGAAGCGTTCCACCGGCGCGGCGTCACCAGTCAGGGGGAGCAACTCCAGCACGCCGCGGGTATCTTCGTCGAGCACTACCGTGGCGTGCCGGCGGTGCACTACTCCGGCGGGTGGGTGGGGTTCATGTCGTACATGATTCGCCTCCCGGAGCAGCGGTTCGCGGTCGTATGTCTGTGCAACGTCAATGCCGTCCGGCCCTACCATCTGGCCAGGGACGTCGTCGACATCTACCTGGGCGAGACGCTGCCGGAGCCCAAGAGATTCGTGGCGCCCGCGACAGGTGCAACGGCGCGAGTGTCTCCCGCCCGGCTTCGACAGTGGGCCGGCTTCTACGAGAACCGTGCGCTCAACCAGGTGTGGCGCGTTGTGTCGGGGAGCGAAGGCCTCACGATCGAAGACGACTACAGCACCTACGACGCTGTGGCGGCCGGCGGCGACGAGTTCCATTCCACAAACACGCGCTATCTGATTCGTTTTCTCTTCAGCCAAGATCCAGGTGACCAAGCGCGACTGCGAATCGAGCGCACCGGGCTCGACCACTACCTGGAACCGAGGGATGGCGGCGTTCTCGAGCTGACGCGGCTGGAGCCGATGACCCTGGCAGAGTCAGATGTCGACCAGTACCTCGGACGGTACTGGAGCGAGGAGATCGACGTTGCCTATCAGCTCATCGAGGATGACGACGTGCTCTTCATGCGGCATGAGAACCCGCATCGCAGCTACTTCACGAACCAGCTCGTGGCCATCGCGCCAGTTCGATTCCGGGCCACACCGACGAACTTCACCTTCGTGCGCGGCCAAGGCGGTGAGATCACCGGCGTGCTGCTCTTCGACCGCCACTACGTTCGCGGCCTCCTGTTGGCGCGCACGGCCGAGTAGAGCGGCGCCGCACGGCAACGAGCGCGCCGCAGGCAGGCACCCACGGTCGTCGTCACGCACACGATGGGCGGAACGCAGAGCTTCACGTGTGGCTTGAGCGTCAACACAAGAAGATCGAGCAGCTCACGCCGGCGCTCGGTCGTAAGGGCCAAGACCCGTGCGGGACGTCCGTGCGATTCGCAGGGACGCCACGTCACGGAGTTTCGTCGAGCAGCCGTTCGAGCTCCCCGCGCAGCGTCTCGAGGACCGGCGCATGAGCGGACGAGCCCATCAGATTGGTGAGCTCGTAGGGGTCGGCCTCGAGATCGTAGAGCTCGTCCATCCCCTCGAGCTCCAGATACCGGATGTACTTGTGGCGCTCGGTGCGAACCGCCCGGTATCCCATGGTGACGATGCGCGGGAAGACGGTGTCGGAGTAGTACTCGATGAGAAACGATCGTCTCCAGTCGGGATCTTCGCCGCGCAAGATCGGCACCAGCGAGCGACCGTGCAGAGGACGCGCCGGCTGGGACTCGCCGACCTCCAGGAGAGTCGAGGCAAGGTCGATGCTGAGCACGAGCTGCTCGGGCGTGGCACCCGGCGTGGCGAGAGCCGGGTAGCGAACCATCAGCGGGATTCGCGCCGTCTCCTCGTAGGCGAGGCGGCGCTCACCTCCCAGGCCGTGCTCGCCGTAGAAGTAACCATGGTCGCCGGCCACCACCACCACGGTGTCGTCGAGCTTGGCGCTCGCCTCGAGCGTGTCCAGGATCCGCCCGAGGCTCTCGTCGACGCCGAGAAGCATCTCCAGACGCTGCCGTATGGTGGTGTCGGAGGTGCCGCCCCCCGGCGTCAGCGGCGGCAGGCCCTCGATCGGACGCTGCAGCGCTGGCTTGTCGACGATCGGCCGGCGGGTATTCAGCCGTCGTGGGATCGTCGCGGTGGCATAGCGTCCCCGGTGACGCTCCGCCGGTATGAAGCCACTGGGCTGACCGGCGACGGCGCCAGAGCTGCCGTCGTCGTGTTGCACCGAGTTCGGATGCAGCGCTTTGTGCGAGAGGTAGAGGAGGAAGGGGGCATCGCGAGGCCGCTCGATGAACTCCAGCACGTGCTCGGTGAGCACATCGGTGACATAGCCCTCGGACGGTGTCCGGCGTCCGTCGATGTTGAGCAGTGGATCCAGCGCCTCGCCCTGACCGCGCATTGCCACCCAGCGATCGAAGCCCGGCCGAGGGCTGTCGTCGTTGCCCATGTGCCACTTGCCGATGAACGCGGTCTCGTAGCCACTCGCCTGCAGGGCGCGGGGAAACGTCGGCAACCGGTGGCTGGTCTCGTTGCGTGCCAGGTTGTCGGTGATTCCGTGGGCGTGGGCGTAGAGCCCGGTGAGGAACGACGCGCGGCTCGGCGAGCACAGCGGGGTCGTGGTGAAGGCGTTGCGAAACTGGACCCCCTCGCGTGCAACGCGATCGATGTTGGGCGTCTCCACGAACGGGTGGCCGCCGGCACCGAAATCGTCCCAGCGCATGTCGTCGACCAGCACGACGACCATGTTGGGCCGCTCGGGCGCGGGAGCCGCCGCCCAGGCGCGCGGGGCGTCACCCGCGCTGACGAGCGTCGCAGCCAGGATGACGCCGCAGCCTACGCCCTCGGCGGCGGTACGAAGTCGGGGCGAGAAATGTCGCTTGCGCATGGTCAACTCATCGGCTGAAAAGGATTCAAGGATGCTACACGGGTTCGACCAGGCGCTACGGCCAACAGCGCGAACCCCACCGCGCTCGGCCGTTTCTGCGTCTCCGTCGTGGTTCACAACGAGCTCCGCGCTATTGCGGTCGTCGGTTGTTCTGCGCGCCCTCGAGAATCCAGGTGCGGACACTAGCCTTCTCCGCCGGCGTCAGCGGACTGGCGATCGGCATCTGGCCACCAAAGATTCCCGGGGTGTTCTCGATCTTGCGCATCAGGTAGCTGTTGTCGGGGTCGCCCGGCGTTACCTGATCGAGGCCTGGCTGTTGGATGCTCGGCACACCGACGATGTTATCGAACGCTGACCCGGCGGCGAGGTCCAGGCCACCCGCGGCGCTGCCAGCAGAGTGACACCCGGCAGTGGCACAGTCCCGATCGAAGATCGGCTGAACGACGGCCGCAAAGCTGACCGTGCCATTACCGCCTCCTCCGTCATCGGTTGCGGTGAGCGCATCGGCCCGCTCGCCCATCTGGCCGTCGGCGTTGATCACCAACACGTCCGCCGAGGTTCCGTCCGCCACCGACGCATCCGGTTTGATGACCGCCTCGAGCTGCTTGGAAGACTTGAAGACAACGCTGTCGACCGAGAACGCCTCGTTGCTGGCATGCACGTTCGCTCCCGCAACAAAGTTCTTACCCCGCACCGTGACCGTGTTCGCCTGTCCAACGGTCACGTCGCGAAGCGCGGCGCGCTGCACGCCGGTGACCTTCATCCGCTTGCCCTTGGTCCCCGCTGGCTTGAGCTTCACGCTGCTTCTGCCGCCGGCGATGATGTTGCCGCCGAGCTAATTGTTGCCCTTCTGCAGTGAGAGATCGAAGCCCAGGTCGCCAGAGCTCAGCTCGATCGTGCCGCTGACACCGGCGAGACGGCCCCCGATGCGATCGGCGTTGGCGACCACTTCACCCGTCTCGCCATTGACCACCGCGTGCCCACCCACGGTGCCGTTCTCGTTCTCGATGAACTGGAGCAACATGAAGACCGTGGCGCCGGCGATCTTCACCGTGCCCGCCCAGAGCTTCTGAAGGGGTCGCTCGGCGCTCATCGGCACGAACTCGGCCGACCCCTTGACCGCGCCGGATGCTCTGCCCTTCAGCTTGCCCGCCTTGGACTTGAGCTTGAACTTCGTCGTGCCGCGCTGCCGCCGCAGGGGCGCCTCGTCGTCGACACGAAACTGGATCTTCTTCTTGCCGACCTTGGTGAAGTCGGCAACCAGAACATCTACGCCGCTCGGGATACCGCCGAGATTGTCCTGGATGACCACGAACCCAACGCCACCGTTGCCGATATTGAGGTTCAGCTGCACCAGCACCCGGTCGCCGCCGACCTTGATGCTGCCTACCCAGGCGCCGTCGAAGCTGCTGTCGAAGAACTCGTCGTCTCGCTGCGAGCCAACGACGGCAAGCGAGAGCGTGAGCGTCAAGATTACGGCGGCAACGAGCTTCGATCGTGGGGCACACATCGTCATGGATCCTACCTGGGTGGGTTCCCGCTCACAGTAGCCTTTCTTCGGCGGGCGCGCGTCCTGCGCCAGGTGATGGAGCTCTCTGATCGAAGATCGAAGTAGCAGATCAGCCGCATGGCACCAGCCGAGCAAGTAGCGAACGCTCCGTTTGCGCGGTGGATTCCCGCTAGGTAATATATGCATGCGTCATACATGATTCGTTTTGAGTGAAAAAGAGCTCTGCTCGCTCCCATGAAAACAGCCCCTACCGGAAAAGACGCCGGTTTCATTAACGTTCTCGGCGCCTTCGTCACGACGATCCACGACGAGATCACCCTCCAGTTCGAAGATGAAGCAGGAGCCGGGGGCGCGGCGCCTGCTGCCCTCGCGGCCATCGATACCTGGCCTGAATGCTCGATCGAGTCGCTTTCTGGAGTGCTCGGCCTGACGCACTCGGGAACGGTGCGGCTCGTCGCTCGCTTAGGTTCGGCCGGTCTCGTGGCGCGAGACAAGGGAGCAGACGCCCGCAGTGTGGAGCTGCGCCTCACCGGACTGGGGTGGAGCGTGCTGAGGCGTATGCGACAGGCTCGACAGCGTATCCTCGAGCGCGTGGTGGGCGACTTGAGCGAGTCCGAGGAGCAGGTGCTTGCTACTGTGCTAGACCGAGCGTTGCGGGCAACCAGAAGATCCGCCGTACAGGCGAAGCGGTGCTGCAGACTCTGTGACCATTCCGTGTGTCAGGGTGACGCATGTCCGGTAGGATCCTCGGTGAATGCCGGCTGAAGTGGGCGCGGGGTCTGGTGCGTGACGGTGGAACATAGCGACTTCTCGGACGGATGGGGCGACTTCGAGGGCCGCGCCTGGATCAACGCGGCCCACCAGGGTGCGCTGCCTCGCGCTGCGGCCGCCGAGGCACGCGAGGCCATTGAGTGGAAGCTGGCACCGCGCAATCTCACGCCGGAGCGCTTTCGAGGCGTGCCCGACCGCCTGCGCACCGCGTTGGGGCGACTCGTCCACGCTCCGCCTGAAGAGATCATCCTCGGCAACAGTACCTCGTACGGCCTGCACCTGGTCGCCCAGGCGCTCCCCTGGGAGCCCGGCGACGAGGTGCTGGTAATGGCGGGCGACTTCCCCGCCGATATCCTCCCCTGGCTCGCTCTGGAGCAACGAACCGACGTCACCGTGCGTCGTATTCGTCCGGCCGGCCGGGTGATCGAGCCCGAAGACCTGCTCGCTGCGTTGGGACCACGCACCCGATTGCTGTGCACCACCTGGGTGCACTCCTTCTCCGGGTACACCATCGATCTCGATGGCCTCGGAGAGATCTGCCAGCAGCACGGTGTCGCCTTTCTCCTGAACGCCACGCAGGGACTCGGTGCCGCGCCCCTGAACACACGCACGGCGCCGATCGACGGGCTGGTGAGCGCCGGGCACAAATGGCTGTGCGGCCCCTACGGGACGGGCATTTGCTGGCTGCGTCCGGAGCTGCGCGAGCGCTTCCGACAGGTGAAGGCGTACTGGCTTGCCATGCAGACCCAGGAGCAACTCGGCGACGCGGTTGCCGATGTCGAGCTCAAACAGGGTCTTGGCGCCCGCGCCTTCGACGTGTTCGGTACGGCGAACTTCTTCAACTTCAAGCCCCTGGCGGCCTCGGTCGAGCTCCTGTTGGAGGTCGGCATCGACGAGGTTCGAGGCCACGACCAGGCCCTCGTATCGCGACTCATCGCCGGGCTCCCGGAAGGGTTCGAGCTGCTCAGCCTGCCCGACGGGCCGCGCCGCTCGACCCTGGTCTTCATCTCGCACCGCGACGCAGAACAGAACCGCGCAGTGCATGCCGCCCTCGCTGCTGCCGGGGTCGACATCGCCCTGCGGAACGGCGCGCTGCGACTGGCTCCGCATCTCTACAACACCGCCGCCGATATCGACCGCGCGCTCACGGTGCTCCACTCCTTTCCCAGCTCTAGCTAGATCCAGAAAGGTGAGCAACCCGACCGACCGCGGCGGACCTCGATAGTGCCCGAGGTCCTTAGTGCCGTGGGGCTCGCGCTCGTAGTGGCCGCGGCCGGGGTCGCGGGCTTCGTCACGGGTCTCGCGGGATTCGGCACCGGGCTCGTCGCCGCCGGACTCTGGCTGCACCTGTTGCCGGCATCGTTCGTTCCGCCCCTGGTCGCGATCGGCTCGGTCGCTGCGCAGATCGCCAGCTGGTCGGCCGTCCATCGAACGGTTCGCTGGCGCGCCCTACTCCCCTACCTGATCGGTGCGGTGGTCGGCGTGCCATTCGGCGTGCTGGTGATGGGGCACGCCGCCTCGTTTCTCCTGCGCCCTGTGGTCGGCGTCTTTCTCGTTGCCTTCGCGGTCTCCGAGCTGAGCGGATTGAGCCGATTCCGGATTGGCACTTTCGGGGGTCGCGCAGCGGACGGGCTCGTCGGAGCCGCCGGCGGCTTTCTCGGCGGCTTCGCTGGACTCTCCGCGCCACTTCCGGTGATCTGGCTGCGACTGCGCGGCGGCCCGCTGAGCTCCCAGCGGGCTGTTTACCAACCGTTCAGCTTTCTGGCGCTCTCGGCGGCGACGTTGGTCATGGGAATGAATGGCCACCTCCATCGCGAGATCCTCGTGGTGACAGGCTTCTGCCTGCCGGCGCTACTCCTGGGCGCATTGCTCGGTGTGCGTTGCTACGGGAAGGTGAATCAGGCGGTCGTTCAACGGGTGGTCCTCGGCGTGCTACTGCTGTCAGGCCTCACCCTGCTCCGGTGAGCACACAGGCGAATGCCCCGCTCACCTGGCGGCATCGCCTCCGTCGTGATACTAGTTCCGCAGCTCATTGAGATTCTTAACATCGGGAAGTGGGTGCGATTCCCACGCTGCCCCGCAACTGTGATCGGGGACGAACGCCGCGACGAACGACCATCGCCGTCCGCAAGATGACGACGGCTCGCTCGTACCGCCACTGAGGTGACAACCTTGGGAAGGCGCGGCAAGTAGGTTGATCCGTAAGCCAGGAGACCGTAACCAACCCGACTGGGTTGGCCCTCGCGGGAGGGGACATGCGTCGACGGGAAACCTGGACAAGTGTCCCGAGCCGGAGCAACGGCTCGGGTTTTTTTCTTTTCCGTCACCCTCTCGCGGGGCTTCTAGCCGAGCATCTCAGGAGGATGCCATGAAGCCCCGCTTCTTCGTTGTCGTTGTCGCTATCGCCATCCATCTGACAATCGGAGCCGCATGGGCTCGCGAAGCCATCGCGCGCGCTCCGAGCCAAGGCGAGCCCCAAGAGCCCCAGGCACCGGTGCGGGTCGACGAGAAGGTCGTCGTCACCGCCGATCGCGAAGCCGAGAGCGTTCGTAACGCCGGCAGCAGCGTGTCGGTCATCAGCGGCGAAGAGATCGCCGCCAGCGGCGCTCGCTGGCTCATCGACGTGTTGCAGTTCGCACCCGGGGTCAACGTCGTGCGCAACGGTGCGGCCGGCAGCCTGACGGCGATCTTCATTCGAGGCACCAACGCCGGCCACACCCTCTTTCTGATCGACGGCGTGAAGGTCAACTCCCCCACTACCGGCAGCTACGACCTTGCCGGAATCCAACTGGCTGCCGATCAGATTGAGCGTATCGAGGTGGTTCGCGGACCCCAGAGCACGCTCTACGGATCCCAGGCAATCGGCGGCGTGATCAACGTGATCACGCGTCAGGGCAGCGGGCCGGGAACGTGGGGCCTCGACGCCGAGGGCGGCGCCTACCGCACGGGCCGTGTGCACGGCTGGGTCAACGGCGAGGCCAACTCCATTCGTTACAACGGCTCGGTTTCCTACCTCGACTCCAGGGGCTTCTCGGCCGCCAACCAGGCAAACGGCAACACCGAGAGCGACGGCTACCGCAACGTCACCTACAACCTCCGCGTCGATCATGCCGCCACCAACGGTACGGTTCTGCGAGGCTTCTTCCGAGGCTTCGACGGCGACTCTGAATTCGACGGTTTCGGCAGCCAGCCGGTGGATGCCGCCCGCAATGTGCAGAGCACTCAGGAGAACTACGCCGGACTCACCGCTGGCTACGACGGGTCGGCGTTTTCCTCGATCGCCGAGCTCTCCCTTACCGACGCCAATCTCGAAACGACGACACCCGACGGGTTCTTTACCGGGTTCCTGCTCGACTCGACGATCTACGAACTCGACTGGCAAAACACGGTGCGGCTTCCCGGGCAACACACGCTCATCGGCGGTATTGAATACCGTCGCGAACAGGCAACGATCGCCAGTGTCTCTGCCTTCGGCGCCGACGGATTCGACGAGAGAATCGACTCTCTCGGAGGCTACGGGCAGGCACAGATCGCCCTGGGTGATCGCGCCCGTATCACGGGCGGTGGGCGCTTCGAGGACCACAGCACCTTCGGCAGCAAGTGGACCGGACGTTTGTCGGCAACGGTGGATGCCACTCGGCTCGTCAGGGTGCACGCCTCGCTGGGATCGGGCTTCAAGGCACCGACCTTGAACGATCTGTATTTTCCCGGCTTCTCCAACCCTGAGCTGAAGCCCGAGGAGAGCATTGGCTTCGACCTCGGCGTGGGCTCGTTCTTCACCGGCGGCAGCGTCGACGTCACCTACTTCTACAACGACATCAGCGAGCTGATTCAGTTCGATTTCGTGGCGGGAATCCCGGCGAACATCGGCAACGTCACGACGCGGGGCATCGAGGTGAGCGGCGACTACGCGCCCAGCGCCACGGTCACGCTGGCCGGCAACTACACGTTCTCCGAGGTGCAGCCAGAGGGCTCCGGAGACCAACTCATCCGTCGGCCCCGCCATCAGGGTGGCTTCCGCGCCACGTGGCTACCGATGAATGCCGTACGTCTCTGGGGCGAGCTTCGCTGGAAAGCGGGACGCTTCGACTCCGGCCCGGACGGCCGTGTGCAGATGGATCCCTTCGGGATCGTCAATCTTGCCGCCAGCTACCGAATCACCCCTACCCTGCTGGTGCGCGGCCGAATCGACAACCTCCTCGATACCGACTACGAGGAAGTTATCGGATACGGCACGGCTGGCATCGGCGGCTACCTCGGACTGACGATCACTCTGGCGCGGCAGTAGCGCAGACGAATGTTGGCGAGTAAGCGGTGCGTCGTTTCCTGGAGCGGCGGCAAGGACAGCCTGATGGCGTTGCGACGCGCCCAGCAGGCTGGCCATGAAATCTGCGCGCTGCTGACGATGTTCTCACCCGAGAACGGCACCTCCCGCTCGCATGGTCTGCCACGGAAGCTGCTGACCGACCAGGCCGACGCGCTCGGCGTGCCCTTGCACGTCGGCTATGCAGGTTGGTCGGACTACGAACAGGAGTTCAAGAGATGCCTCGGCGATCTGGTCGCCGACGGCATCGAGCTCGCCGTGTTCGGTGACATCTTCCTCGATGACCATCGACATTGGGTGGAGCGGGTGTCTTGCGACGCCGGATGCCAGGCACTGGAGCCGCTGTAGGGAGAAGCGACCGACCGGTTGCTGGAATCGGTGATCGACACCGGGATCCGGGCGCACGTATGCACCGTGCGCCCCGACCTGGTTGCGCCCGACTGGCTGGGCACGGCGCTCGATCACCGCTTCCGTCAGGCCTGCGCAGGAGGCGAGATCGATCCCTGCGGTGAGCACGGCGAGTACCACACGGTGGTCTTGGACGCGCCCGGGTTCGGCCACCAGCTCATCGTCGACGCGGCCGAGGTGCGCATCGACACCGACCATTCCCACTGGCACATCCTCTCGTGGCGCAACACACCGGCGAGTCGGCCTGCCAACGGAACAGCGTGCCCTTTGGCGACTATGGACTAAGACACTATAATCGTTTTGTCCATAGACTAATGCCCCAACATAGGGCACGAGCATCACATGACCGAGAACACCGCCGCCACCTTTCTTCCCCTCCGCCCCGACGTGTTCACCATCCTGCTCGTACTGCTCGACGGTGACTGCCACGGCTACGGAATGATCAAGGCGGCCGAGGAGCGGCAAGGCCGCAAGGGGCAGCTGCAGCCGGGTGGACTGTACCGGCTTCTCAAACAGCTCCTGGACAGCGGCATGGTGGAGCAGCTGCCCGCCGGCGCGGCGCCCGCCGACAGCGACGAGCGTCGCCGCTACTACCGCATCACGCCGTTCGGCCGCGAGGTTGCCGCCGCCGAGGCTCGCCGCATGGCGGAGCTGGTGGAGATGTCGGCGCGACATCGACTTCTGGAAGAACGAGAAAGCTCGTGAAGTGGCCTGTGCGGCTATCGATCCGCGTGTACCGCCTCCTACTGGGCGCGTTTCCGCGGCGCTTCCGCGACCGTTTCGGCCCCGAGGTCGCGGCCACGTTCGAGCAACTGGCCGCCGAAACGTGGCGGCGCTCGCGCTGGAAGGGTCTGTTGCGGCTTTGGCTCCGAACGTGCGGCGATCTGAGCCGCCACGGCGGTGGCGAGCGTCTCGGCGTCGGGCTGGATGTGACCCGGGCCCGCCGGACGGGCTCCGCCGGCTCTGGTGCCCGCGTACTCGACTCCCTGGTACAGGACACCGTGTTCGCGGCTCGTACGCTGCGCCACGCACCGATGTTCGCCGCCGCGGTGATCGGCACGATCGCCCTGGGCATCGGCGCCAACACGGCGATCTTCACGGTGGTCAACGGTGCTCTGCTGCGGCCGCTTCCCTTCGACGAATCCGAGCGCGTCGTGATTCTGTGCGAGACGCACGAGCAGGTCGGCGACTACTGCGTCGCCTCGCCGCCGAACGTCGAGGACTGGGCGCGGGCCAGCGCCACGATCGAGTCGTTCGCGCTGGCCCGGGGCTGGAGTGACCTGCCCCAAGTGTTGAGGCCACTTCGTAACTCATAGAATCGATGCTGGCAAGAGATTGTTGGAGCCGGCGAAGCGGAGCGCAGCCGGCTTCAACAACGTCGCTTCCGGTGCAGGCGGCCGATAGCCCAACGAG
>DASCOT010000144.1:0-6908 GCA_036012155.1 Acidobacteriota bacterium
CGATGTGCCCTACTTCGGCATATGTCTCGGATTCCAGTCGGCCGTCATCGAGTTCGCTCGGAATGTGGCACGGCTCGGCGACGCTGCCGATAGCTCGGAGTTCGATTTTCACGAGGGTCGCGGGAAACAGAAGGTGATCTACAAGCTCCGAGACTTGCTCGAGGTGGACGATCTGGGCGGAACGATGCGGCTCGGTGCCTACACCTGCGTGCTCGAGTCGGGGAGTCTGGCGCGCGAGGCGTACGGCTGCGATGTGGTCTCGGAGCGCCATCGGCATCGCTACGAGTTCAACGCCGAGTTCGAGGAGCCCCTGATCGCCGCCGGCCTGCGTATCACCGGACGCTCCGACGATGGCAATTTCGTCGAGATCGTCGAGCTGGCCGAGCATCCCTGGTTCTTGGCCTGCCAGTTTCATCCGGAGTTCAAGTCGCGTCCCCTGCAGGCCCATCCGCTGTTTTCAGCCTTCATCGGGGCGGCCTACGAGCACAAACAGCAGCGCGAGCGTGGCCGTTGGGTGGCGACCACGTCGAGCGACGCCTCTCGGGTCTGACCCGACATGGGCGCGGTGACGCTCGCCAATGGCGTGGTCTTTGGCGATGCCCGACTCGGGTTGATTGCCGGGCCCTGTGTCATCGAGAGTCGTGACCACTGCCTGCGGATGGCCGAGGTGGTGGCCGACGTCAGCCGCCGTACGCAAGTGCCGGCCGTATTCAAGGCCTCCTACTACAAGGCCAACCGCACGTCGGTCGCTTCATACCGGGGGCCGGGCCTGGACGAAGGCCTGAGAATCTTGGCCGAGGTTCGCGACGCTGTCGGCCTCCCGGTGCTCACTGACGTACACGAGCCCGAGCAGGCGGTCGCGGCAGCGGAGTGTGTCGATGTGTTGCAAATCCCGGCGTTTCTCTGCCGTCAGACCGACCTCGTGCTCGCCGCTGCCGCCACCGGGCGTCCCGTCAATCTCAAGAAGGGACAGTTCCTGGCCCCTTGGGACATGAGCAAGGTCGTCGAAAAGGCGGCGTCCACTGGTAACAAGGCGCTGCTGGTTACCGAGCGTGGCACATCGTTCGGCTACAATAATCTCGTTGTCGACTTCAAGGGTCTGAGCTTTCTCGCCCGACTCGGCTACCCGGTTGTGTTGGACGTCACCCATAGCCTGCAGCTCCCGGCTCGCCAGGGCGAGAGCACCGGAGGCGAACCCGAGTTTGTTGAGCCGCTGGCGGCGGCAGGCGTGGCGGCAGGCGTCGACGTGTTGTTCCTCGAAGTGCACGATAACCCGCCCGCCGCACTGAGCGATGCCAGTACGCAGTTGCCCCTCGAACGACTCGAGCCGCTGCTCGAAAAGCTCGTCAGGATCCGCGCTGCGGCCGGCCACACTTCCACTACGGGTCCCTAGGGATGAGCGCTGAACGCACTGGCACGAGCGCCCGCCGCGCTGGGTTGGCGATAGCGCGGGAAGTGCTGCAGACCGAGGCGCAGGCCTTGGAGAAGCTCGCCGACGCACTCGACGAGGAGGCATTGGGGCGGGCGTTGGACCTGCTGCTAGCCTGCGACAAGCGCATTGTGTGCTCGGGCATGGGTAAGTCAGGCATCATTGCCAGAAAGCTGGCGGCGACGTTGGCTTCGACAGGCAGTCCGGCGTTCTTCCTGCACCCCGCGGAGGCCGGCCACGGTGATCTGGGCATGCTGGTCGATGGCGACGTGTTCATCGCATTGAGCCACAGTGGCGATACTAGTGAGATTGTCGCGTTGCTACCGGCGATTCGACGCCTGAACGTGCCGCTGATCGCGATGGTGGGCGACGCCAACTCGACCATCGCTCGCGAAGCAGACGTGGTACTGCGTGTTGACGTAGACGCCGAGGCATGTCCGCTGGGGCTTGCTCCGACCGCCTCGACCACGGCAGCGCTGGCACTTGGCGACGCCCTGGCGATGGCGCTGCTCAAGGAGCGAGGATTCGGCGCCGACGAGTTCGCCCGGGTTCACCCACGGGGATCGCTGGGACGACGCTTGCTGCGCGTGCGTACGGTGATGCACACGGGCGATCAGGTGCCGCGCGTTGCCGAGACGGCTTCGCTCGCTGCTGCGATCGAGGAAATGACTGCCAAGGGCCTGGGCATGACATTGGTCGAATCTGCCAGTGGAACGGTGGCCGGCATCATCACCGACGGCGATGTTCGGCGCATCGTTCAAAGCGGTCTCGACACCGAACGACCAGCGGCGGAATGCATGACGCCGGACCCTGTCCTGATTGGTGCCGATGCCCTGGCTGCCGAGGCGCTACGGCTGCTGGAGGAGAGCAGGATCACCGTGCTTGTGGTCGATGACGGTGAGCGACGTGCTGTCGGCGTTGTGCACCTACACGACCTGTGGCGCACGCAGATGGTCTAGCGGGTTCCAATGGTGCGACTCTCCAGACAGGCCTATGAGGATCGTTTGCGGGGCCTCCGCCTGCTAATCACTGACGTCGACGGCGTGCTGACCGACGGCTCGATCGTCTATGCGGGAGCCGACTGCGAAGCCAAGACCTTCCACGTGCGCGACGGTAGTGCCGTCTACATTGCTTCGGTTATAGACCTGCACATCGCGGTGGTTACGGCGCGCAAATCGGACGCCGTCGAGCGGCGCTTCTCAGAGCTCCCCGTGCTCGAGCTTCGGCAAGGGACCTTCGACAAGGTGGAAGCTTGTCTGGAGCTGCAGGCGCAGCTTGGCCTGCAGGCGTCTCAGGTCGCGTTCCTGGGGGACGATCTGGTTGATTTGGCGGTGATGCGGCACGTAGGTGTCGGTATCGGGGTGGCCGATGCGCACCCCAGGATTCTAGAGGCCGCCGATTGGGTTACCTCGACGGCCGGAGGTCGGGGGGCGCTGCGTGAGGTGGTGGATGATGCCGTAGCCGCTCGCGACCTCTGGAGCAGAGTGCAGCAAGACTACCTGCGCCGTCAGTCGGAGGCGCCTGCCGCCGATGCGGATACGCCGTGAGCCGGTGACATGTTCAGGGGCACCAACGCATGCAGGGTGACTGGCCGCTGACACTGGGTGTTGCGCTGGCTCTATTGGCGCTCGGCGCGCTGCTTGGTGAGCTCTGGGCGCGGCTGCGGACACCACGGATGCCGCACCAGAGTACCGGTGCGCGGCCGCACTACTTGCTCGGCCTGAACTTCCTTGTATCGCACCAACCCGATCAGGCTATCCGTGAGTTGTCGCAAGCGGTACGGCACGAAACCGATGCTCTCGAAGCTTACCTGGCCCTCGGCAACCTGCTGCGCGAGAGCGGGCAGACTGAACGGGCGATCGATGTCCACCGTAGTCTCCTCCATCGGCCCAACCAGTCTCGGTGGGAGCACACCCAGGTGTTGTTCTCGCTAGCCATGGACTTCAAACGAGCCGGGTTGATCGATCGTGCCGCCAGTACTTTCCAGGAAGTCGTGGAAGCCGAGTCGGAGAACCTCGCGGCGCTGACGGCGCTGCAGCAGATTGCCGAGGAGAGCGGCCGGTGGGAGGAGGCGCTGCGATTTCACCAGCGTATCCAGACCGTGTCGCGCGGCGCCGAGCCGGACCTGAGGCCGGCGCTACAGACTGAATGGGGAATGGC
The DNA here is from genome assembly GCA_036012155.1 of Acidobacteriota bacterium. Classification (GTDB taxonomy): domain Bacteria; phylum Acidobacteriota; class UBA890; order UBA890; family WLXD01; genus DASCOT01. Next base: position 3,590 of record DASCOT010000144.1, read on the forward strand.
GGTGGGTGCCGACGATCCGGCGGCGGCGGCCCACTTTCAAGCCGCGCTCGATCTGCGGCCTGAGTATGCGCCGGCCCGAATCGGTCTGGCGACGTGCCTGCTGCAGCAGGGCAACGCCGAAGCCGCTCGGGACCATCTCGAACAGGCGATTCATGCGGGCCCCCCGTGGGCACTAGCCGCATTGGCTGTCCTGAGACGCGTCTGTCGCGTGTCCGGCGATGAGGCCGCGCTGGGACCAGCATGTGATGCGATCCTCGAGCGCGACCCTCGCGCTTGGCGAGCGTGGTTGGAGCTGGCACGCCTCCGGACCGGGCGCCGGGAGTTCGTCGGTGCCCGCGAGGCATTGCGCGCAGCACTCGCCGAGCGGCCCGGCTCGCTCGCTGTGCAGGGTCAGCTATGGGAATTGTTGCGGCTCGAGGGCGAAGGCATCGAGCAGTTCGTGGGGTTGCTCGACGAGGCGCTCGACGATGCTCGGCTGCTCGATCCATACGTTTGCTTCCGTTGTCGGTTCAAGAGCGCCGAGTTGTTCGCCCGCTGCCCGCATTGTCACGCCTGGGAGACGATGGGCGGGGAGCGACAGGATTGAGCCAAGCGGCCACCTTCGACGTGCGCGTCGAAGCGAGCTTCCGGGCGAGCCATCGTGTCGGGCCAAACGGCGAGAGTGCCGCCGAGCATGAGCACGACTGGCGTGTCGTCGTGCGGGCGTCTTCGATCGAGCTCGATCGGATCTCGATCGTGGTCGACTTCCGCAAGCTGCACGGGCAGACGGAGGAGCTGCTCGACGAACTGCGTGGCACCGCCCTGGAGAACCATCCCGAACTCGGTAGCCATCCGGCTACCGCCGAGCGGGTAGCGCGCTGGCTGTTGCGCGCCCTGGTGCGCAAGAACCTCGATGAGGCGTATCGCATTACCGCGGTCGAGGTCGGTTGCGATCGCGGTATCGACTACATTCTCAGCGTCGCGACAGGCTGATGCCCGCTGCCAAGTCGTCGAGATCTTGCCGCAGCGCGGCGAGCACACCTTGCACGCGTACGGCGGTGGCTTCGAGGCTGTTGCCGTTGTCGATCGTGTAATCAGCTACCGCAGCCTTCTCCGCCTCCGGCAACTGGGCCGCCATACGCCGCCGGATGTCTTTATCTGTAAGGCCACGCTCCAGCAACCGCATGCGTCGCGTCTCCACCGGCGCGGTAACCACTACCAGGCGCTGGTAGCGTGCCGCTCCTCCCGTTTCAACGAGCAACGCGGCCTCGGTTACGGCGATCCCGCACTCAACCCCCCAGGCTGCAATGCGGTCGTCTTCCAGCAGCGGGATGCGCGGGTGAATGATCGACTCGAGGCGCCGACGATCGCTGTCATCAGCGAACACGATACGCGCCAGCGCCTTCCGGTCGATCCCCCCATCGGTGGCGCGGACGCCATCGCCAAAGAGCGCTACGACCTGTTCGTTAGCCTCCGTGCCAGGTGCCAGAAGGTCGTGCGCAAGAAGATCGGCGTCGATCAGCAGGCAGCCGGCGTCCTCCAACATGGCGCCGACGGTACTCTTACCGGCACCGATGTTTCCGGTGAGGCCGACGCGGAGGATGGCTCCCATGTGCCGCTACGCTGTCCCGCGCCGCCAGCGAGCCGCGTTGAGCGTATTGACGAGCAACATTCCAATGGTCAGGGGCCCGACACCACCTGGCACCGGCGTCAGAGCGCCTGCCACCTGTGCCACGTCGGGGCGCACGTCCCCGACAACCACATAGCCTCGCTCGTCGTACTTGGACCAGTCGGTGGCGTCGCCGAGGATCGCCTCTGCTTGGTCGCGGTCGGTTACGCGGTTGATGCCCACGTCGATCACTGTGGCCCCCGGCTTGACGAAGTCTGGTGTCACCAGCCCGGGCCGGCCCACCGCCGCGACCAGAATGTCGGCGCCACGCGCCACTGCCGCGAGATCGGGAGTGCGCGAATGGCAGATGGTCACGGTCGCATGACGCTGCAGAAGCAGCATCGCCATCGGCTTGCCGACGATGTCGCTACGCCCGATTACCACGGCATGCTTGCCCGACAGCGCGATCTCGCTCCGCTCGAGCAGCTCGATGATGCCGGCCGGCGTAGCAGGGGCGAAGCGTGGTCGTCCCTGGATCAGGCGGCCGGCGTTCTCGGCATGGAATCCGTCGACGTCCTTCAGGGGGTCGACGGCGTCGAGTATGGCTTTCGTATCGCATTGTGACGGTAGGGGGAGCTGCACCAGGATACCGTCGACGCTGTCGTCGGCATTGAGCTCGTGGACAACCGTCAGTAGGTCGTTAGTGCTCGTGCTTTCCGGCAAGATGCGAGCTTCCGAGCCGAAGCCGACCTCGTTGCACTTGCGTGTTTTCGAGCGCACATAGATGGCCGATGCGGGGTCTTCGCCCACCAGGACCGCAGTAAGGTGCGGTGGGGCGTGTCCCGCCCCCACGAAGTCAGCGGTCTCGGCGCTGACCTCGGCGAGAATCGCCTCTTGTACCGGCTTGCCTAGAAGGGGCTTGGCGCTCACGAACGGTGCTCCTTGACGACTGCTCGACGCAGCCGGCGTGAGGGGCTACGAGCCCCAGTCGATCTGATCGATGATGCCGACGATAGCGGCGTTGGCTGGTGACAGGTCGATCCTCATTGCCTGGCTCGCAGAGCGTCCTTCGATGACCACCAGAACCGTCTCGCCGGCGCCCGCGCCGACGCTGTCCACGGCCATGATCTGGTCCCCCGAATCGTCTCCGCCGCGGCCCAGAGGCTGAACTAGCAGTAGTTTGCTGCCACCGTACTTGGGGTGTTTCTGAGTCGATACGACGTTGCCCACTACCCGTCCGACGATCATGAAGCGTGCGACACGCTATCGACGATGCCGACGATCGATGCGTCGGCCGGGACGATGGCCGGCAGAAAGGCGAACGACGCCTCACGGCCGGTGACGTAGAAGACCGTCTCACCCACGCCCGAGCCCACCGAGTCGACCGCTACGAGCGGTCGTCCTTGGGGCGTGCCGGTGGGTTTTACGGGTTGCAACAGGAGCAGAGTGGTGCCCGTTAGGCCGTCGTCCTTGGCCGTGCAAACGACAGTGCCTATCACCCGTGCCATATCCATCGCGCGCCTCGTGTCCTGTGGTCTGCAGTCGCTATGCGCCGTCGTCGACATGCGTCTCGTCCACGATGCCGACGATGGCGGTGTCGACTGGTCGGTCGGCGAGACCCTCAGCCATGCGGGCCGACGAGCCACGGACGCACAGAACGGTCTCCCGGTACCCGGCGTCGACCGTATCCAGCGCCACGTGGTAGCCCTCCTCATCGTCGCCGTTGGCGTC
>DASCOT010000145.1:0-37925 GCA_036012155.1 Acidobacteriota bacterium
CGAGCTCCGCCGGCTCAAGAGGGACATCGCCCGGGTCAACGAGCGCATGAACACGCTTGAAGACGCCTACATCTACGAGCACCGGGTCAGCCAGGAGACCTACGACCGGCAGCATTCCCGGTTGGTCGCGGAGCGACACCGGCTCGGATCACGGATCGCGATGCTCGATTCATCAGCGCCAAATCCCGAATTAACCGTCGACCGAGCGCTGGCGGTGCTCACGAACCTAACGGGCATTTGGAACACCGCGGAAACCCACGCGAGGCGGGCGTTTCAGCGACTCTTGTACCCGCAGGGTGTAGAGGTAGTTGCCGGCGAATTTCGAACACCCCTAACCGCTAGCTTTTTCAACGACTTAGCGGCGGTTAGGGGCGCTCGTGTTTCATTAGGTAGCCCTAAAGGTTCCGAGTTGGAACCAGCTACATTCGTGGTGCAAACAATGGGAGCGGCTGCGCGATGTGGTCGCATAGCAGCCGCGCACAAGGTCCAGCCGCCTTGATCGCAAAGGTCCGCGAGTTTCGGACCACATCCCATCGGCGACTGGAACACGGGGGACAGGCGCTCGATGAAGTGCAGAGCGAACTCTAGGAGATCTGGTAATCAGTGCCGGCGTCATACTCGTGTCGGTGACCTCTGCACCCAGCACAACGCCATGCAGGGGCGCGATGATCTGGGACTTTCCGATCAGCACGCAACCCAGTGCTCCGTGTGTCAGCATCCCCAGAAAGACAGGATCGTAGACCAGTGGATGGACTGGTCGAGGGGTGCGGCATCCTTGTGCCGCGAGTTCGGGATCTCAGACGACAGCTTCTACCGCCACGTCAACTACTACGGGCTCCACGACGAGCGTGTCAACGCCATCTTGACCTTCTGCTCTATCGGTATCAGCAAGGCGCTCAGGTCGGGCAATGTCCGCCTGAGCGATGCCGCCGCGCTGGGCAACCTCGCCATGAAGTTCATGCAGGGCGGAGAGGTCGTGAAGCTCCAGGTGATCGGCGAGATGGAGCAGGAGCTGTTCCCGAGGGTGCTCGATGCCATGCGAGACGCCGGTGTCACCAACGAGCAGATCCGTCGAGTTGCGAGGACTCTCGTGGACCAAGACGGGGCAGAGCCAGCACTAAGAGCGGCATCCTCTACGGCGGATCTACGACGTGGACGGCGATCATCAGCGAGACCATGACGCCGATCACCCTCCCTCGGAGGGAGGCGTCCTCGTCGGTACTGTTGAGCTTGCCAACAACATGTTGTTAGAGGCAGTGATAATGGGAGGGGAAGGATGCGAAGGAGATACATTAGAACCCGCGAGGTCGAGTGCTTCGCCGACGTCAATAACCTGCCGTATTCAGCTTCATCAGGGACGGCGGCGCCACCGATGTCGTCCTGGGAAGCGCCCGCCAGGCTCTACGCGCTCATAGAGGGGTGATGAGATGACTGAAGTGTGGCAGGTGGACACAGCCGGCCAGCATGAACGGCAGCCGCTGGGCAGGATCACGATCAGCGACACGGGCAAGCTCTCGTTCGAGAGCCTTGACTCCGAGAGGCCGAAGCACTTCCAGCAGTGGATGACCAAGGGGACGTTCTGCGCGGCCCGGAGGGGAGACCCCGAGATAGCGGACACTGACGAGAAATGGTTCGAGCTGATCCGGGTCTCGCTGGGATTCTCCACCTGCCACGACATCTACTTGATTACTGAACGTGGTGCGGAAGATCGCCAGGGCGTTCGACTTGATCGTGAGAGCCGCGAGGGGACCTCGCCCGACGCCCCCTAACGACCGCTGCCAGACGGCCCGCGTGGCTAGTCCCAGAGGATGACGCCAGCCTCTACAAGCGCGGCGCGTCCACACACCCAGCACGGACGATCCAGAACGTCCTGAATATCAGCCTCCACGAGCGGCTTCCGGCACTTCCCACAACGGAACTGGCTGTCATACAGGACTTTCGTTTGGTCGGAAACGTTTACGCACATCCTGACCGCCGGACGTCCGCAATGCCCGCAGAGGTAGAGGCGGTTCTGGATATCGAGGTCAGCTCCCAGGTTTGACGCGAGAATCGCCTCGACTTGCTCGCGGCGTCGTGGTCGGAGCCTCTCCAACATGATCTCCTTGGGGTGCCACAACATGCCGAACCCGAGCATGAACGAATCGCGATTACCGCATGATTCGCAGACGATTTCGTACCCAGTTCCCATAACCTCCTCGGGTCGCTCTGATCACGGCGTTCTGGTTTGCCTGGGCGGCGTTCAACATCGATACGGACATCTTCTAGCGTTCCTGCAGCGAACCCGGCACGCTCCCACAAGGTCACCCTTGCCAGGTGCTTCCCTTGTGGTTTGATAGGGCTCCCGAATCTTCGCTGGACGAGCGTGTTGCAGACAGGGAGCATGGTTCATGAACATCAGTCGCGGGTTGTTCGCTCTATCGAGTGCCATTCTGGTCATCTGTCTCGCCGCCCCCGAAGGAGCGATTGGCCAGGGGCAGCAACGCCGCCAGGAATCGGACGTTGCGAGCACCAAGGAGCGCAGCAACATGATCCCGATGCGCGATGGCGCCGGGCTCTCGACGGACCTGTACTTCCCCGAGGGTGCCAGGGAAGGGCTCTCCACCATCCTGATCCGCACACCGTATGGCAAGAGCGGCGGCGCAATGGTGGAAAGGTTCGTCGAGGAGGGCTACGCGGTGGCCGTTCAGGACATGCGCGGCCGGTTCGAGTCGGAGGGCATCTACAAGCCATCGACTGGTGATCGTAACGATGGTCACGACACGGTGACCTGGCTGTCGGAGCAGCCGTGGTCAAACCAGAAGGTCGCCACCTATGGGTGTTCCTATCTCGGGGATGTACAGGTCGTGCTGGCAGCAACGCAACATCCGAACCATGTCGCCGCGATGCCGATGGCCTCGACGACCGGCTACTATGCGCATGGGCGCCCCTGGGTCTCGTACGACGGTGGCGCCTTCGAGCTTGCGCAGACCGCCGGCTGGTTTTCGGGTAGTGGCACGAAGATCTACTACGGGCCGCCCGCGTCGGTCGAGCGGCAGGAGTGGTTCCAATCTGACGCAGCCCAGCTCTTCCGATCGACACCCGAGCGTCGACAGACGGACCACTCGCTGCTCAGGACGTTGCCGATCATCGACATTCTGAAGGCGTCCGGGTCGCCGCCGACAGACTACGAGGACTTCGTCTCCAACAATCCGGAAGCTCCCTACTTTCACGAGCTGGATTGGGTCGGAGAGTCCGATCGGTTCGACGTTCCGGCCATCTTCTTCGACTCCTGGTACGACTACGGCGTTGCCGAGACCATGGAGCTGTTCAATCTGTTTCAGCGCAATGCGGTCAGCGAGCGGGCGCGCGACAACCAGTTCGTGATCATCGCTCCGACGACTCATTGCGGCTGGGCGCGGGCGACGGAGCACACGATCGTCGGGGAGCGCGACCTCGGCGACGCCCGGCGCGACTTCATCGACATGTACCTGCGCTGGTACGAGCGCTGGCTCAAGGGCGTCGACAACGGCATCACCGACATGCCCAGGGTGCAGTACTACCTGATGGGCAAGAACGAGTGGCGCAGCGCCGAGGCGTGGCCGCTGCCCAACACCACGTATCGAAATCTCTACTTGCACAGCGACGGTCGGGCCAATAGCCGTTACGGCGATGGCACGTTGTCGCTGTCTTCGCCGGGCGAGCAGACAGCCGATCGCTTTGTCTACGATCCGGGCTCTCCGGTGCCGTCGCTCGGCGGCCAGGCGTGTTGCACCGGGATGAACACCGGCGCCGGCGCGTTCGACCAGTCGGAGATCGAGATGCGCAACGACGTGCTGGTCTATACCTCGGCGGCGCTCGAGGAGGGCATCGAGGTGACCGGACAGCTCGAAGTCGTGCTTTACGTCTCGTCGTCGGCCAAGGACACCGACTTCATGGCCAAGCTGGTCGATGTCTATCCGGACGGCACGGCGTTCAACGTGCAGGAAGGCGCTCAGCGCATGCGGTACCGGGATGGATTCGACCAGAAGGTGTGGATGCAGGAGGAGGGCGTGTACGAGATAACTCTCGATCTGCATGCCACCGGTAACTATTTCGGTCCTGGGCACCGGATTCGCCTGGAAGTGTCGAGTTCCAGCTTCCCGCGCTTCGATCGCAACCTGAATACGGGTGGCAACAACTACGACGAAACGGAATGGGTGGTGGCGCGGCAAACGGTGCATCACTCCGCACAATATGCGTCGCATCTGGTACTGCCGGTGATCGAGTGATGGGCGCATCGGCCCACTCGGCTGTTCTTCGGACGTAGTCGCAGCGGAGCGCGACAGGCAGGAACGAGCCGACAGCCGGAGCTTCGATGTATAGGCCGCCGGCCGCGCCGCGCCGCTGCCCGGACCGGTCAGGGCTGCTCGTCGTTGCGCTCCTACCCCCCCAGCAATGCCGCCGAGCGAGGTCGCAAGCTCGAGCCTGGTCACTGGTTTTTGCCCGTCGAGCGCCAGGAAACGTGCCAGTTGTTATAGAAGATGTTCCGCTTCTGTTATTGGGTCAGGAACGGGGCCTCATACAGAATCCGAATGGTCAACCCGATCGTCTCGGGCCACAGGACCTCCCGTACGCTCAGGTACGCGAGAATACGCCCCTGTAATCTAAGTAGAAAATAAGTGAGCGGCGCCGTCGGACAATGCCGGCAGCGCCGCTCTATTCCATCTAAGCCCTTCTTTAACAAGGACTTCGTAGGAAGTAGCCCTAAGGGGATTTGAACCCCTGTCTCCGCCTTGAGAGGGCGGTGTCCTGGGCCAGGCTAGACGATAGGGCCGCAGGTCAGACAGTGGTCAACGGTAGCGAGCAGGCGCGGGTGACGCAAGCCGGTTCGCGTGTACGCCGGCACAGCGTGACGGTTTGGCCTCAGACGCCTGTCTCCAGCACACGCAGGACCTTGGCGACAGTTCCCCCCAGCGGGATCTTGCCCATCTCCTCGGCGGTGACCCAGCAGCGTTCCGGCGGCTCGGTGGCGGTTTCGTCGGCGGTGAGCGTCACCTTCCGGGGACGGTAGACGTGGCAGCGGATGCGGCGATCGGTAATCCCGTGACGGATCTCACCGATGTGCTGGAGCTGGTTCGCGGTGATGCCGATCTTCCGAAGATGGCGCTGTAGCGTCGAGGCGACGGTGTCGGCCTCGAGCGGCGGATTGGCGGTTGCGGGACCAGAGGCCGGAGCCGGCTCACAGATCCGTGAGTCGAGCGTCGGAAACTCCCACATGTCGGCCAGCGTTCCGGGGCGCTGGCCGCGCAACAGCAGGAAGCGGCCGTCGTGTTCGATCACCGCGGCGCTCTCTTCAACCGCCCGCGTGCGGCGCTCGGGGAGCACCGGGAGCAGGTCCTGGGTGTGCTCGGCGGCGGCCACGCAGGCGTCGCCGAGCGGGCAAGCGCCACAGCTCGGTGCCCTCGGGGTGCACATGCGGGCTCCGAGCTCCATCAGCGCCTGATTGAGCTTGCCCGCCGGATGCTCTCGTAGCGCCGTCTCACAAGCGCCGCACATATGACGCCGAACGGCGGCACGAGCCGGGTTCTCGCGAATGTCCAGCACGCGGCAAAGTACGCGTCCAACGTTGCCGTCGATGGACAGGTGCGGGCGATTGAAAGCGATCGACGCCACCGCCGCTGCGGTGTACTCGCCAATTCCCGGTAGCGCGCGCAGTGCGTCCAGTTCCTCTGGCAGCCCGGCCGATCCGCTGTCTTCGACCATGCGAGCCAGCCGGTGCAAGTTGCGGGCGCGGCGGTAGTAGCCCAGCCCCGACCACTCGGTGAGAACATCGTCTTCGGACGCTGCTGCCAGGCTACCGAGGTCGGGGAAGACGCGCAGGAAGCGCTTGTAGCGTTCGACCACCGTCTCGACCCGAGTCTGCTGGAGCATCACCTCCGAGACCAGGATCCGGTACGGGTCGAGGGTTCGCCGCCAGGGCAGATCGCGCGCTTCGGCTTCGTACCAGCGTACGAGCGCCTCGACGGCGGTCGGATCGACGACCGAGATCTTCTCGGGGGGCTCGTCAGTCGATCTTGCCGGCATCACGGAGCAGGCCCGTTACCAGGTTGCGCCCGGTCCACTCGTCGCGGCTCAGGAGGCGGTTGAAGCCATCGCGGATGTCCAGAGCGGCAGCGATCTCCTTGATCGAGCGACCCTCCTCGAAGTGCATCACGGCTCGTTCCCGCAGCCCCAGGAGGTTGTCGAGGCGTCGGCCGAGGCGGTGTTGATGGCTGGCGAACCGACCGCTGTGCTGGCAGAACAACTGGCAGTCCGGGATGGCCAGAACCCGCCGCAGGGAGCTCACCAGCTTGCCGACGTCTTCGAAGGGCATGATTCGTCGCGGATGTTCGTTGAGGAACAAATCGCCGGCAAACAGCCACTCCTGCTCTGGTTCGTGCAACGCTACGTGATCTGCGGCATGGCCCGGTGTGTGCAGGACGCGGAAGGCGTGGCTGTCGGTCTCAACCAGCTCCGGCAGCGGCGCGGCGTCGACTGACCCCGGTGTGCCGAACATCAGACGACGGTAGAAGGGCAGCGACGGCGGTGTGCGCGCCAGCGCGACGCCGAGCGGATGGATGCAGGGCGTCACGCCGGTCGATTGCGCCGCGGCGGCGGCGTTGCCGACGTGGTCCTCGTGGTGATGGGTGAGCACGATGCGACTGATCTTCTCTCGCCGGAGAATCTCGCCAAAAGCCGCACGACACGTGCGTGGTCCAGTATCGATCAGCAGCCCATCTACGACGTAGGCCATCACGCTCGAGACATATCGGCCCGCCAGGTAGCGAGTCATCCGATAGGCCCGTATCGGTCCGTGATCTTCGCAGCGCAAGCCCTTGATCATCTGGATGTCGGCTCGTCAGCCAGGCGCTCGTCAAGCTCATCGAGTCGTTTGCGTATGGCTCGACGCATCTCGGCGGCGTAGGGGTTGATCGTTTCGATAGCGGCGAACAGCTCCCACGAGTCCGCCTCGACAATGCGCTCGACCTCACGCAGGTAGATCGCCGCCGGCGTTCGAATGTCGAGCTCGCGACCCTCCACGCGGCGCAGTGCCCGCCCGAGGTACTGGGCCAGCGCCTGAGTATGCGCACACTCTCGATCGTGACGATCGGCGTCGGTAACGATGACTCGCAGCCCGAGCCCTTCGAGAAAGGTCTGCACCTGATCCAGCCTCGTCGTGCGTTCCGGACAGACTACGATCTGCTGGCCCTCTAGTGAGTCGCCGGCGCTATTGGGGCCGAACATCGGGTGCGTGCCGATGATCTCGACGTTCTCCGGGAGGGCCTCGCGCATCCACTGCAACGGAGCTCCCTTTACCGAGCACACATCGACGACGAGCGCTCCGTCACGGACGCTTCCGGCGATCTCTCCCAGGGTCGCGCGTAGTGCCTGGATCGGTACCGCCAGAACGACGACCTCGCAGCTGGCTGCCTCCTCGAGGGTCACGCTGCGCACCCCGAGCTGGCGGGCGCTCGCTTCGATGTCGGCGGTGTCATGCACGAGGAGATCGAAACGGGGCGCCAGGTACGGTACGGCATAGCGACCGAACTGGCCGAGTCCGATGAGGCCGAGGCGCTTGTTTGCGGACATCGAGTGCCTCTGACTCCGGAGCCCAGCCCGTTGTTGCAAGCCGCTAGGCACCGATCCTGCGAAGGCGCGAGCGCGCGTGGCGAAGCGAGACTACACCATGCGGACGACGAGCGATCTCAGCTCGGACCGTTGCAAGGTGCGTCGGCGAGCTGGACATGGGCGCATCATCCCACGAAGCTGTGGGCATGGAGCTGGACGAAATGCACGAGCTGTTGCTGGCGCAACGCGGTGCCACCGACGACATGCCATTCGGACCGGACACGGCCGTCTATCGGGTTGGTGGCAAGATGTTCGCGCTCATCGGGCTCGAGCGGATGCCGCGGCAGGTGAACCTGAAGTGCGATCCGGAGCGCGCCGTCGAGCTGCGCGAGCGCTACCCTGATGGTGTTCTGCCCGGCTATCACATGAGCAAGAAACACTGGAACTCGGTGCTGCTCGACGGGACGGTGCCACGTGCCGTGGTCATCGAGCTCGTCGAGCACTCGTGGCAACTGGTCTTCGGCTCCCTTACCGGTGCCGCACGAGCCGAGATCGAGTAGCGACCTTCTCAGCGGGCCCGATGCCGCAGTGCGCGCCCGGGTCGCGCGCCGGTCGTTCGTCCGTCCGCCCAAACCCTCTGCCCTGACACCCAGGTGGCGTGTACGCCGGTGGCCGGTTGGAGCGGATCGGTGAACGTACTGTGGTCGGTGACGGTGGCAGCGTCGAACGCCACCAGGTCGGCCATGGCTCCCGGTCGAATGACGCCACGGTCCCTGAGGCCGAGGCGCCGCGCCGGCATCCCGGTGCCGCGATGCACGGCCTGCTCGAGCGACAGCATTTCGCGCTCGCGCAGATAGTGGCCGAGAATACGGACAAAGGTCCCAGCACCGCGCGGATGGGAGTTGCCGACGCCGCCGTCGCTGGAGGTCATGACCATCGGCGAGGTCATGAAGGTGTCGACATCCTCTTGGCTCATGGTGTGCCCGATGATGCGCGAGCCCCCGTTGGCCATCATCTCGATGTACATCTCGACCTCGGTCTTGCCATCGCGGGCGGCGATCTCGCTCAACCGCATGCCGTGAGCCGTGGGGTCGGCGTCGTAGCCGACGATCTGCAGCCGCGAGCCGCCGCCGACGGCGGCGAGGCCCTCCGCTACCGCCACGGGGTCGTCGAAGCGTCGCGAAGGTACGACGATCCCGAGTCCCGACTGCCAGGCAGTGTAGGGGTACTGATCGGCGGTCACGTCGAGCCCAGCGACGCGTGCCGCCGCCAGCCGCCTCAGCATCTCGGGCGCTTGGCCCCACACCGCGGCGTTGCCGGTCTTGATGTGCGAGATCTGTACCGGCAGCCTACCCTCCACGCCGATACGCAGGGCCTCATCGATCGAGTCGAGAATGCCATCTTCCTCGTCGCGAACGTGCGACATATAGAAGCCGCCGAAGCTACCGGCGACACGCGCGAGCTCGATCAGCTCTTCGGTGGTGGAGTAGTAGCCGGGATCGTACTCGAGACCGCTCGAGAGGCCGAAGGCGCCGTCGGTCATGCCCTGCCGTACGCGCAGCGCCATGTCTGTGATCTCGCTGGCGCTAGAGGTGCGTCGGTAGTCGTCCTCCAGCACGCCGCGTCGAACGGTGCCGTGACCCACTAGCGTGCCGACATTCAGCGCCGTCGACAGCGCGTCGATGCCGTCCAGATATTCCCCGATAGGCCACGGTGAGGAGCCGTCGGCGCCCACCATTATCGTCGTTATGCCCTGGGCGACCTGTGTCATCGCCAGCGCGTCGTCCTTCAAGCTCTCGGTGGAGTGGTTGTGGATGTCGATGAACCCTGGTGCCAGCACGAGGCCTGCAAGGTCGATGACCGCCAGCGCCCCTTCGGAGTCCGACGGGTGGAGCGACCCGCTCGTGCCGATGGCAGCAATGCGATCGCCCTCGAGCAGCACGTCGCCGCGGTAGGCGATGCTACCGGTGCCGTCGACGATCGTGGCGCCGACGAGCAACTGTCGGTCCGGGCCCGACTGACCCCTTGTGGCTGCAACGCTCATCGTCGCTAGCACAAGCAGGAGTGTGAGGCCGATCGCGCGACGCTGGTACATGGCTTCCCTCTGGTCGGCACTGCTCGTAGATGGTGCAAGTAGGCCGCGGTTGATGTGTGGTGCGCTAGTCGCCTTCTGACGTCTCGAATACCATTGATTCATATTCATAGGTCTTATTTCGACTGTCTCGCTCATTATCTGCTCTTTGTCTCATAAATCATGACTACGTTGCCCCCCGACCGCTTCGACGTGATCGTCGTGGGGGCCGGCCCGGCGGGTGTCACTGCCGCGATGGCCCTCGGCAAGGCCGGCTTCTCGGTGCTGGTCTGCGAGGCCGGGATCTTCCCGGGTGCCGAAAACTGGTCGGGCGCCGTCTATTTCTCGGAGAATCTCGAGCACCCGGAGGCCTTCGGCCCCGAGATCGTCGCAGCAGCGCCCTACGAGCGCCGACTCGTGGAGCGCGGCGCCTATTTGTACAACGGGCACAGCCTGCTCGGCGCCAGCCTTCGCTCGCCCGACGTCTTCCGCTCTTGCTATACGGTTCTGCGGCCCGTCTACGACCGCTACCTGGCCGAGGTGGCTCGCGAGCACGGGGTCATGCTCGCTTGCGAGACTACGGTTCAGAGCCTCATACGGCATCGTGGCCGGGTCATCGGTGTTCATACCGAGCGCGGTCCGGCCTATGCCGATGTGGTGTTTCTTGCCGAGGGCGATGCGTCGCACCTGGTCACCCAGGAAGGCTACGAGCAGGACTCGCCGCACCACCGGTCCACCGCAGCGCCACACTTCCTACAGGGCGTGAAAGAGGTGATCTCGCTCCCGGAGAAGGTGCTCGAGGAGCGTTTTGGCTTGGCGCCGGGCGAGGGCCTGGCCTACGAGATGTTGCTCCGCAATGCCTCCCGCAAGGGGCGCACCGCACGGCTCAACATGGGCGGCTTCGTCTACACTAACCGCACCAGCCTCTCGCTGGGTTTCGTGTTGCCGCTCGACAACCTCCGGCACCACTTCGAGGGTGATCACAATATCCTCATGGAGTGGCTCAAGGGCCTGCCGGAGATCGCTCGCATGATCGACGGAGGCGAGCTCACCTCGTATGGCGCCAAGATCATCCGCGGCGGCGGCCTGAGGGAGATCCCACGGCTGGTCGACGACGGGCTGGCGATCGGCGGCGCCGCCACCGGTATCGGACTCGACTTCCCGTATCCGAACTTCACCGGGCCAGCGACAGCGATGGGGCTGCACTTTGCCCGCGCGGTGCGGCAGATTGCTGCTGATGCCGGTGGCCTCGGGGGTCGCAACCAGGCGGCAGAATCGCCGTTCACCGAACGGGCGTTGCGCAAGACGTATCTCGAGGCGGTGGAGTCGAGCCATTACTATCGCAGCGCGCGACACCTGCGCGACTGGCCAGCCTATGTCGAGCGCACGCAGTTCTTCTTCGAAAAGCAGCTCGACCTGGTGAACAACAGCGCCTATATCCTGTCGCGTCCGGCGCTCAGCCCCTGGAGTCGTTACTGGAGCGTGGTGCGGCTGCTGCGCCGTGTCGCTACGGACCGGCAGGGCTCGATCGTCGGCGATTGTCGAGAACTGGCGCGCGCCGTAGGCCTGGGCATGCTGCTCGGCGCTGCGGCGACACCCCGCAACTTATTGCGGGTGTTGTGGAATACGGTCGGGGCCCTTCTGCCGAGCCGCTCCGGAGCGAGTATCGGTAGCTCCGAGGCTGCCGGCGCGACGAGTGGCGGGGTGGTGGCAGGTGGCGGGGTGGCGGTGGCGCAGGCCAGCGACGGCGCGCAACTACGGGCCTTGTATCGGGTGATGGCGGGAGGGGAAGAGCCGGGCAGGGCGCCGTGGCTGTTCCGTTGGTACTGGCGACGTTTCGGCGGGGCATTGGCGAACGCTTTCAGCGACGTCTACACCAACGACGCTACCGACGTTGCCGACAAGCTGCGGGCGTCGTCGCGGTACCTGGCCGGCTGCCTGTCGATCTGGGATATCGCCGTTGTAGTGGGTGCTGGTGCAGCGTTCGTGGCGACGGGAATCAAACAGGCGGCCGCCGAATGGTTCGAGCATTCCGTGCTGCGCTGGGAGCCGCGCCGCTTCGGCCAGCAGCTCACCAACCGCTTGCTTGTCGACAACCACGAGCGCATCCGCCTCGACGACGATCGTGTTGCCATTACCACGAGCTACGAGGCCAAGCTCGGCACCATCACCTACCAGGCCGGCCATCACTCGCACATCAAAGTGTTGTGGCCTACGCAAGTTGCCGACCGGCACGACCTGTCGTCGTCGGCCCTGTGGAACATCTGTCCGGCGAAGGTTTACGAGGTGCGCCGCAACCCGACCGGACAACCCGGGGTGGTGGTCAACTTCGAGAATTGCATCAAGTGCGAGACTTGCTGGCGGGCGACCGGCGATGTGCACTGGAGTCGCGCTACCCGGCAACGGTTGATCTATCAGACCTACACGCCGGCGCAGCACGAGTTGCACGCCTACCTCGCCGATCGATCCGATCCACAACCGCGACTGGGTTCGCGGCCGGCGTTCGTGCCGGCGCTCCTGGAGGGCCTGGAGGAGGCCGATGCGGGCGCGATGCCGAGATCGATGACCGCTCGTGCGGTTGCTCGGCTGGAGCGCACGCAGGCAGCGCTGCATAGCTATCGTGCCGATCTGGCGCGCTCTCCGCTGGCGTTGGAGGAGGGTCGCCGAAGCCATCTCCGCGCCCTCCTTGGAGCAGCTCGGGACGCTTTCACAGATGCGCGCCGCGTTTGGGACAACGATATCGACGAGTTCGATTGCGCCGCTGCCGCCACGCTGCTGACACCCGTCTGGGACGACGCTGCCGAGCGTTTCGCGCAAATGCAGCAGCACGCCGAAGCCCACCGGTTCTTCTGGGCGGAAGTGCTCGCCCGCCAGCTCGAGGACCATCACTTCGCAGCGATACTGACAGCGTGCCGGCCGGCGGCCGTGTTGGGCGAGGTCGATGTCGGCGTCAGCGACGACCCGTGCGTGGCGAAGCAGCTCGAGGTGCTGGAGTGGCGACGCCGGGAGGCGGAGCCGCGTGCTTTCGACGCCTGGCGCAACGAGGTCCGCGCCGGGTGCGAACGTTGGTTCGACAACCAGGCGGTGCGCGCTCTGGAACGCGGCGAGCCGCTGTCGGTCGAGCAGCAGACTTGGCTGCGAGACCAGCTCGCCGCCGCGCGGCCGGAGACGGCCGATTACGGGCGCCGGGACGTGATGCTCGAAGAGCTGGCGTCCACCGATCCGTCGCTGGCGCTGATGGCGTCGTCCCATCTGCTGACGGTTGACCTGTTGGCCCTGACCGACACCCCGGCGACCGAGCTGGACACGGCGCAGGTGGTTGCCGCGACCATCCATTGCGGCCGGCGTGGCGCACGACGACTCCAGGACGGCGGCACCGAGCTCGACGTGCGCGCGGACTTCGTGCCGACGGCGCTCGCGGAGCGTTATCTCGTTGTCGTCGGTGGCGAGGGTTTTCTGGTTGACGCTGCGGATCCGCGATGGGCAATCGAAGATGTCGGTAGCATTGGCCTCATCGGCGCCCGTATCCGGCGCCTGCATGGCGTTCGCATTACCGTGCCGGAGGACAGACGTATCGATCTCTCAGCCGTGATCGACCCGGTCTCGCTCGAGGACCCGGCGGCCGGCGAGCCTTATGCCCCTGTGCTCGGCGTGGCACTGCGCGGCTACCTCGCCACGGTTCGTGGGTCGGGCACATACCTACTGCAGCGGGCTCGCGAGCACGCCAGTGGCCGCGTGCAGTTTCCAGGAGCCTTCGAAGACGAGGCCGGCCGCGACACCGTTGCCAAGTTCGGCGCCGTCAAACGGATGCTCGCCGAGATGGAGGTGCACCGCTACGTGCTGGAGTCGTCAGCGCTTGCCAACCCGGGCGGGGGCGACGACTGGAGCGGGCTGGCGGCCAGCAAGGTGTTGGCTAGTCAGGCGTTCGGTCCGGGTGAGGGCTCATTCAGCTACAACACCGGCCAGATCTTCGGGGGCACGGCCTTTTCCGAAGATGACGACATCGCCAAGTACTATCGCGACAGTGCGGCGTTTCGATTTCTGCTCGGTCACGACGATGCCTTGTGTGTCCAGGTCGGGCAGCGTCGGCTTGCGGCAGCTGAATCGGGCGGCGGCCTGATTCCGTGCAGCGATGCCGAGCAACGGTGGACGGCGCGCGCCGCCCAGCATGCCTTGTTGGGCGAGCCGGCGCGTCGCTACCAGGCTGTGTGCCAGCGAGTCGAGGAGTGGGCTCAGGATCTCGATCGGGGCGCCAACGACTTGATCGCCCATGTTGCAGGCAGGGTGGTGATCCAAGTGCTCGCCGCCAAGAGCTTGCTGGTGCGATCGGCTCGTCGCCTCGACGGCGGTATTCCTACCGAGGCGATGGTCGAGGCTGCGCGGCTGGCGCTCGATCGGCTCGACGCCGAGACAGCCACCTCGATCACGGCGGCGAAGCTGGCCCCGGCAACCCTTGCCGCCGGAGACGAGCTGCTCGAGCATGGCGATGCCGGAGCCGTGTCAATCCCGGACGCCGAGCCCTACGAGAGTGTCTACACGGCCGACCAGTCGTACGAGTCTGGCGAGTGGCTTCGCAAGGGATTCGATCCCGTTTCCCGTCGTTGCGTGCCCGAGATCCTGGCCCACGACCCTGCGCTCGCAGGCTACCGGAGTCAGCTCGAGACCGAGCTACGCGAGCGCTTCGAGGCTCCCAAGTTCGACGGGATGCCCTACGGGCGCTATCTGGAAAAGCTCCACATGATTCCCGACCGCGACCTCGACTACATGGTCCGGCGGGGCTTCATGCGCATGCCGATCGCCAATGATCTCGGGGGTGAGGGAGCGCTGAAGGCCGAGTATTACATCCTGAGCATGCTCATCGGCCGATACGGTGACGCGGCGCTGTCGCTGGCAATCATGGGCAACACCAGCATCGGCACGACACCGGCGCTCATCGGCCTGTACCAGGATTTGCCCCGTGCCCAGGCCGAGCTCGAGCGAGTGCGCGAGCATCCCGAGGTGTTCGGCGAGCTTCGCGACGGCTTCGACGGTCTCCTGGCGATGCTGAGACGGCCGAAGGCGAGCGCGCTTGCCGCGGCGACTGCCGATCTCGGATCGCTGGTCGAGGCGCGCGTCGGCAAATCGATGGTGTTGAAGTATCTCGGCGGCGGCTTCTTGCGAGCCTTTCAGGACGCGTTGCGGGCCGGGCAGCAGCGTGATCTCGACAGCTTCGGTACGCATCTGCGGCAGGCGCGCGAGCTCATCGACGACGTCTGGGGCGCCGTCGACGAGCGGCTCCAGGAGTACCCACGCCGCCGCCGTGCGCACGAGCTCTTCCTGAAGACGATCTCAGCCGGGTATATCTCGGCGTTTGCGCTCACCGAGCCGACCGCCGGGTCGGATTCGGGCGGTGTCAAAACAACCGCCCGCGCCGACCGCCGACGCGTGCAGCGTGACGCTGACGGGGTGCTGTGGTTCTGGCTCGACCAGGAAAACGAGCGCCATCGGCGCAACCTTCTCGACGCCGACCGGGTGGAACACGACTATAGCGGCCGGCGTCTGCTCTACCGCTTCTCGAACAGCGCCGCACCGGCCCTGATCAATCATTCTGATTACGACTACGACAAGGACGCGGCGGAGCGCACCCGGTTCTACCTGCACGGTGACCGCAAGGTGCACTTCAGCGACATCGGGCAGCTGCGCACCGATGCCGCCGGTGAGCTGTTCTACGAGTACTGGGTCCTCAACGGTGCCAAGATGTGGATCACCAACGGGCGCTTCTGTCACTGTATGGTGCTGTATGCGCGCACCGACCCGGAAGGGGTGACCGGGTTCATGGTCGACCGGCACGCTGAAGGGCTGGTCGTGGGCGCTGACGAGGAGAAGCTCGGACAGCGCGGCTCGCCGACCAACGAGCTGTCGCTCAACAACGTTCGCGTGCCGCACGAGGCGATCATCGGCTTCCGCGGCCGTGGTCAGGTCAACGCGCTCGAAACCCTCAATACCGGGCGTGCAGGATTGGCGGTCACGACCCACTCGACGATCGCCGAGCTCGCCGCCGACGCGATCCCGTATCTGCGCGGAGAGGTCGCCCCCGGTTTCGAGTACTCGCCTCGCGACCCGGCACGGAGGCTGGAGCGGTACTGGATGGGACGTGTCGCCGAGGAGCTCGCCGGGACCGCGTCGGTAACCTACGAGATGATCGGATTGCTCGACAACAAGCGCACCGGCTCGGTGCGCATGGAATCTGCGATCGGCAAGTATTACGGCACCGAGTCGGAGCACGACTGCATCGACTGGATGGAACGAGCGCGCGGGCTCGAGGGCCAGACGTGGCTGCACCGCGTCGAAAAGACGCGGCGCGATGCCCGGGTGCTAAACATCTACGAGGGCACCAACGAGGTACAGCGTTTCCTGCTGCTGAAGGATCTAGTGCAGCGGGTGTCGCCGGATCGGCGCCCCGACGCGGGTGAACCCGAGGCTCGCGAGCTGGCCTACCCGGAGCTCGTCGCGACGCTCGATGGAGCCAGGCGGCGCTTGCTCGGCCACGTCGGTGGGGCAGTGGAACGGTTCGGTCAGCAAGTCTGGGCGAACGTCGGGATGCAACCCTGTTTCTTTCGTTTGGCCGAGATCGCCGGGTTGACCAAGGTAGTCGACGCGGTGCTCTACCGTCTCGAGTGGGCGGCGCGCCGACAAGTGCCTGCCGAGTACCAGGAGCGTCTGGAGCGGGTGTCGCGGCTGTTCGTTCAGCGCGCCGCGTCCCGCATTGCGGCCCTCGAGCGGCGCTACGAGATCGCCCTGGCGTATCTGGCCGAGGGACGATACCCGCCGGAGACACAGCTCGGTTTCCTCTCCCTGGAGGAGGTCGGAGCGCCGGCCGAGGGTTGGGGGCTCATGCCCGACGATCTGATCGAGCCGCGGCCCCAGCCCGAGGTGGCCGGCGACATCGAGATTGCCGTCTTGCTCAAGCCGGTGCCGGCTGCTGCACCACGCCCAAGACTCGCCGGGGGCGGGTTCGCCGAGCCCCTCCGCCTCACCAATCCGGCCGACGAGACCGCGTTGGTGGCGGCGCTGAAGCTCAAGAAACGCGCCGAGCAACGTATCAAGGTGAGCGCCTACACGGTAGCTGGGGCAGAAGGAGCCGAGGTCGTGCGACGGGCACTCGCGCTCGGGGCCGATCACGCCGTGCATCTCGAGTCGCCCGCCGCCAACGGTACGGGCGCAGCGAGGCATGATGGAAGCTACGTGGCTCGGGTGATCGCCGCGGCGCTGAGGCGCCGGCCCGCGGAGCTAGTGCTGTGCGGTGCGCGCGCCGCCGATACCGAGCAAGGGGTCGTGCCCAGTTACCTGGCCACGGCTCTGGGCAGCGAAGTCTATGGAGATATCGCGAGCCTGCGCTGGGGTGATGGCAGGGCCTCGAAGCTCGAGATCGCGGCGTCTTCGTGGGCTGGACGAGAGCTCTCGGTATCCATGCCCTGCGTCGTTGCGATGCTCCCACAGCTCGGCGAGCCGAGGACCCGCGATCTCGGCGCCTGGGTGCGCGCCGCGACGGTCGAGATCGAGCGTCTCTCGGCTGCGTCCCTGGCCGGAGACCGATCTGCCATCAGCGTTCGTCATCGTGCCCGGCCGCCGGTTAGCAGCGCCGGACACGATCGCCGGGTCGACTCGCCGGAGGACGCTGCTGGCGTGTTGATCGATGTTGCGGGGTCCGGCGGCGCGGCGACCGGTGCGGCCGACGCCTATGGGCCGCGTCTGCTCTCAATGGGTGAGCAGCCCGACGACCCGGCGCCGAGCTGTCTGTTCGTCCTGACGCCCACCGGGGTCGAGTTTCCGGCCAGCGCAAGCACTGATCTGCGTCTGGCTCGAGAGCTCGCCGGTGGCGTCGGCGTGGCACTCGACGTGGTGATACCCGTCGATACCGATCAGCTCTCCGCAGAGGTTGCGGCGGGCTTCGTGCTCGCCGCCACGCGACCCCGACGACTATATGTAGTGGGCTTGGACGGAGCTGCGGGTTTCAGCGCCCCGGGTCATCTCGAGTGGCTCGAGGAGTTCTGGGCGATGTACCGCGGCGAACCCCGGTGGCTCCTGGCGGCAAGTTGGGCGAACGAGCTGTTTGCCCGTTTCGCAACGGGCGGTATCGCCAACACCGAGGCCGGTCGCTGCTGGAGCTGGTACAACGTCGATTCGATCTCCAACGGTGGTGACCACGCGCATGTCGGTACACGAATCTATGGGGGCGCGGCGCGCGCCGAGGCCGAGCTGCCGTTGGAGGGCGGCCTGCGAGTGCTGACGCTGCGCGACGCCGTGGAGCTCGATCTCGACGGCGCTCGGTCATCCCCGAGACAGGAACGGGAGCCCCAGGTGTACCAGTGGTCGCCGCGGTTGGTGTACGACAGCAGCCGTGATCCGCTGGCCCGACTGCTGGCCAGCCTGGCGAGCGACCCGAGCAGCCTGCGGGACGCCGAGATCATCATCGACTTCGGTTATGGCGCTGGAGGCCGCGAAGGCATTGCCGAGCTTGCCGAGCCGCTGCGTCGGTTGCTCGTTGACGAGATGGGCCTACGGAACGTAATGATCGGGGCAACTCGAAAGGTGACGCAGGACCTCGAGCTACTTCCCGCCGATCGTCAGATCGGGCAGACCGGGGTCGCTGTGAACCCCAAGCTGATCATCGCGCTGGCCGTATCCGGGGCGCCGCAGCACGTCGACTACATCGGCGACCGGGCGGTGATCCTGTCGTTCAACGTCGACCCCAACGCACCCCTGATGAGGCTCAACGAGCAACAGCCGACACCGCTCGTGCATCCGATCGTCGGCGACGTCTGGGACACCGTGCCACGGTTCGTCGAGGCGATCCGCGAGCACCTTCGCCAGGCGCGCTCGACCTGAGGTATCCGGCTGGACCGACGCCGCGTCGCCGGGATCGATCGCCTACTGCCAGCCGATCGCGAAGTAGAGGCGGTTGCGGCCGCCCTCGGCCCACCCGTAATCGAGCTGCAGCGGACCGATAGGAGTGGTCACGGTAAGACCGAGCCCGCCACCGACGATCGCCGTGTCGAGGGTGGTCTCTCCGGGACGCTCCCAAGTACCGCCGGCCCCGACACGTCCATAGAGTCGAGCTACCGAGGCGAGGTCGACTCCCAGCTGCCCCGAAGCGCCAGTGCCTGGTTGCCCCACAGCTCGTCGCGAGCCAGGCCGGGGACGAGCTCGGGGCCGCCGACTCGGAATTGTTCGTACAGCGGCAGCACTGAAGAGGAGTATCCGTACAGCATCCGGCCCGTGAAGTTCACCCTGCCGATCTGCAGCGCGCTGGTGCCATCGATGCGCAGGCGCCAGTAGGGAGACGAGCCACCGAGGCCCTCGAGATTGCGCTCTGCTTGTACCGAAAAGTGGCGCCCCCGAACCGGCATGGCGAGCGAGCTGAGGTTGTCCCAGACATAGTTGGCGGTCAGCATACGGTGCGGGCGAGTTTGGTGAGCGTACGGAAGGCCAAGCCGCTCGATGGTCTCCACCTCGCCCACCCGGACCCCAAGCTGCAGTAGATGGTTCAGGCCGAACGGTAGGTTGGTGCGCAGCGCGACATGCCGCCGGCGAAACTCGGCGCGCGCGACGATCTCTCCAGCCTCGAAGATCTTCGGCCTCTCGCGGCGCAGCTCGGCGTCGACCTGGTATCCGACATGCGCGCCCAGGAGTTGCTCGCCGTGCAGCCGCACTCCGAACCCCAGGTCCTTGGCGCTGGCCGAGCCGGCGATCTGCAGCCGTTCACCGGAGCCCAGGAGATTGCGGACCTCGAAGCGTGCCATCGCTTGGGCCTGATCATCGCTCTGGTATGCAAGACCGACGTCGACCGTTTGGCGGTACTCCTCCTGCACGTGCAAGAGTAACTGGATGCCGTCGACCCCCTCCGGCGCGAGATCGAGCCAGGCGCTCTGCAAGAGCCCGGAGGCGTGCAGATGATCGAGGTTGGCGAGGGTTTGCCGCCAATTGAATGGCTCCCCGACGCGTACCCGAAACTCGCGCAGAATGACGCGGTCGGAGAGGTACTCGTTACCGGTGATCTCGATGCCTCGAACAACGCGGGGGCCGAAGACGTGCTCGTCGGCCGGGCTCCGCGTGGCGAGCTGCGGTTGCTTGAATCGTGCGGGGATACGCTCGAGCGCGGCTTCGGCCGCCACGCGACCCGCCGTGATCAGCTCATCGATGCGCGAATAGTCGGCGAAGCTGCGACCCTCCAGGTCGGGCACGATCGTGATGTCGGCAGTTTCGCCATAGCGGCTGTTCGTCTCGGCGAACAGCAGGTCGATGATTCGTTCGGTGACCCCGAACAGGTCGGGGTTCACCGATACGTCGATCGGGGTCGAGGTGTCGACCGCCAACGTGAGCTCCGCACCCATGTCGTTTGCCAGACTCACCGGGACGTTGTCGGAGAGCCCCCCGTCGACCAACAATGCCTCTTCCCAGGGCACCGGGGCATAGGCGAGCGGTACCGACATGCTGGCGCGCACGGCGCGCGCCAGGTCGCCCGACGACAACACCACGCGATCGCCGGAGAGCAGATCTGTGCCGAGCGTGCGGAATGGAATCGACAGTGCCTTGAATTGGCGCCCGGTATCGAAATTGGCCGGCGCCAGGTGCTCGATCAACAGGCGATTCGCCATTGCGTCGCTGAGTAGGCCGCGCGGGGCGCGCACGCCATCCGCGGTGATCCCAAGGCGTACGCTCGCCCGCTGCCGCTCGAGCCGATGAAGAATCGGCTGCAGCCGGCGGTTGTGGGAGCCGATATACACGGTTCGCCAACTCAACCCCGACAACAGCGTCTGGATGGTGGTGAGCGAATGGCCGGTGGCGTAGAGCGAGCCGATGACCGCGCCCATGCTGGCGCCAACGATGCAATCGGGGCGAACGCCGTGCTCCTCGAGCACCTCCAGCACCCCCAGGTGGGCGATACCGCGCGCCCCACCGCCGCTGAGCACCACGCCGAGCTTGCAAGAGAGGGGCCTCTCGGGGGTCGTCTCCGCAGGAATCTGGGCTCTCAACTCGCCGCCGATCATCGTCCCGGGCAGCACAAGGCCGATGAGCCGGGCTACCACGAGCACCGTGCACCAGATGGTGCGGCGTTTCACCTCGGGCAACCAGGTGCCGCGAGTTTGCCCTCGAGCAGCTCGGGTCGCGAGCGTCGCGTCAACGGTGGTAAGCAATGAAAAGGAGCTTGCCACGCGACCCGACCTGAAACGCCACGCCGTTGCTGGTTAATTCTGCGATGGTGCGGTCGTAGTCGGCGCGATCGCCGTACGACAGCACGAGGCTGTCGCACCCGTCGCAGCGGGCCACCCGGCGATGCTTGGCGAGGTTTCGGGCCGTTTCTTGCTCACAACAATCGGCGAGAGGTTCCATGCTTGCGCTCATTCCGTACGTGGCGTTCCACGACGGTGCCGGCTGTCATGGCCGGCGCCTCGGTCCCGTTGATAGTATCCGAGTCATGATTACCGGCCATCTACGCGAGATTTCCTTCCTGTTGCGCACCGGCGGCGCCGCGCTGGTGCTTGCCGTCGTCGTGGCCGGTGCCGTTGTGGCCCGGCCGCAAGCGATGCGCACCGACTCCGCCTTCGGTTTCAGGCCGGGTGAGGAGCGTCGCTATATCCTCGGTCCGCCCGACGCAGTGGCCAGCGGCGAGGTGGCCGAGTGGTGGATCGTGTTCGATGGTCTCGGGGAGCAAGACGGCACCAAGATTGCTGATTTTCGTTTTGGGCATGATCGTCTCGAGTTGATTCGGGGTGCCTTGAGGCCCACCGACCAGCTCATGAGCGTGCACGTGGAGGGCCGCTTGCGGGTCACGCTCGACGGCTTTCCGATGCGCGTCGAGTTCGAACAACGCTTCGAGCAACGCGGCGAGAGGATGGCCCAGGACAGCCGGCGCATCGTCACCTTTACATATAGCGAGGCCGACAAGCGGTTTCGCAAGGACGTCAAGGCCGGCACCCGCGATTGGGATTTCAAGGTCAGCGTTCCCGGCTACCGCCACATGGATCTCGACCGGCCTAGCGGCCTCTATGCCTGGATGCCGTCGTCGTTGGGCTGTTTGGGGACCTCACTCGGCATGTGCATCGAGGCCGACCCGGCGTTCGCCAATCCGGGCTTCCTGAGCATCGCCATGCCGACCCTGTTCGAGCAGATCGACCCCGAAGGCGATGCCAAGAAGGTCGAGCGAGAGTTCATGTTCTTCATGCCGGGAGGCATCCCCGTCTCGCCGTTTCGACCGGTGGTTGTTGGCGACTGGCTGTCGCGCGAGCGCGACAACTTCAGCAACCGTGATCGCTACTTCGACACCTGGAAGCTCGAGCTCGGGTCGAGCACTGATGTCGAGGTCGGACCGCGCACGATGCATGCCTGGGAGCTCGATGTCGGCTTCGGAATCGATCGGGCCTACGTCGAGCCGGACGGACGCGTCGTGCGCGTCGATCTGGAGCCCACGTTGCATACCGACAAGCGCTGGATCCGACTGCTGTTCGCCTCTGAGGAGTTCACCGCGCCCGACGATCCCGGGCAGCAATGCTGCCACTGAGGCGTCTACGCCTGGCGGTGGGCCGTGCGGACCTTGCGGGGTAGAATCCGGCACTGATCGGGCTCCCCAACTCGGTAACGAGGTACATGCGATGGTCAATCGGCGTCAATTGCTCGGAGCGCTCTCTTGGCCGGCCGCTGCCGCGTACGGCGGTGCGTTTCTCAGCCCGGCTCGCCGGGCCCACGCCCTGACGGTGGCGGAGCGGCTGGCGACGCATCCAGGCGCCGCCGGCGAGCTCGCCGATGATGAGTACTTCTGGTACGACGTGCGCCAGGCCTTCAGCGCCGAGGCCGGCATCATCAATCTGAATTCGGGCGGCGTCAGTCCCTCGCCGCTTCCTGTTCAGGATGCGATGAAGCGGTACCTCGACTACTCCAACACCTCACCGACGTACGCGATGTGGCAGATCCTCGAGCCTCAGCGAGAGCAGATTCGGGAGCGCCTGGCCATGGAGTGGGACACCGACGCCGAGGAGCTGGCGTTGGTTCGCAACGCTTCCGAGGGGCTGCAGATCTGCCAATTCGGCATCGACCTCGAGCCCGGCGACGAGATCCTGACGACGAATCAGGATTACGGCCGCATGATCACCACGTACAAGCAGCGCGAGCGGCGCGAGGGCGTCGTGCTCAAGCAGATCTCGGTGCCGGTTCCGGCCGACGACGACGACGCGATCGTGCGCCTGTTCGAGAGCAACATCACGCCGCGCACGCGCATCATTCACATGTGCCACATGATCAACCTCACCGGTCAGATCCTGCCGGTGGCCAAGGTCACCAACATGGCCCGGCGTCGCGGTATTCCGGTGATCGTCGACGGTGCGCACACCCTGGCTCACTTCGACTTCAAGATCTCCGACCTGGAGTGCGATTACTACGCCACCAGCCTGCACAAGTGGCTGTTCGCGCCCCACGGCACCGGGCTGCTGTACGTGCGTCGCGACAAGATCCGGGATCTGTGGCCGCTGATGGCAGCACACGAGCGGAATGACGAGAACATTCGCAAGTTCGAGGAGATCGGTACGCACCCGGCAGCCAATTACCTCGCCATCGGTGACGCGCTTACCTTCCATCAAGGCATCGGCGCGAAACGCAAGGAGGCCAGGCTCGTTTACCTGCGCGACCACTGGGCCAACCGCCTACAGGCTTTTTCTGACCGCGTCTACCTGAATACCAGCCAGGCTCCCGGTAAGGCCGCCGGAATCGCCAACGTCGGCGTCGAGGGCATCGACACATCGACGCTCAACGACTGGCTGTGGACCGAGCACCGCATCATCACCGTGGCGATCAATCATGCGGAGTTCACCGGCCTGCGGATCTCGCCGAGCGTGTTCACGACGCTGGAGGAGCTCGACCGGTTCTGCGATGCGATCGAGCAGGCAGTGAAGCAGGGCATCTCCGCGTAGCCGGTAGGCAGCTCGAGGCGTATGGCCACCCTTTCGCTCGTCGTCATCACACGTAACGAGGAAGACAACCTTGCCGAGTGCCTCGATTCGGCTGCGTGGTGCGACGAGATCGTCGTGGTTGACGACGACTCGACCGACAGCACGCGCGAGGTCGCGCGTCGCTACACCGACAAGGTGCATCGACGAACACTGGATCGCTTCGGGCGTCAGAAGCAGTTTGCCATCGAGCAGGCCACCGGCGACTGGATCCTGGTGCTGGATGCGGATGAGCGAGTCACCGACGAGCTAGCCGACGGTATCCGGCAGGTGGTCGAGGCTGACGGTGCCGGGCTCGATGGCTATCGGCTACGAAGGCTGACCTGGCTCTTCGGTGAGCCGGTGAGCTTCGCGGGCTGGTACAAGTGCGTTCACCTGCGTCTGTTCCGTCGTGGCAGCGCCCGCTACGTCGATCGCCGAGTGCACGAGTACCCGGAGCTGATCAACGGTGGGAAGCTGGGCGCGCTCCCCGGCCATCTGGACCACCACACGTACGTCGATCTAGACGAGATGGAGTCCAAGCGCGAGCGCTACTCGAGTCTGGCGGCGGCGGATTGGTACGACGCCGGGCGCCGCGTCAACGGGCTGACCGCCGTTTGGTGGATCGGTATCGTGCCGCTGGCGGCATTCGTCCGTGAGTTCGTCGTTCAAGGTGGCTGGCGCGGAGGGCGTACCGGCCTGCGCATCGCACGGATGGCGATGCTGTCGGACTACGTGACGGTACGGAAGCTCTGGGCCCTCAGTCGCGCGGCACCGGCCGACGGCTCCTAGGACCTTTTGGCTGATCGTTGAGCGCCCAGTCGTAATCCATGATCTGCAGGCGCATCTTGTCGCGGTGCTCGCTGATGTACTCGGCGTCGTCAGCGGGTGCATAGCGGAGCGCGTAGTCGACCACATCTTCCGCCACTGCCTTGAAGTCGTCCTCGTACCAGTCGAAGTAGCTCGACACGTAGAGCGTGCCGCCGTCGCGGTCCAGCTGTAGGCCGCGCGGCTGTCGCAAGAACTCGTACGACTGTTGCGCCAGCGTCTCGTCGAGCGTCTCTGCCCGGTACGGTCGGTCTAGAAGCCTCGGGCAGCCGAAGGCGGCGCAGACGAGGGCCCAGTGAATCCTCTCGTCGTCGAAGCGCGCGCGCAGCGTGTCGTGCTCGATGTTGTCGGCGCTCATGTCGCTGCCCGCCACCGGGTACTTCTGCTTGAAGAAGCCGCCGATCAGCCCCCACAGGGCCCCGACATCGCGCACGCTGTCGAGCGGGTAGCGCTCCACGACCCCCCAGATCACCACCGCGTTGTAGGCGTTGATCCAGAACGCCATACGCTCCTGATCGTTGGCGAACGAGGCCGGCTCGACGGTAGCGATCGCGGTCATGAACGCCTCGAGATCGGCCAAGCCAGCGCCCTTCAGCCCGGCGTAGTCCACCAGCCCCTCATCGTCGACGTAACCGGTCAGCACCCGCGCCCACGGCGCGTACAGGTCATCGTTGGAGGCTGGCGTCCCAGCAGCCTGCAGTTCGCCGCCGCCAAGGCCGCCCGTGGCGAGAACTACGAGCACGGCAACTGCGGCGAAACGGTGCATGTCAGTACTCCTGGCTGGAGAGAAGCTCAGACTCACGACCTGGGCCTGGCGCGGGACAGCCGTCAACGACCCGTCTCAGGGGGGTTTGACCTCCGGAGCCTAAAGGTTACCGACTATTCGGGAAGTTGCCGGCTATTCGGGTAGGTGGGCCTCGATCCATGCCGGATCGAAGCCGATGCGGAACTCGTCGCCGATTACCACGGTGGGTGTCCCCACCTGGCCGCCGGTGATTGACCGCAGCGTCCCGAAGGCATCATCGAGCATCGTGATGTCGATGGAGTCGAATTCGATTCCCCTTTGCGAAAGAAACTCCTCCGCTTGCCTACACGGTGCTCAGCCAGGGCTCCGGTAAACAGTGATCTGTGCCATCGGTCTCGTCCCTCTATCCGTTATCTTCCGGCGTCCAACGCCGCGAAGTGCAGCAGCGTGTTGAGCACCAGCGCATACTGCCCATGGGTCTGATTACGCCACATCGGGTTGATGGCAAACAAGACCGCGTGGCCGTCGCCCACCGGAACGTCGATGATTGCCGGCCGTGACGCCAGCGCTCGTCCGTTGCCGAGCATTCCCGAGATCAACAGCTTGCTGCTGCGATCGTGGAAGCGCATCACCACGCGCGGCACGCGATCGGGCGATGGCACCAGATGCCCCGCCAGCAAACGCATACGGTCGGTGAGGTCCTGACCGTCGTCGAAATACGGCGTCTCGTCCTCTTCCTCGTCGTCCCCCTCATCGTTTGCCTCGTCGTCATCGGCTTTGCCCTCGGGATCGACGTACGGCGGGTGACCCGGAACCACGTCATCGCCGCGGCGACCCGACGCCCGCTCGTCCCCGTCGCTTCCGCCGCCGAATCCTCTGCCTCTCGGAGTTGCTCTGACGCGCAGCAACGGGGCGTTGCTGAAATACACCGCCGTGTCCTCGTCGTACCCGTAGGCGATCGGGCTGAGTTGGTCGGTGATCTCGGCATTGAACAGGGCGCCACGCGCCTTCATGTCCGAAGGAGTCGTGTCGACCTGCACATAGGGGGCGATGCCGGTCTCGGAAAGGAAGCTCACCGAGCTGGTCGCAGCGATGATCACGCCGCCGTTCTCGACAAAGCGCTGGATCTTGGCGACGCCGTCGAAACCGATGCCGGCGGTCATGTCCTCGGTCGAGTCGATGCGGCCCAAATTGGGGGTGATCTCGGTGGTCTGCCAGGCAATTGGCTGATTGCTACGAGCGCCTTGTACGATCCGGGTGACGTCGCCCCAGCCGGGGGCCATGATGAGCACGTCCCAGCGCTCGTTAAGGTTTTCGGTCTCGCCGATGGCGTCAGTAGAGACGTACTCGTACGGAACGCCGGCGTCGTCGAGCGCGTAGCGCCACCAGCCCTCACTCTGGGTGTTGATCCAGGTGTGAGCCACGCCGATCCGCGGTATCGGCATGTCGTGCGTTGCGATAACGGGCGTCGAGGGCATGGAGCGCAGCCGCAACCCGAGTTGTGTCGCCGCGTCGGTTGCCCGCTGGCGTACGTCGACATCGCCGCCGTCGATCAGCATGCTGCCGGCCGGGTAGGTCGTGTCGTCGACGGTGAACTCGACCTCGGCGGCGCGCATTGCCACGTCGGGCAGCGCGAAGCGGAAGCTGGCTACCTCCGGCTCGCCGGTCGATGGAAGAACCAGCGTGGGTTCGCTGCCGTCGATGCCACCGCTCGAAGCGGTCGCACCGAGCGCCGACATGCCGACATCGAGCACCGCGGTGTCTTGCACGCGGTAGGTATCGATGTTGAACAGGGGTCCGAGCGACCAGCCGGTGTCATCGTACGGACGGGGGTCGTCGGGGTTGTAGTACTGGTAGTCGAGCAACATGTCGGCGAGCCGGCTGTATGGCTGATCCATACGCACGATGACGTCGCCAGCGGCGAACTGCACGGTCTCGCTGTCATCGGGTCGGTGGGAGGCCTCGATCTCGAAATCTTCCGACGCGGAGTGGAGCTCGATTGTTTGCGCGCGGAGCAGGTTGACCAGCCGTCGAGCCAACAGCGGGCGGGGCCCGTTAGCCGGGATCACCCAGGCAGCAGGGCCCTCGAGGCTCGGTTTCTGCACCGCCCGCTTGCCCTTGCGATAGAAGGTGTCGAGGAAGCGATCCTTATTCGTGGCCACGTTGTGCAGCCCCACGACGAGGGCGCTCTGCATCAGGTTGGTGTTGTTGCGCAGCGACCACAGCACCTTGGGGGTGGGCGGGTTCATGCGGTACCAGGCGCGTTGCGACTGCTCGCCGATCTCCCGCATTTGCGTCTCCGGGACGCTATTGCCGAACGTCTCGTAGAAGCGCCCGACCGAGTTGCGTCCCATGGCGGCGTAGATCATGTAGTTGGCGGCCCAGCCGTCGAAGAAGTTGAACGTCCAGACACCCGGCACGTTCCACTCGTTCATCTTCCGTACCTCGGTCCACGCCATCTCCACCCACTCCTCGGTGGTGATGGGGTCGAGCCAGGAGTTGAACGGGCCGTGGCCGCTCATGATGTAGAGAAACGGCACCGACTCGTGCAGGTCGTGCATTACCTGTGGGTGCCAACCCAGGTACGTATCGATCGACTGCCGGGAGAGGGACAACGCCAGCCCTATTCCGTCGCGGTTGTTGTCGTGGGCGATGTACTTGCCCCAGTAGACGAGCCCCGGGGCAGCCTTGCCCGGGTTGGCGGCGCGGTAGCGCATGATGTCGATGATGCGCTCGCGCCCATCTACCTCGACCACCGGGGTGGCCATGAAGATCAGATTGTCGCGAATCTCGTTGAAGATGGGCCGCTCGTCGACCGCGAAGCGGTAGATGAGCTCCATGAGCATCTCCGGCGAGCCAGTTTCGGGCGAGTGAAGCCCGCCCGTCGCCCAATAGATCGCCTTGCCACGGCCGATCAACTCGGCCGCCTCCTCGTCGGTCAGGTGGCGCGGGTCGGCAAGCCGAGCCGTGATCTCACGATAGCCGTCGAGGTTGGCCATCGACTCATCGCTTCCCGCCACAACGAGAATGCGCTCACGGCCCTCTTCGGTCTCCCCCATTCGGAAGACCTGTACCCGTGGTGACGCGTCGGCGACGGCCCGCATGTAGGCGTGCACGTCGGCGGCGTAGGTGAGGTGCCCCTCGGCCCCGGCGATGTAACCGTGGAACTCCAGCGGCGTGGGAACGGTGGTGGAGGCCGGCAACACCTCGACGATGGGCGTCAGGAACTTCTCGTCGGTCGTGTGGGCGCGGATCTCGTCCCCATACCGTGTGTCGAGCGGCTGAGCGTTCTGTGCTGCCAGCGGGGCGCCGAGCGCAAGGACCAGAGCGAGGATCGCGAACCGTGGGTGCCAGCTGTTCTGGGTCATCGTGTTCTCCGCAGCGGAACGGGCTCAGAAGCGTCGGAACCCCGGCGAACGGTCGCCGGGCGCGCTCGTGTAGCCGGCGTGGGCCCTTCACGCGCGCTTGTGCGGCAGCGGCGCGCTGAACAGAAGCCTGTTCGACCGAAGGCTGAGTGGTTGGGGCGCAGGGACTCGAACCCCGATTCTACGGTCCAGAGCCGCATGTCTTGCCAATTGGACGACGCCCCAACCTGGAAACGTGATGGTAAGCGGCGGAAGTAGCGCCTGCAATCGCACGCCACCGCGCTCCGCGGCGCGCTGGCCATCTGCTACGCGTCCAGGGCCTCGTCGGGGTCGGTGAGGATCTCCTCCTCGGTAACGCCGTTGCCGAGGTCGCGATGCCAGACCAGCAGGCCAGGCAACAACACCACCGCTGTCAGCCAGGTGCACAGCAGCCCGACTACCGCCAGCAATCCGATGGAGCGCAGCCCAGGGTGGTGCGCGAAGGCCATTCCGGCGTACCCCATGATGGTCGTCAACGTGGCCACCGTAATGGGTTCGAAGAGCTCCAGTTGCGTCGCCGCCGTATCGCCATCCAGCTCGCGCCAGCGCCGATAGTAGTGAACTCCGTGATCCACTCCGAGCCCCAGCAACGTTGGCAGCACCACCATGTTGAAGAAGTTCACGCGCCAGCCGAGCGTGATCACCGCGCCGAAGGTCAACAGCAGGCTGGCCACCACCGGCACCAGCACCCAGGCCGCCTGGTTTACGTCGCGGCGGTCGATGACCACCAGGATGAACACCCCGAGAAACGTCAGGACGACAATGAGCGGGCCCTCGCGCGTAACCAGCCAGAGAATCTCGGCGAGCACGGGCTTGTCGCCGGTCGGGCCGAGGATGCCGTCCGGTAGCTCCAGGTCGTAAAGCTCACGGGCGAAACGCATCGTGGTGACGCCGTCTTTACCCGGGCCGGTGGCGTGCAGCCCCAGGATGTAGGCACCGGAGTTGTCGCGCGTGATCATGTCCTGCAGCACCGAATTCGGGAGATCGCCGACGGTCGGCAGGCTGTCGGGCATCTGGAAGCTGCGCACGTCCTCGATGATGCTGACGCGCTCGGGATCCTCGATGCGACTCACCCAGCGCCGGTCGAGCATCTCCTGAATCTGCCCCATGGTGTCTCGCCGCGATTGGATCTCCGCGTCATCCGGTGCGAAGTCACGTACGCTTGCCACGCGGCCGATCACCGATCCGGACTCCTCCGCAGCCTCATCGATCAGCGCCAGCATCTGGTCGAGAGCCTCGAGGTCCCGTGCCACGTAGATGGCAGAGGGACCGAAGAAGATCGGGTATACCTGCTCCTGCTTGTCGCGAATTGCGTCGAGCTCTTCGAGGTTGGCGCTGAAGTTGGAGAAGTCGTAGTCGAATTCCAGCAGGAACGCCGAGGCGTACGCCGAGACGATCACCAGGGTGCTCAGCAGGGCGGCTGACCAGCTCGGAGGAATCGCCAGCCGAGCGCTCGGGTAGCGCGGCGCGCTCGGCGTAACCAGGCCGAGCCGATAACCGGCACTCAACGTTGCCGGCATGACCAGCAACATGCACAGGGTCACCACCAGGATCGCCGTGCCGCCGATCAGCCCGAAGTCCGAGAAGCCTCTGAAATCGGATACCGCCAGGATGAACAGCCCGAACGAGGTCGTAAGACCCGAGGTGGCGACCGAGCGTCCGGTCGAGGTGAAGGTCTCGGCAAGGGCGATCTCGGGCTCGGTGGTGAGGATCTCGTGTCGGAAGCGCTTCACCAGGTGAATCGAGTAGTCGACCCCCATGCCGAACAGCACCATCAGCAGAAATGACGTGATGGTGTTGAGATCGCCGACCAGATCGGGCACGACGGCGAATGCCCATATCAAACCCGCAGCGATCGGGTACAGCAGTACCGGAAGCACGCGCACCGACCGGAAGCTGATCGCCAACGTCAACAGAATGGCGGCCGCCGCCACCGCCCCGGTCCGGGTGACGTCGGAGACAATGACGTCGAACTCTTCTACCCGCGTGCGCAGCGAGCCACCGATAGAAACGACCACCCCGGAAGCGGCCGCCTCCTCGCCGGCGATGCCATCGACGCGTTGGTAGAGCTCGCGTAGGCCGGTCAGGTCGGTCAGACCCTCGCTGGTCTTGAGGATCATTCCGTACATCGTGTTGTCGGCGTCGCGGTGGTATTCGGGCAGCTCGCTGTACAGCCCCACGATGCGCTCGAGGTCGGATTCTTCCTGGCTGGCCGAATCATCGAGATCATCGAGGAACGGATTCACCTCCGCCTCCCAATCTTCGATCGTCTCGATGGCCGTCTCCATCTGATCGGAGGGCATGAGGCCATAGCGGTACTGCTGTACGAAGTCGGTGGGGTAGCGGTAGTTGATGTCGGTGATCTCCTCGAGTCGCTGCAGTCGGGCGGCTGTTCGGTCAACTGCCTGGGCCAGCGATTCCGGGTCGCCCCCCTCGAAGATGACGCTGAAGTAGCCGCCGTCGCCCACCAGAGGCTCGAGATCCCGACTCCATTGCACCGCCGGGCTGTCTTGCGGCAACAGCCTGGTCAGATCGGAGTCGAGCTCGAGGGTGCGCGCCCGCATGAACGCCGGGACGGTGAGCAGGAGAGTCAGCCCGACCCACAGGAACGCGTAGCGATGCGACCATCGGCAGACCGCGGTGATCTCCTTGTAGAAGATCGTGCGCTCGCGTGCGGTGCGACGCTGGATTGGTAGCTGGTCGTTCACAGGCGGATGGGTTGGGCAGGCGTGTCGCACGACCAACCGACAACGCCAGACAGGCCATGCCCGCTAGCGGTCGTGACGGGGGTCGATCGCGCTGGAACTGCGCGGCTCATGTTTCAAGGCTCTAGGAAGGGTTCCTACGCGTCAAGCCCAGGCTCATCCCGCGAGGGCGCGGCAGGCCCGATGTGGATGCAAACGAACTCCGCCACGGCGTGGCGCGATGCTACGCTTAAGTTGCCCCTGCGAACGGAACCGACCCTCTAGCCAGATCCTTCAGGAGATCCAATGCGCGCCGATCCCCATGGGCGCCAGCTCTACCCGGCAGTCAGCTTGTTCTTGGCGATCGCCCTGCTGGCGGCAACAAGCGCAAGTGGACAGGAGCCGCAGGCGCCTACGGCCCCAGCGGGCCGCCTCGGTCTCGCTGCCGTGTTGGCACGGGTGGTGGATTCCAATCCGCTGATGCGGGCGCACCGACTCGACGTGGCGCGCGCCGAAGTCGATCTCGACCAGTGGCAGAGCTTCTGGTCGCTGCCGGAGATCCAACTCGACAGCTATTCCGGCGTGGTTCCCGGCGCCCGCGGCGATATCTTCAATTCGCCCGATACGTCTAGCGACCTCAACGATCTGGGCCCGTTCTTCAAGGGCCAGATCGGGTTCGCCGTGCCGGTGTACGGATTCGGCCGGCTGCGACATGGCACGGCAGCGGCGCGCGGGGTCGTAGACGCCAAGGCATCCGAGAGCCAGCGGGCCCGCGACGAGTTGTCGAAGGAGGTAATCCGCACCTATTGGGGAGCGTTGTCGGCGGGCCGCGCCTTCGCGATCGCCGAGGACATGCGTAGCTCCTACGACGAGCTCGTCGAGCAGGCAGATCAGAAGCTCGACGAAGGCGATATCGATCCCAACGACGTGTGGGAGATCCGCGCCGGCCGCTACGACGTCGACGCGGTCTACCTCGAAACTCGCCAGACCGAGCGGCTGCTGCGCGATGCGCTCGCCACGCTGATGGGTCTCGATAGCGGCAATGCGTATGAGCTCGCCGACGATGGGATGCCCGAGGTGGCTCTGACGCGCGCCGCGCTGCCTGCTTTGCAGGCGGCGGCCATGCAGCGCAATCCGCAGCTCCGCGCCCTGGCTTCTGCCGCCGGCGCGCTCGACGAAGCCATGGAGTTGAGCGAGAGCAATCGCTGGCCGCTGATTCTGATTGGTGGCGGATTCGGTTTCGCGCGCTCATCGGCGCGCGACGATCAGAAGAACCCGTTCGCCTACGACGAGTTCAACTTCACGCGTGTCGGGGCTGCGTTGAACGTGCGTTGGGACCTGAATTTCGCTCGCCACAGCGTCGATGTGGCGCGTCGGCGAATCGAGCGCGACGCTACCTTGGCTCGCCGACAGGCGTTGCAGATGAGCATCGAGATCGACGTCATTCGCGCCCTTGAAGGCGTGTTGAAGAACGTCGAGTTGCTGGAAGTGGTGCGCGATACGCGCCGGGAAACGCGCCGCTGGCTACGATCTGCGGGCGACGATTTCGACCTCGGAATCGGCGAGGCGCAGCCACTGATCAAGGCCTACCGCGCAGACTATCGTTTACAGCAGGAAGTCGTTAAGAGAGAATATGAGTTGATGGTCTCCTTGGCCGAGTTGGCCTTTGTCATCGGAGACCTTTCTTCATACCTACAGTGGATTGCTGATGGCCAAGTCGTCCTCGACTAGCCTCATGGCGTCGGTGCTCTTTCTGGGCGTGATAGCGGTTGGCCAGGCCGCGGAGAACTTCACGACCCCGATGGAGACCATCCGTTCGTCAAACGAGGAGATTTCCGCCATTCTCGCGGAGCACGACCCTCTCGATGCCGAGGGGGAGGCGCGTGTCTACCAGGTCATGAACGACGTCACCGACTTCGTAACGATGTCGACCGGCGCGATCGATGAGATCTGTGTGGAGTACGAGCTGACCGACGAGACGTGCGGTGAGTGGAAGACTGTCTTCGGTGATTTGCTACGCATTCGTTCCATAAAGGGGGTGGGCCGCTATCGAGCGGACCACTTCGATTACCTGAACGAGGAGATCGACGGCGAACAAGCGGTGGTCAATACGCTGGCCTACTTCGAGGGCGAAGACATTGCCCTCGACTACGAGCTCCTGCTACGCGAGGACCGGTGGCGGATCGTCAACTACGTCGTCGACGACGTTGACACCGCTCGTAGTTGGAACCGCCGCTTCATCCGCCTGCTGAAGACCGAAACCGTCGACGACGTGATTCAGCGGTTGCGGGACCGGATCGACGAGTACCAGTCGGAATCCTGATTCCGCGTTCCCACCACTCGAGCGTCGTTGATTAGGCCAGGACCTGAAGGTGTGCCCGGCGCGAAGCACATTTCGCGCTCGGGCGGTCGGAGCTCTCCTCGCGCGAGCGAGACTGAAATGGCTCAAGCCGAAATCACCACCATGAAGGTGGATCTGTTCGACAAGACTGATTCCAAGTACTACGCCCGCGCCAACGAGCTGCGCGATATGGGGCTCTTCCCATACTTCAAGGCGTTACGAGCCCAGAACGGCAACGAGGTAACGGTCGACGGCAAGCGGATGGTCATGGTCTGCTCCAACGACTACCTCGGCCTCAGCCAGGACGAACGCGTGCAGAGCGCCGGCTTGCCGGCGTTGCGCGAGTTCGGAACGAGCTGTACGGGCTCGCGGTTCCTCAACGGCACCCTCGGTATTCACGAGGCCTTCGAGCGCGACCTCGCCGAGTTCTTGAACAGGGAGTCGGCGCTGACGTTCAGCACCGGATTCCTGGGCTCGCTCGGTGTCCTCGCTGCCGTCGTCGGACGTTGCGACATCATGTACTTCGACCGCGAGAACCACGCCAGCCTGTATGACGGAGCACGCCTCTCCTATGGCCAGTTGCGGAAGTACCGTCACGGCGACATGGATCATCTGGAGTCGCTGCTGAAGCGCGATGCCGATCGCGCTGCCGGAAAGCTCATCGTCACGGACGGCGTGTTCTCGATGAGCGGCGAGATAGCTAACCTGCCTGGCATCGTCACGCTGGCGCGGCGCTATGGTGCTCGGGTCCTGGTTGATGACGCGCACTCGACCGGCGTCCTGGGTCCCAACGGGCGGGGTACGCCGGATCATTTCGGCCTCGAAGACGAGGTTGACCTGATCATCGGAACGTTCTCGAAGGCGTTTGCCTCGGTGGGCGGCTTCGTCGGCGGCAATGCCAAGATCGTCGACTACATCAAGTGCCTGGCGCGGCCGTTCGTGTTCACGGCGGCGCTGCCGCCGGCACAGGTGGCAACCACCCACAAGGCGCTGGAGATCCTCGCCAGCGAGCCGGAGCACCGTGAGCGGCTGTGGAAGCGCGTGATGATGTTCCGCAAGGGCCTGCGCGGATTGGGGTTCAACACGCTGGGCTCCGAGGGTCCGATCGTCCCCGTGTCGATCGGTGACGCCGATCTCGCGATGGTCATGTGGAAGGACGTTTGGGACGCCGGGATCTTCGCCTTGCCGGCGCTCCCGCCTGCCGTTCCCGAGGGCGAGGCGCTCATTCGGATGGCGGTCAACGCCAGCCACAAGCGCGAGGAGATCGAGACCGTGCTGAGCGCGTTCGCCGATGCTGGCCGTCGGCACGGCGTGATCAGCACGGCTGCCTAGTGGGCTGTAGCGGCCGAACGCATGGCTGAGGCCGTCAGAGTCCCCGAGGTATCCGTCCGCCGGGCGGCGACCAAACGTGAGATCAACGCCTTCATCAAGCTGCCGTTCCGCTTGTACGCCCACGACCCGAACTGGGTTCCGCCGCTGATTCTCGCCGAGCGCGACCTGCTCGACACCGCCAAGAACCCGTTCTTTCGCCACGCCGCGATGGAGCTCTACTTGGCGTGGCGAGGTGGTGTGCCGGTGGGCCGGATCGCCGCCATCGACGACGATCGGCACAACGAGACGCACGGTGACAACCTCGGCTTCTTCGGCTTCTTCGAGGCCGAAGATGCCGAGGTGGCCGGTGCCCTGCTCGA
This sequence comes from Acidobacteriota bacterium, assembly GCA_036012155.1. Lineage (GTDB taxonomy): Bacteria > Acidobacteriota > UBA890 > UBA890 > WLXD01 > DASCOT01. The sequence goes on from DASCOT010000145.1 coordinate 35,289, forward strand.
GGCGGCCGAAGAATGGATGAGAGGGCGTGGTCGCGGTGCGCTGCGGGGGCCAGCCAACCCTTCGCTCAACGACATTGCGGGCATGCTCGTCGGGCCCTTCGATATCGATCCGTACATTCAAACGGCCTACAACCCGGCCACATATCCGGCTTGGGTGGAGGCGGCGGGCTACGAGAAGGCCAAGGATCTCTGGACCTGGTGGTTCTCGATGGAGAACAGCGTCAACCAGCGAGCGCAGCGCATTCTCAAGCGCATCGAGAGTCGCCTCGATCCCAAGCCGACGATTCGCCAGCTGAGCAAGAAGAACTTCGAGCAAGATGCGCTCACCGTGCTGCGCATCTTCTCCGAAGCCTGGGCGAACAACTGGGGGTTCGTGCCGCCCACCGAGGAGGAGTTTCTTCACACCGCCAAGGACATGAAGATGATCCTCAACTTCGAGCTGGCGCTCATCATGGAGCTCGAGGGTGAGCCGATCGCCTTTTGCCTCACGGTTCCGGATATGAACCAGGTCTTCAAGCGCATGCGCGGTCGCCTGTTGCCATTCGGTTTCTTGCACCTGCTCCGCAAGAGCAGCATCATCGACCAATGCCGACTGATGCTTCTGGGTGTAGTGGCCGAGCATCGGCAAAAGGGTCTCGAGCTGGCGCTGATTGCGCACTCGATCCGCATCGTCGAGAGGCTAGGCTGGACCGGAGGGGAGTGCGGGTGGACCCTGGAAGACAACGACGGCATCAACAAGGCCATCCGGCTGGTTGGCTGTCAGCGGTCCAAGACCTACCGGATCTACGAAAAGCGACTGTAGCAATCTGATGCCTGTGAAGGTCGCTGTCATAACCGGTGGCACCGGGTTCATCGGCTGGAACCTGGCCGAGAGCCTGCGGGACTCCGGATGGGAAGTGCGCGCCGTGGTGCGCCCATCGAGCGCTAACGCCCTTCCCGATGGGGTGCAGCGTATCGATTGCGAGCTCGACGAGGGCGCCATGGCGGCAGCCTGCGAGGGCGCCACTGTCCTCTACCACCTCGCCGGGCTGACGCGTGCGATCGACTATCAGTCGTTCGCGCGGGTCAATGTCGAGGGCGCTCGTCAGGCGGCGCTCGCCGCCCGTCGCGCGGCGGCCTTCTTCGTGCTCGTTTCGAGCCAGGCCGCTGCCGGTGCAGGAACCCCCGAGCATCCGCGCGTTGAGAGCGACAAGCCGGCGCCGCTGAGCCTGTACGGAAGGAGCAAGCTTGCCGGCGAGCTTGCGGTGCAGGAAGTCGAAGATCTGCGCCACGCGATTATCCGCCCGCCGGGTGTCTACGGGCCTCGCGACCGCGACTTCTTGGCGCTGTTTCGTGGCGGTAAGCGTGGCCTGTGCCCAGTCCTCGGCGACGCCGGAACCGCCTACACGTTGATCCACGTTGCCGACCTCGTCGCCGCTCTGCGAGCGGTGGGCGAGACGGGTGTGGCCGGAATCGACGCCGTTCAGAGCCAGACGTTCTTCGTAGGCCATTCGGAGCCGGTGCGGCAAGGGGACTTCGCCAGGTTGCTGTCGGAGACTTTCGATCGCCGTGTGCGGTTGGTTTCGGTGCCGCGCTGGCTGCTGAGAGCCATCGCCGAGGCCGGCGAGCTGAGCGCTCGGGTTACCGGGCGACCGGCGCTGATGAACCGCGATCGCTTGCGTGAGCTCGACGGTCCCGGCTTGGTCTGCCAGGTGACCAAGATCGAGCGCGCCGTGGGCCACGTGGCGCGAATCGATGCGGCTCGGGGGTTCGAAGAAACGGCCGACTGGTATCGTCAGCACCGCTGGCTCTGACGACTGGGGCCGACCGGGAGCGGGCGGCCCGGCGCTTTGTCCTGGCCCCGGACCTGTCGATGCCGCCAGAGGATCAGTCGGCAGTCTCGAGATCGAGCGATGCCGTGATCTCGATCTGCGGGTGCAGGCTCCGGTAGACCGGGCAACCCCCCGCATGCACCTGCAGGACTCGGTCGATCACGCTGCGATCGGCATCGTGTTCGGCGCTGAGGTGGTACGTCACGCGAATTCGACGGATCACCAGCGTACCGCCATCTGACTCGATCTCGCCGACGGTGCTCGATCGTAGACGACCGTCGCTCGCCGATATGCCCCGCGTCTCCAGCGCACCGCCGAAGGTACCGGTCATTCAGCCGGCGGCCGCGGCGACCACGTAGTCGAGGGTCGTGCTGACCGGCGAGAAGCTCTCCATCGAGACGCCGTAGTGCTCGGCGATGGCGCCGTGCACGCCGAAGTCCACCGACTCGCCGCCGGGCATCGTCGCGGTACGTAGCGGGCCGCGGTTCCGCGTCAGGGCGATCTCCGATCGGTAGACGACGTCTCCCATGTCCGTATCTCCAGAGTTGGATTCCTCTTGATTGCCCGGCTTGGCGCCCGATGGTACGACGCCGGCACGCTCAGGCGAGCGGGAATTCCTCCGAAACTGTTGGGGGGTCGTGCAGAAAACCTGAAACTTGCCGCCGGCAACGCCGTTGTTACTACAGAAACTGACCTGACCCCACGGTTAGTACCACGTCTTATCTCAGTAACTCGGTGCTGACAAGGGGTTGTTGAGGCCGGCGAAGCGCAGCGCAGCCGGATTCAACAACAGCGCTTCCGGGGCCGGTGGTCGGTAGCCTAACGA
>DASCOT010000146.1:0-24265 GCA_036012155.1 Acidobacteriota bacterium
TCGACTTCAATCCACGCCTGAATGATGTCCAACGGGCCCGTCGGGAAATCGTGGCCGGCCTTGTTGTTGAGCGCGATGACACGGAGGTTGACCGCTTCGCCCCGCAGGGCTGTCGCAGGTGCGTCGATCATCAACGGCACCGCGGGTCCCTGGCTCCATTTGTGCTCGATCTCGGGGATCGTCGTCTCGCCCCGCAGCCATTCCTCGGTCAGGCGGACCTGCTCCGCGGCGCCCGGGAGATCGAGCAACGCCGGGTGATATTGGTTGGCCCCGATGAATCGATGGCTACGGTGGCGCCCATCGTCCGGGGCGCGATTCGGATCGACCGCGTCGCCCGCGGCCGGGTCGATCGAGTCAACGAGGCGCATGTGGCACTCGCGACAGGTGACGCTGTTGTCGGGATCGTCCTCGATCCACCACCGGCTTTGCTTCCAGTTGTCGTACTGATTCTGCAGCTGCACCCAGCCGACGTTGTTGATCTCCTCATCGATGAACTGCTTGTGGCAAGCGGCGCAGTACTCGGGCGACTTGTAGAGCTCACGCGACCAGGAGCTGAGATGCTGGTGTGGGTACGCGCGGATCAGGAAGTCGCTGGCGAACGCGGCAAGCGCGGCCTCGGAGCTTTCGTAGAGATAGCGGGGCTGCGCCGCGATCACGTAGTTGGCATTGCCTCGTATGTCGGTCTGCTCGATCGAGTGGCAGGCGACGCATGAGACGCCTTCCCGATACCCGGGGGCCGAGAGATCGTCGGTGTAGAGGTTCTTGCTGCCCGAAAACAAAGAGATCGGGTCATGGCATCCAGCACAATAGCGGGTCGATTCCGCTCCGTTGCTGACCGCCATCGCCCCCTGGACGCCCTGAAAAAAGGGCGACATCGCGGCGTATCTGTGGGCGCTCGGCTGCCATTCCTCGAGCACCTCGGCATGGCAGTCCGACGTGCCACAGCGCTCGGAGCCCGACAGCGTTTCCGGATGGAAGGCCTCGTTGGTGGCGGTGGTGGCGAGGCTAGGCGCAAAGGGGTTGTCGCCGAACGGCAGCTGATAGTCGGCAGGGAAAGGGCGCGTGACCGATGCCTGCGGCGTCATCAGCACCCAAACCGCCAACGGCACGAGCAGCGCCAGAACAACCAAGCTGCTGGCCTTCGCGAAGCTGAGCTGCGCGCCCCGCAGCAGAGCACGCTTGCCGCCATCGGACTGCGTCGCGTGCCGCACGACGATGATCGCGACGTGCCATAGAACAAACGCCGTCGCAGCCAGTCCGGCCACCAGATGCACGAGATCCCAGGCATAGTCGATCCGCCGTCCCCACCCGGCCTGCGCCGTGAGCACCAGGCCAGAGACAGCAGCCACCCCAACGCACAGGAGTGACAAGTAACCCAGCAACTTGTGCTGGTTGAATGGCCGCGACCAGTTCACTCGCCAGTGATGTGCCTGGTACCAGGCATACGGCGCGATGAAAGCCACCCCGACCAGCGAGTGAACGATCACCGAGACCTGCGCGGTGACGCTGAAGGGGGCGAGGTAGATCACCAGGCCGGTGAATGCCTCCGCGAGGAACAGCCCGAAGGCGACCGAGGTCAAGCGCGAGCGCCACTCGCGCAGTTGCGCCACCGTGAACAGGTCATCGATCTCAGGGCGCATGAATGCCTCCATAGCCGCCGGTCACCAGACTCCAGACTGGCACCCAGGCGACATCGGTTCACGAACGACAACTACAAGAGCTTCAACGAACGGACTGGGTCGACGCCAGTCGTCAACCCTCTACGAGTGTTGGCCAGTACTCAGCTCCAGGGGAACGGGCTGTTGGAGGTCGGATGCAGTCTCCCCTCGGCGTAGCGCGCAAAACGGAACGGCTCGAGGAGCGACTGCGGGCGCCCGAGTAGCTCGTTGGCGACGAGCTCTCCGACACCGATCATCTTGTACCCATGGTTCGAATCGGCGATGAAGTAGACATTGTCGCAAAAACGGTCGAAGACCGGGAACGAATCGGGCGTGAAGCAGCCGATGCCCCCGGATGGCTCGTTCTTGTAGAAGTCCGACTTGCCCTCGAATCTCTTCTGGCAGAAGGCCAGGGCCGAGGTCCACATGTGGGCGAACTCCTCGCCTACGACGAAGTCCGGGGACGACGGCCCATACGGATCGACCTCCACGTCGTCTGGATCAGCCGCCACCGGAAAGGGCATCGCACCGCCCTGCACACCTCCGAAGTTGGTGTCCGGCTTGTAATAGATGCCCCATGTCTCGTCGCACAGAAGCGAGCCGTCAATATCGGAGTAAAGCGGGGCGTCCGAATCGACGTGAATCACCGGCGGCGCCTCACCGGCGTTCGTCCGCTGTTGCTCGGGGTCTACGCCCAGGGTCCCCTCCTGGAGGCTCCAGTACCTCCACATTCGAACGTCGTGCACAGTCTCTCCCTGCGGCTCCTTGACGTCGATCCGCGCCGGTAGCTCGAGGAGATCCCACACTTGCTTGACCCAGGGCCCGACGGCCACCACCACCTGCTCACACTCGATCGGACCTCGGTTGGTGAGGACAGCGCTCACTGCACCGCCGGGTTCGCGCTCGAAGCCAACCACCTCGACGCCACTGGCGATCCGCACGCCCTGTGCCTCGGCCTTGGTGGCGAGTCCGCTCAGCGACGCCAGGTTGTTGGCGTAGCCACCCCGCTTCTCGTGCAGGACCGAGGTGACTCCCCGAGCCTGCCAGTCGTCGAACAGCCCTCTCATATAGCGCGCCGATTCGACCTCGCCGTCGATGAAGACCGACTCGTAGCCGATCTCCTGCTGCTGCCGCGCGATCTCGGCAACATCCGCGCGCATGGCCTCGCAGCTGATCTGCATGTAGCCCACGGGATGGTACCAGAATGCCTTGGGATCACTCTCCCATACCTCGACCGAGTGCACCATGAGCTCGCGCATCGCCGGCTGGTGGTAGTTGTTCCGAATGACGCCGCAGGCGATGGCCGACGCGCCAGAGCCGATGCTCTCCTTGTCGACTACCAGAACGTCCTTGCCGCCGCCCTTTCCGTGGGCGGAGAGCAAGCCTGCAAGGTTCCAACTGGTGCTGAGGCCGTGGATACCGGCTCCGATCACCACGTACGGAACGTGGCTCGGCAGTGCCATCGCAGCTACCTCCCTTCGGGTCGACTTCTTCAGAAAGACTCGATGATGGATCTCGTTGCCTTTGTGAGCGCGTCACTCAATAATAGGACACTGTGAACTTATTATCTTCTCATCGACTCTACAGCTTCTAGGAAGCCGCCATGGAGACAGCCTGAGGATGGTTGGCGGGACGGTAAAATGACGCGTCGACTCGACGTTACCGCGAGCGGTACCGTAGGCGCAGGTCTGCCGCTACATGAGCCCGCCTGCCCCAACGAGGTCCTCGCAATCGAGGACGTCGAGGGGAGCTACTTCGTCGCCGCCTACCCGCCGTTCTCGCGCTGGCGGCCCGAGCAGCTGCCCGCTTGGCAACGTCGCCTCGCCCGTCCTCCAGTGACGGACCCACCGCCTTTAGGGCTCTACGTCCACGTCCCGTTCTGCGCGCGACGCTGCGACTTTTGCTACTACCTGGCCTACGACGACGCGGGCCCTGGTCGCATTGGCGAATACCTCGAGGCCCTCGGGCACGAGGCCGCCGGCTACGGCCGGAGCGCGGCGATCACCGGTCGCGTGCTCGACTTCGCCTACTTCGGCGGCGGAACACCCTCGCTGCTCCATCCGCGAGAGATCCGTAGCCTTATGAGGACCCTGAAGGCCGCATTCGACTGGGGCTCGGTCCGCGAGATCACCTGGGAGTGCGCTCCACAGACCGTGAACGATGCCCGACTGGGGGCGCTGCGAGAGGCAGGCGTTACACGCTTGAGCCTCGGCGTGCAGCAAATGAACGATGAGGTGCTGCAAAAGAGCGGGCGCATCCACCAGGTGCGCGACGTCGAGCGCGCCTGGAAACAGATCGACCATATGGGCTTTCCCATCGTCAACCTCGACCTCATCGTGGGCATGATCGGCGAGACCGATACCAGCTTCTTCGACAGCCTGGATCGCGTCGTGGAGCTGGCGCCCGAGAGCATCACTATTTACCAGCTCGAGATTCCGCGACACACACCGCTGGCGAGGTCGATCCGCGACGGCGAAATGGCCATCGAGGATGTTCCCTCGTGGGAGACGAAGCGCCGTCGACTAGGCGCGGCGTTCGAGCACCTGGAGGATCGCGGTTATCACCTCCGCAGCGCCTACACCGCTGTGCGTGACCCGGAGCTCCATCCCTTCCTCTACATGGACGAGCAGTACCGCGGGGCCGACCTGATCGGTCTCGGCGCCGCCTCCTTCTCCTACCTGGACGGAATCCACCAGCAGAACGCTGACTCACTCGACACCTACCTCGCGGCAATCGATCGCGGCGAGCTAGCGGGCGGGCGGGCCTACGAGCTCGATGCAGACGAGCGCGCCATCCGCGAGCTCATCCTCCAGCTCAAGCTGGGCAACGTTCCTATCGAACCCTTCCGCCAACGACATGGCCGACATCCAGTCGAGGCGTTCGGCGCTGCAATGGAAGCCCTGCAGGGCGAGGGCTACTTGCTGATCGAGCACGATGCGATCCGAGTCACGCGTACCGGGCTGCTACGCATCGACCAGCTGCTGCCAGCGTTCTATTCCCCCGCCCACCGCGACGTCCGTTACACCTGATGCAGACCCGCCGGATGGAGCTTGACATGACGGAACCCTCGATGCTGCCGCTGGACACCGACGTCCTGGTCATTGGAGGCGGACCCGCCGGCTGCACCGCGGCTACGCTGCTGGCTCACCAAGGGCACCGCTGCCTGGTCGTCGAACGGGCTCGCTTTCCGCGCTACCATATCGGCGAGTCTCTGATCCCCCAGACCTACGCCACGCTCGATCGGCTGGGACTCCTCCCGGCGATGAAAGCCTCGTCGTTTCCAGAGAAGCACAGCGTGCGTTTCGTAGCGCCATCGGGTACCGAGTCGGATCCCTTCTACTTCAACGAGACGGTTCCGGGGGACGGTTCGCGAACCTGGCAGGTGGATCGAGCGACCTTCGACCAGCTCTGCCTAGACAACGCGCGCTCGGCCGGCGTCCAAGTTGTCGAGGGTACCGGCGCGCGCCAGGTGCTCTTCGACGGCGACCGGGCTGTCGGTGCCCGAGTCGCGGATGACACCGGAAAGGAGGTCGACATCCGAGCGCGTGTAGTGGTCGATGCGTCAGGCTTTGCGACGCTGATGGGCCGGCAGCTTGATTTGCGCGGCCCAGTCCCGGGGCTCGACAAGGGTACCGCTTGGTCCTACTGGCGCGGCGGCCGGCGCGGCGACGGCCTTGATGCGGGAGAGACTACGATCTTCCTGATTCCAGAGCGCGGCTGGTTCTGGTACATCCCTTTACCGGACGACATCGTCAGCGTTGGAGTGGTCGCGTCCCCTGACTATCTATTCGACGAAGGCGACGACATGGAGGCGATCTACGCACGGGAGGTTGGACGCTGTCGGCCGTTGGCCGAGCGTCTGCAGGGCGCAGAGCAGGTGGAACCTGTCCGCGGTGCCCCTCACCTGGCTTACCTCAACCGCCAGACGTGCGGCGACGGCTGGGTCATGATCGGCGACGCCCGTGCCTTTCTTGATCCGATTTACTCCTCGGGTCTGTTTCTGGCGCTCGGATCGGCCGAGCTGGCCGCCGATTGTATCCACGATGCGCTGCAGCACGATGATCCGAGCGCTGCACGCCTCGGCGCCTTCGAGGCAGACCTGACGCGTGGCGTAGACGTCATCCGCCGCCTGATCCACGCCTTCTACGATTCCAGCTTCAGCTTCGGCGCCTTCGTCGAGCGCTTCCCGGACCAGCGGGCCGCGCTAGTCGACTGCCTGGTCGGCGACGTAGTGGAGAAGGACATGAGCGGGTTCATCGCCGCCCTGGCCGAGATGACCCCACCCCCACCGACCTCGGCATCGGCATCGGTGAGCTAGAACACCGTGTCTGAGCCCGCCCGACAAGGAGCCGAGCCACTACGCCGGGTAACCGCCGGAACGCTGGCACGCTACGACCGGCCCGGACCTCGCTACACGAGCTATCCAACCGCGGTCGAGTTCACCGACGTCACCAGCGACGACTACGCCGAAGTACTGCAACACGCCGATGAAGAAGGTGCCGCCCCGCTGTCGGTCTACATGCACCTTCCCTTCTGCTACGAGCAGTGCCTGTTCTGCGCCTGCCATGTCGTGATCTCGCCGCGACACGAGCGAGCGCTGCCCTACCTCGATCAGATGTGCCGGGAGATTGACCTGATCGCCGAGCAAGTACCGCACCGGCGATCCCTGGCGCAGTTGCATCTCGGCGGCGGCACTCCCACCTACTATCGGCCCGAGGAGCTGAGCCGGCTACTCGAGCACTTCCTCGCACGGTTCCCGGCCCGGGACGATGCCGAGCTGGCCATCGAGGTGGATCCTCGAGTTACTAGCGAGGAGCACATCGACATGCTTGCCGGGCATGGCTTCAATCGTCTGTCGATGGGAGTCCAGGACTTCACCTCGGAGGTGCAGGACGCCATCGGGCGAAACCAGACCCGGGAGCAAACCGAGCGCCTGATACGGCGGGCTCGTGACCTCGGATTCCGCGGGCTCAACGCCGACCTCATCTACGGCCTGCCGAGCCAGACTCCAGAAGGCCTCCGACACACCGTCGACAGCGTGATCGAGATGGGCGTCGACCGCATCGCGCTGTACTCCTTTGCTTTCGTGCCCTGGTTAAAAGGGCACCAACGCAAGCTCGACGCCACCACGATGCCCGATCGACACACCAAGTTTGCCCTGTTCGCCATGGCCCGCGAGCGGTTCCTAGAGGCGGGCTACGAGCCGATCGGGATGGACCACTTCGCGCGCCTCGACGACGAGCTCACCCGCGCGCGGCAAGAGCGACGGCTACGCCGGAACTTCCAAGGGTACAGCGTCATTCCCGCCCCCGACGTGATCGGTATCGGAGTCTCCGCCATCGGCGATATCGGCGGCAGCTACATGCAGAATGAGAAGAAGCTCTCGGCCTACGGGGCGGCACTCGATGAAGGGCGGCTACCGGTACAGCGCGGCCTGCATCGGAGCCGCGATGATGAGCTGCGACGCCACGTGATCCACGAGCTGATGTGCAACTTCAGGGTGGATACGCACGCCGTCGAGGAGCGCTTCGAGATCGACTTCGCCGACTACTTCGAAGAAGATCTGCGAGAGCTTCAGGAGCATATTGACGAGGGAATGGTGGTGGTCGACGGGTCAGACATCCAGGCAACGCCGCTCGGGCAGTTGTTCGTCCGCAACCTGGCCATGTGTTTCGACCGCTACTGGCGCGAGAAGCATGCGCAGCGGGAGGCGCCGGTTTTCAGTCGGACGGTGTAGTGAGACGGCGCTTGGTGGTCATTGGCGGGGGTGTCTCGGGCCTCGCCGCCGCCGTCACCGCGGCCAAAGAGGGCGACGACCTCGCGGTTACCGTGCTCGAGAAAGAGGGCGACGTGGGCGGGCGCGCCCTGTCGCTGGAGGAGGACGGCTGGCTCGTCGAAGCGGGGCCAGGTGGCTATCTGGATACCGATCCGGCCGTCGTTGAACTGGTGGGCGCGGCCGGCATCGAGCAGCAGCAGATCAGAGCCCGCGCATCCGCGGCGCGACGCTTCATACACCGTGGCGGACGTCTCCACGAGGTCGGCCCCAACCTGCTCAAGCCGCTGCGTAGTCGCCTGCTCGACCCGAGCGGCTTGTTGCGCGCGCTCGGCGAGCCACTGATCCGCAAACGGCAGAGCACGAGCGAAGAGAGCATCTTCGAGTTCTGCAGCCGCCGCTTCGGGGGCCAAATTGCCGAGCGCGTCGTGCACACGGCTATGCTCGGGATCTTCGCCGGCGACGCCCGGCGGCTCTCGGTCGACGCCTGTTTCCCGGAGCTACGCCGCCTCGAGAACGAGCACGGCTCGGTCATCCGCGGCGGGTTGGCTCGCCGCCTCGCGCGGCGGCGGGATACGGCGGCCATCGAGAGTACCGCTGTTCCCAGCCACAAACTGAGCTCCTTCCGCCGCGGCCTGCAGCAACTACCCCGCGCGCTCGCCGCCGATCCCCGCGTCGAGGTCCGCAGCGGGATCGAGGTGAGCGCCATAAGGCCGATGCCGCCCTCGCTGCGTGGGTCGCGCGATGATCGCAACGGCTACGTGGTTCAGTTTCGCGATGGCGAGACCCTCGGGGCGGACGCGGTGATCGTGGCCACGCCAGTCCGGGCCGCCGCCCGGCTGCTCACCGCTCTGGCGCCACAGGTGTCGCGCCTTCTCGACGGCATTCCCGTGCCCCCAGTTGCCGTCGTCGGCCTCGGCTTCGACCGCGCCGCGGTGGCGCATCTGCCGCCAGCCTTCGGCGTGCTGGTGGCGAGGGGCGAGGCGATTCGCATGCTGGGGTGTCTATGGGAATCGCATATCTATCCGGGCCGCGGCCCGGAGAGCGGTTTCCTGTTGAGGGTAATGCTCGGGGGACAGCTCGACCCGGAGATCAGAGACCTGCACGAGGAGGAGCTAGTGACGCTGGCACGGTCAGATCTGCGCTCCGCCCTCGGAATCGATACGGCACCGGTCTACAGTCGCGTGTTCCGATGGCCACACGCGATCCCGCAGTACGAGATCGGGCATCTCTCGATCAGAGAGGGGGTCGAGCAGGCCCTAGGCTCGCTGCCAGGGCTGTTCCTTGCCGGTGACGCGCTGGAGGGAGTCTCCTTTACGAAGACCGCCGCTACCGGGATCCGTCAGGGATCCCAGGCCGCACGCTACTGCCGCCACTCCACAGGGGAAGACCGTCCGATCGGGGGGAGCTCTTCTCGAGGCCCGGTGGACCCACGCCCGTGAGCCTCTGGAGCCCCTACCAGCTACGGCAAGCCCGCGGCGAGGCACGGCCGCGATCTCGAGATACCATGCTGCCGCCCGTTGGGCCGGGGGTCGACTCGGCGCCGGCCATCGGCACTACGGCCAAAGCTCCGATGCGCGGGTACGCCACCACCAGAACCCGACCAGCGCCAGCGTCGAGATTCGAAGCCCTGTGGCGCCCACAGGGCCTAAGCTGAACGTCGTGGCAAGAATCAGCGCGGCAAACCAGTAGTAGATCGCGGCGGCCACACCCCCCAGACTTGAAAGGGCCAGCGCCGATGGCACCTCCACCAACCGCACGGTCAACGCCGTTATCACGTAGCTGGCCGCGGCCCACATCGCAATGTAGGCATAGGTGCCGGCAGCCGCCGTAAGCGGACCGTCTTCGGTCAGGTAGTATCCGAGCACGAATCCGGGAAAGGCTGCGGCGAATACCCCGTAGCCGGTTCCGAGCCAGGCCCACGAGGCCCGCGCTCCGCCCAGCGTGAGTGCGATCGAGCGCGTCGGTGCGACGTCGATACACGCCTGGTTGGTGCACAGCGTACAGGGAGGGCATCGCGGGTTGCTGACCTGCATCAACGGGCTCTGACCGTAAAGCCGCTCGACGGGCAACACGGGGCAAATCGAGTTGCAGAAGCCCGCCTTGCCTTCGAAGAAGATCCCCAGAACGAGAGCCGCCAAAGCCACCGCTGCGATTGTCGAGGCGAGCGCAACAGCGTTGGCGTTGAACAGAAACCGACGCGCCGGCACCATCACTGCCAACAGCACGATTCCGAGCAGTCCTGCCGGCGGGATCAGTCGCGCCGTGAGCCTCCGATGGCCCACGATGTCACCTGAGAACATATTGAGGGTGGCCAACGGACACACGTTGCGCCACAGCCCGGGGTTGATCAGGAACGTCGCGGGAAGTAGCGGGATCGCGGCGCTCCACAGGACCAGCAGAGCGATCTCCGGCTCGAGGAGCAACGCTGCAAGGAGCCCCACGGTCACCAGCAGCCCGACGACCTGAGCAACCTTCCAAAGCATCACCAACCTCCTGTTCCGAGATCGATCTATCTATCGCGATTATAAGATATGATTATCTTGTTTGAAACACAGGAGACTCCCATCAGTCAACAGCCCCGCGACGAGCGGCCAAGATACGGGCCGTCGCTGGGGCCTCCCCGGACAATACCCGGGTAGAATGCGACCAGTACGATGTGCGAGCCCTTCGTCCAGGCGCCGTTGCTAGGCAAGCGCGGCGCGACGAAAGCGGCGTATTCCGAAGGACACGGGGATCACAGCCCAGATCGTCCAACCTGCCAAAAGGCGCAACCACGGGACGTAACCGTCGGCGCCGAGGCCTGTCGCTGCCCACTGAGCGCGCAACCGTGGCCCGGCTTGCAGGGCACTCAAGCGGAAGAGGTCGACAGGATCCAGAAGCATGAGCCATGCGGAGAGCGAGCCGGAGGCCTCCCCCGACGAATCGCCAGTACCCCTCGTGCCACCCGATCCAGCGAGCTCATCGTGGCCATGTTGGCCGATTTGCTCGGGCGCCGGAGGCGCCAGGGCAACCACCACCGTCAGCAAAACGGCATCGACGGCGAAGACCAGCAACACCCACATGGCCAGCGCCGCCGCATAGGCGCGCACCCGGCCGCGACCGGACGCCGCTACGATGCCGTGGCCGTGGCCGTTGGTAACCGCCGTCCCCATCCATGCCATCGAGGCACGCGCCGCAAGCACGGCGTCCGCCGCAACCGGGGTGAACTGCTTGGCAACCGCCAATGACTCCCCGGTCAACGCTGCCTCGTCGACCTCCAGGTTGACGCAGGAGCTGAGGCGAACATCCGCCGGGACCCGGTACCCGGCGGCCAGCACCACCAAGTCTCCGGGCACCAATTCGACGACGTCGAGATCGCTTTCGACACCAGCGCGCACCACCCGGCAGCGTGGGCTCAGGAGCTGTCGCAGAGCACGCAGCGACCGCTCCGCCCGCCACTCCTGGACGAACCCGAGCACGCCGTTGAGGAGCACGATCGCCAGGATGGTGACACTGTCGATCGCCTCGCCGACCATCAGCGCGAGCGCCGCCGCAACCAACAGGACGAGAATCAGACCGTTCGCGAATTGGCGCGCCAGCACCGTCGGCCAGCGCAGCACTTCGGTAAGCTGCAGCTGGACGGGATCTGCGCCGAGTTGACGCGCCTCGACCTGCTCGTCGGTCAGACCGGTCGTGGGGTCTGTTTGAAAGTGCGCCGCCACTTCAGCGACCGATCGCGCGTGCCAATCCATGCGCCGCCGCTCTTCAGAAAGCTGCCCTAGGTGTCATACGGTACGACCCGGGCAGAGGCTCACGAACAGACAGTCACGACTCCGGCGTCCCGCGCAGGGCCTCGAGTCCCTCGCGGGTCAGATCCGAGATCGTCGTCGTACAGAGCGTATTCCACAAGGTCTCCCGGTATCCGCCCCAAAGGTCATGCATGGCACAGGGAGTGCTGTCGGAGCATTCCTCCAGACCGAGAATACACTCCGTCAGCACGGTGTCGACATCCTCGACCGCCCGCAACACTTCGACGACGAAGATCTTGTCTGGAGGGCGGCTCAGCATGAAGCCGCCGCCGCGGCCACGCACAGAGGTCAGGACCTCCCCCTTTACGAGATCCTGAAGCACCTTCGCCAGGTAATGGGGTGGGATCCCCTCTTCCTTTGCGACCTCCGCGGCAGACACCGGTGCGAACGGGTCGCCCCGGCTGCCCATGAAGGTCATGGCGCGTAGCGCGTACCTGCCGGACTCTGTTTGGATCAAGGGGCGGGCTCGACCCGGTTGCGAAACTCGAGCATGCGGTGCACCAATCGGTCGCCGTTATTAAGGGATTATGAGATAGTTTTATCTTAATAAAGAGAGAAAGCAACCGCCACGGCTGGTCGAACAATGGAAATCGGAGTCCTGGGATGGCTCGCGACACTGCTTGTCGCCCTGAGCCTCTTGATCTTCGCCAGCGCTCGCGCCGTAAGTACGCCCCTCCATAGGACCTACACGAACGCCGAGCGTGAAGGCACGTTCACCGTCAGCTACGTTCAACCCAGCCAGATCTTGCTGGCGAGCCTGGCGGCAGCGCCGCGCTGTGGTGAGAACGACGACAAGCCCTCGCTGCAAAGCGTCCCGACGTTTCCGGCACGCGAGGTCGAGGGCGTGCACGTGCGGGACGGCTACCTGTTTCTGGAGTGTGAGCTCGAGCGCATCATCGGTGGGTTCGATGAGTTCAGCTTGATCGTCGGCCGCGTCATCGCCAGCTTCGCGCGTCCAGACGCGCTCCGAGAGCACGACGTCGACGATCAAGAGATCGTCTATCGCTTGCCGCTGCTCGCCTACCTGCACCCCGGTCGTTTCGCCGCAATCGAGCGCAGCTTCTCATTCCCATATCACGAAGGGACCCCTCACCCAGGCTGAGGTGGCAGGGTACCCAACCGCCAGCCGGTTACGCCCCACATTGCGGCGGGGCCGCAAGATGTCATGAGTCGGCGCTATTTCTACACCTCGTTGACACGCATCAGTGACCTCCGGCAGCAGGTCGTCGAGCCGCACCCTCGCCCGCACGACGAGTGGCAGACCGGAGACTACGTCGTCGGCGAAGTAGACAACTATTCCCGGATTCCGCTGGAGATCGACAGCGGCCGCATGGTGGAGACAGCGCGTGGCGACCTTGTTATCGGCGCCCTCGGTGAGCGCGCCGCCACGCTCGAGGCGGTGGGTAGCTGGAAGGCCGTCGGTGACGACTTGGCGTTGCAAGCGCTCACTGGAGCGGGCCTCTTCGGCCGGGCTACATCGACCTCGGTCTTGCTCCCCGAGCTCGTTTCCCTACGCTACGTCGGGCACGCCTGTGTCGACGGAAAGACCGTGCGGATGGACGACTTCGCGCTCAGCGGCAAGCCCGGCGCCATTCCGTTCCAGATCGTGCTGATCGTCGGCACCTCGATGGCTGCCGGCAAGACAACAGCCGCTCGGACGATCATACGATTGCTGAAGGAGGCCGGCCATAAAGTGATCGGCGCCAAGCTCACCGGTGCCGGACGCCATCGCGACATCTTGAGCATGGCTGATGCCGGCGCTGACGCGATCTTCGACTTCGTCGACGCCAGGTTACCATCCAGCATCTGCGGGACCGAGCGATTCGAGACGGCGCTCGACAGCCTACTGGCGACGATATCGAGAACCCGCACCGACGTCTTGGTCGCCGAGGCCGGCGCCTCACCACTAGAGCCCTACAACGGTGACGTGGTCATGCGCCGGCTGCAGGACAACGTGAGCTGCATGGTCCTTTGCGCCAGCGATCCTTATGCCGTGATCGGCGTGGCACACGCATTCGAGCGCCAACCCGACATCGTGTGTGGCCTGGCCACCAGCACCGAGGCAGCGATCGGGCTGACCGCGAAGTTGACGGGACTTCCGGCCGTCAACGTAATGGACCGAGCCCACGATCCGAAGCTGTGGGACCTGCTGCACACCAGCCTCGGCCTCTAGCAGACCGTAGGCGTAGAACCCGGACGTCCAGCGCCGCCTACATATTCTCCAAGTAGCGGCGTTTACGCTTCAGCTCAATGACCAGATCGGCGACAGACATGTCGTTGAGCCGTTTGAGCAGCGACTCTCGGAAACGCTTCCACGTGCGGTGCAGGGGACACGAAACCGTGTCATTGCACTCATCGAGGCCGAGCACACAATCATGCGTGATGCGGTGCGTGTCTTCGACGGCATCGAGCACATCCATGACCGGAATCTGCTTGGCGGGGCGCGCCAGAGTAAACCCGCCTCCACGACCGCGGAGTGACTTGAGAATGCCGGCGCGGCCGAGGTCCTGAAGCACCTTGGCCATGTAAAACGGCGGGATATTCTCGGCGGCGGCCACGTCGGCCGCCGACGTCGGCAAGTCCACGTCGTCACAGCTGGCTATGTACGTCATCGCCCGAATTGCGTATTTGCCGGAGTCTGTGTAGATCATGCTCGATCACTCCAGAGGCAACGCGGGACACTCGTCACCGCAAACCCGATTGCGCCTGCTCCAGCCGGGGGCTCTCTCGCATGCCCGACCTGGAGGGATCCTACATCGAAGCAGGTCTCGACACAGTCGCATCGGGGCGCCGCGCCGCCGCTAGTGGATACCGAGGGCGAGCAACGCGGTGGCTCTACATCTCGGCCATCGAGCTCTTGCGCTATATTATGATAACAATATCCGAAAATATGATATGTGTGTGAGGAACCTTCCCGGTGAGTGGTTACTTTGCCAACACACTGCCCCAAGGGGTCATCGAGCAGCCGTGAAGTGGTCCTGGAAGCTCGTTCGCCTGGCGGGCATCGACGTCTTTGTGCACGCGACGTTCGTGATGCTCATCGTGTGGATCGCGATGATCTACTGGGACACCGGCGGTGGGCTGGACGCTGTGGCACGCGGCGTGGGCTTCATTTTGGCGCTATTCGCCTGCGTCTTGCTCCACGAGTTCGGTCATGCCCTGACGGCTCGACGCTACGGCATTCGCACACGCTACATCACGCTGCTGCCGATCGGCGGGGTTGCGATGCTCGAGCGCATGCCAGACGACCCGAAACAAGAGATGCGGGTCGCCCTCGCTGGCCCGGCGGTGAACCTTGTCTTGGCAGGCCTGCTGTGGATATGGCTGTGGGCGCAGGGAACGCTCCTCGGAGCGACTGTCGATCACCTCGATCCGACCGGTGGTCCATTGCTCGGACGGCTCATGGCGGTCAACGTGATGTTGGCAGTGTTCAACCTCCTGCCGGCGTTTCCGATGGACGGCGGCCGCGTGCTTCGCGCCTTGCTGGCGCAGAGCCGCCCGCGCGGCGAGGCTACCCGTCTCGCCGCCTCGGTCGGCCAAGCGTTAGCGCTGTTGCTCGGACTGTTGGGGCTTCTTTACAACCCGTTTCTCATCTTCATCGCGCTGTTCGTATGGATCGGAGCTGCAGCGGAGGCAGGCTCCGAAGAGGCCAAGGCGGCCCTCGCCGGTACAACTGTCGGCGGCGCCATGCTGACCGACTACCGGACGCTATCGATCGATGATCCGTTGGATCGAGCCATCGAGCTCACGTTGGCCGGCACCCAGAAGGACTTCCCAGTGCTACAACGCGACAGCCTGGTCGGCGTGCTTCTTCAGGCCGATCTGTTTTCGGGCCTGCGGCAAGACGGAGGCCAAGCACGCGTTGGCGACCTGATGCACAGAGCGGCCCAGACGGCGGACATCAACGAGCCTTTGACATCGGTGCTGCAGCGCCTGCAGGGTTCCGAATGCCGACTTCTATCGGTCACGAGCGCCGGCCGCATGGTAGGCATCGTCGATCTCGACAACATCATCGAGCTGATCAAGATCCAGAGCGCCCTGCATGGGCGCAACGGAGCCGCTGAGCGCGCTCGCTGAGCGCAGGGAGAGCTTGTCGTGACAAACGAGAGCCGTGCACACCCCGGCAACAACCCAGGAACGAGTGGGCGATCGTCGCGTACCGCACGCATCGGAGTCACGATCGCGGCGGCCGCACTCTTTGCTACGACCACGATCGTGTTAGCCACGACTCGGCAGAGTGGCGCGCCCGAGTCTGGCGTCGATACCGCCGCCAACAAGCTCGCGCCATCGTCTGTGGCTCAGCAGAGCAGCTGTGCGAACTGCCGCTTTGCCAACCTCGACGCACCGGCGCGCGATCACCTGTCGGAGTGGGATCTGTCGCCGCACGGCCGCAACGACATCGGCTGTGAATCGTGCCACGGAGGCGACGCCAGCACGTTCGAGCCGTTCCGTGCGCATAGAGAGATCCTCGGAGGGCGCAATCCAGCCAGCCCCACCAACCCTCGCAACCTACCGAGAACTTGCGGTAGCTGCCATTCGGACCCCTTCGTGCAGTTCCAGAGGAGCCGCCACAAGGAGCTGCTCGACAGCGGCGATGAGCGTGGACCCACCTGCTCGACCTGCCACGGGACCGTCGGCGCTCACTTGCTGTCGCCGCGGGCGCTCGCCTCACAATGTGCCAGTTGCCATGGACCGGACGGTGTCGCTCCGCGTCCCGATCACGCCGCGGAGTCCAGGTTTCTGCTCGAGAGCATCAACGCTGTCCGCGCGCTCCTGGATGAAGCCGAGGCAGTCACCGGGCAGATACAAGACGCGCAGACCAAGGCGAGCCTCGAATACGATCTCCGGCAAGCTGAGGTTCCCATGCTCGAGGCGGTGACAGCAGGCCACGCCTTCCGGTTCGAGATCGTCGAGGATCGCCTAGCGACAGCGAGGCAACGCGCCCAAGCGTTGCTCGAGAGGCTGGCGGCACTGCTCGACTAATCGGTCGGCCTTTTTCGCCTCACCGAGCTATGCTGTCCGGACCACGGGTCAGCGATCGACGACGCCATGCTGCAAATCAACGTCTCGACAGTCTTCCTGGCCGCCCTGCTGACGGCGCTGGCGACCGGCCTGGGGGCGGTACCGTTCTTCTTCGTCGCCGGATTGGCACGGCGTTGGCTGGGCACCTCCAACGCCGTGGCGGCCGGCCTCATGCTGGCAGCGAGCCACAGTCTCATCAACGAAGGCATGCCACTGGGCACCATGCGCGTGTTCAGCGGCATGCTGGCCGGGTTGATGTTCATGGCGGTGAGCCGGCGGCTGCTGAGCGAGAGCAACCGCGACTTGCGAATAGGCGAGCTGCGCGGTGCCGACGCGGTCAAGGCACTGATCATTGTCGGCGCGATGACGCTCCATTCGGTTGCCGAAGGCGTAAGCGTGGGCGTTGCATACGGCGGCAGCGACGCCCTGGGCGTATTCATCTCGGCGGCAATTGCCGTTCACAACATTCCCGAGGGGCTCGCCATCAGTCTCGTGCTCGTGCCGCGCGGCGTCAGACCATGGAGCGCCGCCGGCTGGAGCGTGTTTTCCAGCCTGCCACAACCGCTCATGGCCGTTCCCGCATTTCTGTTCGTGTTGGCGTTCCGCCCATACCTCCCGGTCGGGCTGGGGTTCGCGGCCGGCGCGATGCTGTGGCTAGTGTTCACCGAGTTGGTCCCGGACGCGCTGAAGCAGGCCCCGGCGGGGATCGTGGCCATCTCGCTGACACTGTCGCTCATGGCGATGCTGGCGTTTCAAGAGCTCCTGCGGAATTGGAGTTACTAGGACGCTGCCAGCCGACGAACGACGCCGCGCGCGATTGAACGACGTCGGCAACGAAGACCCCGCAGATGGTGAGAAGACCACGAAGGCGGCAATCAGAAGGCGTGTCGCAACACCCGTACGACGTTGATGCCGACCAACACCGTGGCCATCGCCAGGGCGGTGGCTCCGAGAGAAATCATCGCCTCGGCTCCCGAGAACAGCCCCGCAGCAAGCACCGGAACGCCCAGCGTCCACAACGCAAAGCTGCCCATCTGAACAGGCCGCAGCATCATGGCGTACTGGGACGGAATGCTCGACCCGTTCCCGGAGCGCACGAACTGCTGCAGCCAGGTGACCAACGGAAGCATGCGTGTTGCCACGCCAATGACAATTTGCGACAAGAATCCCACCAATCCAAGTAACCCATAGACTGCCATCCAACGCAGCTCCGATTCCGACGCCGGCATCAGCAGCAGCGCGAGCCCGAGCCCGGCGCACAGCACCAGGTAGCCCATCGCCTGTACGGCGTGCAGCACGCCGAAATCTGGCTTGATCAGCGCTTTGGGAGCAGGGCGCGGGGCGCTGAGCATCCATGCCACCCTGGAGGCAAACGCGACAATGCCCAGAACGCTCAGCACGGCGAACGCGCCGGTCCACCAGCTCGAGGTAACCAGGCCCGCAAACAGCCCCAGCACACCGATCTCCAGCAGCCAGGCGCTGGCGTAGAGGCCGCGCTCCGGGGGTACGGCAGAAGGCAGCATCATGGGCAGGAGCCGGTAGGCCATCCCCATCACCATCATCGTCGCCCACCCGAGGGCCGCAAGATGGGCGTGCGCGAACACGTTGCCGAGAATGTAACCAGGCACCACGTCCAACTGAAGCTTCTCGAGCCCGGTGAGCGCTCCCCAGATTCCGGCCGCCAGAATGTTGGCGAAGGCCAGCCCGATGTGCAACTTGATCGGGCGCGGGACCGGACCCGGCACCACGGCCCTAAGCACACGCCAGGCGACTAGGCCGACGCCGATCAGCAGCATACCCGCCGACCACACCATGCCGTTGTATCGATTCAACCAGAAGTGACTCGCCAGCCCGGCCACACCGGTATGGAAGAGAGCACAGGCCACGATATCGGTGCGTCGAGCCGCGATCGGAGTGCGCAGGGCGATCGGCCCGACCATGTAGATCCAACCCAGAATTGACGCGCTGATCCACCCCAGCGTGACCAGATGAACCAGCGCGATCGCCTGCGGGTGATAGAAGAAACCGGCCAGGAGGCCCGGCCGCCACGCCAGCAGGGCGAAAGCCGTGATCAACGCAACGTGGGCTCCGGCGAGGTATAGACTCGGCACCAGCCTCGGGGGGAGACGTTCGAGTTTCGGTTGTTGCGGCGGGTGCGTCATGCGCCCGATCGTATCGAAGATCGTCCCGCCCGCGTGCCGGACAACCTCGACGCGATCGCCAGCCTGGCGACAGGCTGTGGACTTGCGGCCTGATGAGCTCGCTGCTCTACGGCGTCACAGCGACCGAGCCGGGCGTGTTCTTCGCCGTCGGCGTGGCCGGGATAACGATCGCACTATTGGCGGCGTGGATTCCCGCGCGCAGGGCGACCAGCGTGAGTCCGGTACGCGTGTTGCGCTAGACGACGCTCAGACTCTAGGCGGGATCAGCGGTTGCGGAGTCATGAGGCAAACCTAGCAGCACGCTTCCGGCAAGCCAGCTCAGGAACCCGATCGGGGCGCCGGCGAGAAGCCACATGAACGCAACCGGATACCGGTCGTCGGGATAGAGAATCCACGGCGCCAGACCCAGCAAGGCGCCGGTGACAACGCCGCCGAGCAGCAGCGCGGCCAGACCGATCACCCAGCTGTGCGCCGACGATCCGATCCAGGCGCACAGACCCCCGAGCCCGATGGCCAGCGTCAGCACCACGACAGCCATAGAGACTCGATACGGATGGCCAAGCAGCGAATCGCCGGGAAGGCGCTCCCCTGCTCCCGGGAAAAGGCCGGTCTATGCAACCATCACCAGCAACACCACTATCCCGAAGTAACCTGCACTGGCACGAAGCCAGCTCGGATCCAGCTTGCTCACCGCGGACCTCCATGACAACGTCCGGCGCGAACGATGTCGTGACGCCGGATTTCAGATCGACTGCCAAGTCAAGAGTACTTTGTATTGCAAAGTAAGATAAGGACCCCATGGAGCTGAGCCGCAGCCGCCGCCTGCTGATCGGTCGTCTGCGACGCCGCAAGACACGCGAGCGCGAGCAGATGTTTCTCGCGGAGGGCGTACGATGCGCCACCGAGGTGCTCGACGCCGGGGCCAAGGTACGCTTCGCGGTGGTATCGCCGCGCCTGCAGGCGCAACCTGCGGGAACGGGACTGGTCGAACGGCTCGAGGGCTTCCGCGTGGAGATCATCGAGACCAGCGATGCCGAGCTTGCGGAGCTCGCCGATACGGAATCGCCGCAGGGGGTGCTCCTCGGCTGCCAGGAGCGCTCGGCGAGCCTCGAGGCCATCAAGAGCACTCGGGTCCTGGTCGCCGATGCAATCGGCGACCCCGGCAACCTGGGCGCCCTCGTACGCTCCGCCGCCGCCTTTGGAGTGAGCGCGGTCGTGGCACTCGACGGTACGGTCGACCCATGGAATCCCAAGGTAGTGCGAGCCTCCGCTGGCTACATCATGCGGGTAGCGATGCTAAGGGCGCATTGGGCCGAGCTCGACGCCTGGCGGGCGACGCGGAATCTCGAGCTACTGGTGGCCGAGCGTGGCGGCGATGTGCCGGGGCCGTCGCCACGTGGTTGGATGCTGGTGATCGGCAGCGAGCCACGCGGCATACGCGAGGAGATCCGCGAGCGCGCCGACCAGCGTATCGCGATCCCCATGGGAAGGGACATAGACTCGCTCAACGCGGCCGTGGCCGGCTCGATCCTGATGTACGCGCTCACGGTGAGAAGTTGACCGGAACGGGAGAAAGAACATGAACGGCTCCGACGCCGCCAAACACGGCATCAGCTTCGGCTCTGCTCTGGCGATCGCCATTTCGTTCACCCAGCACCACTCGGTGCTTTGGGCGATCATCCATGGTCTCTTCTCGTGGCTGTACGTCGCTTACTACCTGCTGACCTGACTCCCCCACAACGCCACTTACCGAGCGGCGGGCAAGCGACCTCCCATGCCGCGACGTGATTCTGAGAACTCGATGACGGCGCCATCCGCTGGCCATCAACAGAACGGCCCCAACCCAGCGAATACGCTAGCCCTGATAGCGGCCGCCGTAGTCATCAGCTGCACATCCACCGACGCCGTGGGCCGCGACGACGCCCCGCACGCAATGACTACCGCCATGACGAACCGACCGGCTATCAACATTGCCCATCGTGGCGCTTCCGCTTACGCACCGGAGCATACCTTCGCCTCGTGGGATCTGGCTCTGGAAATGAACGCCGACTACCTCGAGCAGGACCTGCAGATGACCGCCGATGGCGTCCTCGTGGTGATGCACGACGACACCCTCGACCGCACCGCACGCGGAGCGGGGGAGGTGTGTCGCGGACCGGTGATCGCCAGGAGCCTCGCGCAACTCGAGCGCTGCAATGCCGGAGCGTGGTTCAACGAGTAGCACCCCGACCGCGCCCGACCGGAGTTCGAGGAGCTACGCATCCCGACACTCCATGACGTTTTTGAGCGCTACGCGGGACGCGCTCGGTTCTACATCGAGACCAAGAATCCCGAAGCCGCACCGGGCATGGAAGAGGAGTTGCTGCGTTTGTTGCACGCCTTCGACCTGGTGCCGGCGTCGCCCGACGACCACACGGTGATCCTGCAGTCGTTCAGCCCCGACAGCCTGGTCAAGCTCCGCAACCTGGCGCCCTCGCTACCCCGAGTGCAGCTCGCCCCCTGGCGCGAGACCACCGCCAGCCTCCGCTCACGGCTGCCCGAGGTCGCGGGTTACGCCCAGGGGCTGGGGCCACACTTCAGCGATGTCGACGCGGCGCTGCTCGACGACGCCCACACGCTCGGCCTGTTGGTCCACCCCTACACCGTCGACGAGCCCGAGGAAATGAGGCGGCTGATCGGCATCGGCGCAGACGGCATGTTCACCAATATGCCGGACGTGCTGGCGCGCGTGATCGGTGAACACTGAACGCCCTGCTCGCTGAACCTCGGCTACTGGAACACCCAGGGACCGAGCGGCACATCGTCGGTGCAGCTATCGTCCACCTTGGCATCCGGGTCGTCGAGGAAGCTCGCGATCACCTGCGGCCGGCACTCGCCAGGCAAGCCGTGACCCAGCGCCTGGAACTCGACGATCTGCAGGTTGGGCATCGTCCGCGCCAAATAATGGCCCCAGCGCGTGGTGCAGCACGAGTCGACCTGGCCGTGCAGCGACAACCCCGGGACGTCGGAGCGAAAGCGATCGTTGTGCTCTGGTGGCACAGCGCCATCCACACCCCACCAGGCGCAGATCTTGTTGTCCTCGAACGCCACCAGGGCCGGCTCGCGCTCGAGCATCGCGACGACGTCTTCCTTGGTCGGACGGTTCGCCCCCATGTCGCCGCAGATATGGGCCAGGTAGTAACCGTATGGTTGTCGGTCGTCGACGTCGTCGGCCGATACCTCGCGCCACCCGTCCGTGCCGAAGAAGTCGTCGAGCGCCGAGTAGTCGTGGCGCTGTACCCGCGACAGCACGTTGGGGAGCTTCATGTAGATGTCCGAGAAACGGCGATAGATCTTGGCGATCAAGGCAACGCCGTCAAAGGTCAAGGTCACCGATCTGCCGTCGTCGGTCTGAACGGACTTGAGATAGGGCCGCGCATCGAGCGCCCGCCGGGCACGGTCGATCTCGTAGTACCAGGCAGGTAGCAGCTCGCGGCAGTGCGGATCCTCGGCCACGCACAGACCCAGGATATCCGTGTACATCTGCTTGATGGTGTGGAACTCGTCGATCGCGGCGCGGTTCCGATACTCGCCAAACCAGGGCGCCCCGAGCACGAAGGCGCGCACGCTGTCGGGGTAGTAGCGCAGGTACGCCAACACGCTGCCGCCGCCGGTGGAGTAACCGTAGATGTCGACCTTGTCGTAGCCCAGGAGCTCGCGGATCTCGTCGACGTCGCGGGCAATTTCGTACTCGTTGTATCTGGCGACGTCGACCCCCTCGCCGACGAGCTTGTCGTAGCAACGCTCGACCGTCTCGGCGTGAAGGCGCAGGCGCGCCATGGTATCGGTGGACGAGACCATGACCGGCGATAGCTCGTTCTGGTACGGCGAGATGGTCCGGCCGGGGCAGACGAGCGTCGGCTTCGCGTGCAGGAAGCCGCGGTGGTCAATGAGTACGACTGGGCGATTCCCGGCGTCACCTCGTATCCACGCGAAATCGCCCATCGGCGACAGGCCCGGTCCGCCAGGAAAGAAGAATAGCGGCTCCGGACTCGGAGGATCGCCCTCCGTTTCGGGAGCGACCACCGCCACAGGCAGCTCGACGATCGTCCCGTTCGGGTCGTCCCGGTCCTCTTGGCCGAGGAACAGGTAGCATTCGGCGTCGGCTTCGACCAGCTCCCGGGTCACGCAGTCTGCCGGCTCGAGCCTCGGAACCGTCGTCGGCACCTGGGAGCTCGCGACACCGCGAAACATCAGTAAAACCGCCCCCGTGACGATTCCGGCCACCACCATCTGCCGGCGACGGAGCGCCCTCTGGGGTGTGCTACGACGCTGAAACCGACGCCAGAAAGGTCGGTTGCCTACGTTGCACACCTCGGCACCTCCTTTCTCAGCCCGGCTCCCGGCAACCGTAGACGTGAAGACGCCGCCGTCGTGTTCGGCAGTCCCCCTCGATGCAACTCGGCGAGCCTCTCTACATCGTGCTGGATCGGGTTGTTGCTCACGCGTTTCCTCGACGTTCGTGATCTGGTGCCTCTACGGTCAATACGCCAATGGCAGCGTATACGCAACGGCGTCACCCTCGATGCTGCGTTGGTAGCTCCTTCCGACGGAGTATTCCGCACCTCGTCGGCACAGGGTTTCTGGGCGCCACCACTTGCAGCCCAAAGGCACTCGGGTAACCCTTCGATCGGCCAGGATGCTTCGGTCGGTGAACAACGCACGTGGGATGGACACATGGAGAACGGTGAACGAACCTACCTCCCCGGCCACCGCAACGTGACTGCGGTATGGGCGCTGGCGGCGGCACTCGCGCTCGTGCTGGGTTCGTCAACCACAGCGCCGATTCTCGGCGCCACCAGCCCGGAGGCGGCACTCGTCGTCACACAGCCGTCGTCATCCACGATGGCCGCCCGTCTACTCGCCACGCGGCAACACGCTCCCGTGCTCATCGGCGAGCTCCTGGAACACGACACCAACACGCTGATCCGTTTGCTCAATAGCCTGAAGCGCCCGGTGGATGTCGAGCTCAGGTTCACTCGGAGCGGCGAGACCACCCCCACCCACGTTCTCCGGCGGATCCTCGCAAGGCGCGAGCTTGAGATGGTCAATGGCCGACGGGAGATCGGAGGCAACTTCCGGGGCGCGGTCACCATCAGCTCCGACCGGCCGATCGCGGCGATCGTGAACCTCATTGCAGACGGCGGGCCCCGGAGCTCCGTCGTTCCCTACAACAATGCCCACCTCGGCGGCTCATCAATCCTCACCGAGCTCCGGCACGGCAAGGGGTTTCGGACGCTTCGGGGAATCTTCAACGAAGATGACCTACAGGTGCTCGTGAGTCAGTTCATGAACAACTCCGGCAACCAGTCGGTGGGCGGTCGCGTCGACACCCTGCTCGCGGCCCGCGGCAACTCCCTCCAGCTGATCAACGAGCTGTTTCCCGTCAAACCGGGGACGAAGCAGCCCGCAACCCAGTTCAACGGCGTGCCCGCCAACCGAAACGTCGCCGCCGGCGCCGTGATTCTCGACGAGAAGACAGGCGACACCTACATAAACTCGGCGATCTTTCGGCACATCATGGGGCAGCGCATCGTGCTGCCCCACATCAGCGGAGGCTCGACCATCACGGTGCAAGACCACGGCGCCGCCAACGTCGCGGCGCTCCTCAGAGCTCACACGGGCGCCGCCGAATTCAGCGAGACGCGGTTCGATCTCGAGCCCAACGAGATCCACATCATCGACAACTTCATTGGGGGCGACGTCCAGGGTAAGGACAACCTACCGTGGTTCGAGATCTACGGGAACGGTCTGCGCGGGCCCGCCGACGCCTTCCTCAGCGCCGTGCTGATCTCCGACCAGACGCCCGCCGGACGATCG
>DASCOT010000147.1:0-11799 GCA_036012155.1 Acidobacteriota bacterium
CTTCGCTGCCGGCTTCTTCTTCGCTGCCGGCTTCTTCTTCGCTGCGGGCTTCTTCTTCGCCGCGGGCTTCTTCTTCGCTGCGGGCTTCTTCTTCGCCGCGGCCTTCTTCTTCGCTGCCGGCTTCTTCTTCGCTGCGGGCTTCTTCTTCACCGCAGGCTTCTTCCTTGCCACTTTCTTCTTGGCCCTTTGCCTGGCCATGACTTACCTCTCGAAACTCGCCGCGCTCGCCGAGGATCCCCGTCAGGCTCCACCACGGTGCGAGGGCCCGGAGCGTTGTACCGAGACGACCGCGCCCGGCAAGAATCACGGAGCATTACCGGAGACATTCGCTTAATGTTCGCCGATAGGCGAATTTGGTACGAATAACATCCTCTTCCGCGCCACCCCCCGCATCTCTTATGGACCGGGGCGGCGCCTCGCGTCAATGGGCCGGCGGGTCGACGGATGATTCCGTCGACGGCGCGAACTCGCGACGCAGGCTACCCTGGCGACGTGAGTCTCGGAGAGAGAGCGCGGTTCTGGCGGCAGTTTCGGCGCCAGTACAGCACCATCGGGGCGGTGACACCATCATCCCGCTACCTGGCCGCAGCCATGGTTCGGCCGCTTCGGAGGCACCGGCGGACAGGCTCAGCGGAGCCGCTTCGAGTCGTCGAGATGGGATCGGGTACGGGCGCCGTCACGCGTGAAATCGCTCGTCTGATGCGCCCCGGCGACAGCCTCGATTGCTACGAGATCGATGACGGCTTGGCGAGCTACCTCCAGCGCCGAGTCGCCATCGACCAGCTGTTCGACGCTGTGCGTGGTCGCGTGCGAGTGCACGTGATGCCGGCACAGGCCGCACGCCTGGACGGTGTCGCCCAGTTCGTTATCTGCAGCGTACCGTTGAACAACCTCGCACCGGGCGCCGTACGCGACATCTTCGGTACCAGCGACCGGCTACTCGGCGGAGGGGGCTGGTTCACGTACTTCGAATACATCGGGCTGCCGGCACTCAAGCGACGACTTTCCGGCGCCGCCGAACGGCGGCGCATCGACGGCGTCCAGCAGGTGAAGCGCGAGCATCGGGGCGGTGGAGCGGAGACACAAGTAGTTTGGGCCAACATACCGCCGGCGCGCGCCGTGCATCGGCGCGGCGAATAGGATTCTGCACCAAGCCCCAGACGGCTGTGGTGGGAATGCGGCCTGCTAAAGATCGCTCAGCGATGCGAGGAACACGTCGATGTCACGCTCGGCATTCCAGATGCCGGGAGCAACGCGCAGACCTCCTTCGCGAAGGCTCACCCCTACCCCCGCTTCTCGAAGTCGAGCGTGTGCCTCGAGCGTCAGGTCAGCCCTTCGCCCTACGAGCCTCATGATCGTCGAACGTTGTCCCGGGGCCAGCGGGCTGGCGATGCGGAAGCTGTCCGGCAGCCCGGCAATCAATCGGTCGAGAAGGCAGGTGGCGTGAGCGTTTACCGCGTCGACGCCCGTTTCAACCAAGAGCTCGAGTGACTCGGCCATCGCGGCACCGTGAATGAACGCTGCCGTCTCCGGCACATCGAAACGTATCGCGCCCGGGCGATGCTGGGGCACCAAGTCCGCGAGTCGGTTGAAGTCGTCGGCACCGACAATCGTCGCCCAGTTGAAGGCCGGAAGTCGAAACTGCCCGACCCATTCGGGGTGCACATAGGTGATCCCGGTGCCGTACGGCGACATCAGCCATTTGTATCCAGCGATTGCCACGACGGTCGCCTTGCACCGAACGACATCGAGGGGGATCGCACCGGCCGATTGCGAAGCATCGACCAAGAACAGCGCATCGTGGCGCTCGCAAGCGGCGCCTATGTCATCGAGGTCGAGTCGTCGCCCGGTGGCGAAGTTGACGTGACCGACGCTAACCGCACGGGTGCGGGGGCAGATGGCCTCCGACACATCGTCCGGGTCTACGAACTCCACTTCAACGCCGAGTGCGCGAAGCCCCAGCCAAGGAAGATTGTTGGCAGGAAACTCGCCGGTCGGTACCACCACGTGATCGTCGGCACGCCAATCGAGACCGCAGGCGACGAGGCTGATCCCGTGGGAGGCTCCGGTGGCCACGGCAATGTCTTGTGGACAGCAGCCAAGAAGCTCCGACGCCGCTCCGCGGATGCGGTCTGGCAGAGCGAAGTACTCCCGATCGTTGAGCCCGGACGGATCACGTTTCCAATCCAGGGCACGCTCCGCGGCGGCGATCGCCCGTCGCGCCATCGGCCCCTGGCTCGCCCCATCGAGGTAGATGCGGCCTCGCAAATCGAACTCGTTGCTCAGATCGAGCAGTGCCGTCACAAAGGCGAATCCTCGCAGGGCGTCTCTGACTCATAGAAGCAGTTGATCGCTTCCCAGGCCTCGACGGCCGAGTCAGCCCAGCTGATCAACCGCAAATCTGCGGCACTGATGGTACCTGCGGCAACCAGAGCCTCCAGGTTGATTACCTGAGACCACCAAGCCTGGCCGAAGATGACCACCGGGATCCGCCGCATCTTGCCAGTCTGGATCAGGGTCAGAGTTTCGAACAGCTCGTCGAGCGTCCCGAAGCCGCCAGGAAAAGCCACCATCGCCCTGGCGCGTAACAGGAAGTGCATCTTGCGCATCGCGAAGTAGTGGAAGTTGAAGCAGAGCTCGGGCGTTATGTACGGATTTGGCACCTGCTCGTGCTCAATCTCGATATTGAACGCCATCGTGCTTTGTCCGGACTCGCTGGCACCGCGATTCGCCGCCTCCATGATTCCGGGACCTCCACCGGTCGTGACGACAAAGTCGTAGGGCTCCCCCTCCCGTTGATACTTGGCCGCCATCGACGCGAAGCGTCGTGCTTCTTGATAGTAGGGCACCAACTCGGCCAATCGGAGCGCCCGGGCGAGCGCCGCTCGGGCATCCGGATCGTCCGGAGTTCGAGAGACGGCCTCCCGCGCGCCGGCACAAGCACGCTCCGACTCCCGCGGTGAAGGAATCCGTGCGCTGCCGAAGACCACGATCGTCGACTGGACGTTCATCTCCCGCTGCATGAGCTGCGGCTTGGCATACTCCAGCGCCAATCGGTAGCTGCGCAACTCAGGACGGCCCAGGAACTCGGGATCCCTGAAGGCCAGCCGGTGGCTGGGCAGATCAGGTGACGGGCTCGAGGTGTCGTTAGGATCGCTCATGTCCTGAGCATACTCGCCGTCCTCGGACCTCGCCGGCTCGAGGAGCGCCTCTGCCCTCGAAGCTATCGTACGTCGGCCCCGCGACGCAGCGAATCAACGACAATCTCGAACGACTCGGTGATCGGAGCGTGCAGATGAATCCGCATTACCGGCCGTTGACGCTCCCGCAACGCTTCCATGTCGCCAAGGGCCTGGGCACCCGCTACGGTTCCTAGCGTGTATCCCCGCCCGGGGATGTCCAGGTCCTCGGCGTCGTCCGCGGTAAGCAGAATGTAGACGCCGTTCGGCGGCCCTCCCTTGTGAAGCTGACCGGTCGAGTGGAGGTAGCGCGGGCCCCAGCCGAGTGTTGTCGCGACCCCGAAGCGCTCTGTCACCAAGGCCCGGGTCTCGTCGAGTAGCGCCGCGATGTGCTCGCCAACGGGCAGGAAGGCCAGCAACGCACAATAGCCTTCGCTCGCCTCCCCACACCGCTGCGTAAGCCACGCTCCAAGGGCATCGCTGTCGGGTCCAAACCCGTGACGCTGCTCCCCAGACAAGTAGAAGCTCGCGTGCTCATCCTCGAAGGCCGCGACCGGATCGGGCAGATGAGATCCTTCCTGAACGTCTTCCAGCATCCGATGTGTGCGTGCTTTCGCTGCGGCTACGTCCGGCTCATCGAAGGGGTTGATCCCCATCAACGCCCCGGCGGTGGCAACGGCAACCTCCCAGCGCAAGAACTCTGCTCCCAAGTCGGCCGGATCCGAAAGCGTGTGACGAATCACCGGATGGCCGGCCGCCACCAACTTCTCGCCGATGAGACACGTCCGATCGTCATTCTCCGATTCGTCATCCACCACGACGAACAGCCGATCCGAGCCGTAGAGAGCCCCGTCCAGAGGCGGCTCGCGAGTTACCGGCACCAGGCCCGTGCCCTGCTTTCCCGTGCTCTCGGCGATGAGTTGTTCGGCCCAGTCAGCAAAGCCTGTCAATCGCGGCGCGGTAACGAACGTGATCTTGTCGCGGCCGACGTTGAAAGCCTCGGCCAGGATGATGCCCAGCCTGACGCTAGGGTCGCTCGACGAAGTACGCCGAGACTCGGCCGCAACAGCCCGGTCGACCAGCGTCGCAACCGGAACTCCGGCGAGCGCCGCCGGTACCAAGCCGAAATAAGAGAGCGCCGAGAACCGCCCACCCACGTCTGGCCGGTTGCACCACACGCGGCCGCCCATCGCTTCGACTCGCTCCTGTAGCACGGTGCCGGCGTCAGTAATGGCCACCAACTCGACGGCCGCCCCCTGATGTGCCGCCGTCCGCAGAAACCACTCGGCCAGCACTTCCGTCTCCAAGGTGGTCCCCGATTTGCTGGCTACGATCACCGCCGCGCCGGCAAGCTCGGTGGCGTCTACCACCCCGATGACCGCCTCCGGTACCGTCGAGTCGATGACGCGCAAGGCATCCGTGCCGAATGCCATCGAGCAGGCTCGTGCGGCCAGGCTGCTGCCACCGATTCCGATCAGCAGCACGTCGCCTGCATGCCTACTCGGCCACCGGACGGCTCGCATCGCACCGGGTAGCTCGAGCCACCCCAGTCGGGCAGCTACGAGCTCACGAGCCGTAGGGTCTGCGCCCCACAGTTCGGGATCGCCTGAATAGAGCCTCGCGCTGAAGCCTCGACGATCGAGCCGCTGAGCCCGGGCATCAACTGCTGCTGCTAGCGGTTCGAGGAGGTACTCGCGCTCAGCTGTCGGCATGGCCGGCGGATGGCGTCGCTGCTCGACGTGGATGCCGCCGCCGCACGTCGAAGCCATCCTCCAATTCCTCGATCTTCAGCAGCAGGCGCTGATGCCGTTCGTTGCCGGAGAACTCGCTTGCCAGCCACACCCTCACGATCTCGGAGGCGAGATCGGGTCCGAGAACACGAGCGCTCAGGCACAGCATGTTCGCATCTGCGATCTGGCGTGCGTCCCGCGCGCTTACCGTGTCCTGGCAGCTCGCCGCACGGATTCCCGGAATCTTGTTCGCCAGGATGCTCGCGGCCGCACCCGAGCCGCAGACGACGACGGCCAGTTCAGCCTCACCCATCAACACTGCCTGGGCCACGATCGACACGATATCGGCCGGGTCTGCCGCCTCGCTGAGGCCGCCTCCGAGGACACCGTGTTCTTTGGCCGTGTGGCGCTCTTCCCGCAGCTCGGCAACCAGTTTGTCCTTCAGTTGGTGGCCTTCATGGTCGGCGCCGAGCGCGACGCGACGCAGCCGTGTCGCCCGCGCGTCATCAACAGCCGACCGCTCGGTTGTCAGAGCCATGTCTTCGTCCTTCCCATCAGGCATGCTCCAAGTAGGCTCGCGCGATGGCCTCGACGTTGTCCGCCGTGAAGCCGAACTCCTTCATGTTGACCGGCGACGGCGCGGACGCGCCGAACCGATCGATTCCAATGACACGCCCCCGGTCGCCAGCGTATCGACGCCATCCGAAAGTTGCACCGGCTTCGACAACCAACCGGTTCCTGACACCCGGCGGCAATACCGCGTCACGGTACTCGGACTCTTGACGCTCGAACAACTCCCATGACGGCATGCTTACTACGCGGGCCGCAATTCCGTCGCCACAGAGACGATCGTAGGCCGCGACCGCTAGCTGCAGCTCGGACCCGCTGGCGATGAGAATGATCTCGGGGTCGCTGTCGGAGCCGGCGTCCGCAAGAACATAGGCCCCGCGACGCGCAGCTCTCGGTTCCGCGTCAGTTTCCAGCACCGGGAGCTTCTGACGAGTCAGCGCGATCGCGACCGGGCCCTGCTCTTCAATCGCGGCGGCCCAAGCCTCGCGCGTCTCATTGGCATCGCCCGGTCGTAGCACCACCAGGCCAGGGATGGCTCGCAGCGACGCGAGCTGCTCGATCGGCTGATGCGTCGGGCCATCCTCACCGACACCGACACTGTCGTGCGTATACACGTAGATCG
This sequence comes from Acidobacteriota bacterium, assembly GCA_036012155.1. Classification (GTDB taxonomy): domain Bacteria; phylum Acidobacteriota; class UBA890; order UBA890; family WLXD01; genus DASCOT01. The sequence continues at coordinate 6,102 of DASCOT010000147.1, forward strand.
TTGGCTGCTTCATGAGGGCCGCCAAACGAACCGCCGGTCGCATGTAGTCACAGAAGATCAGGAACGTCCCGCCGTATGGGCGCAGCCCACGATGTAGCGCCATGCCGTTCATCATCGCGCCCATAGCGTGCTCTCGAACCCCGAATCTCAGATTCCGACCTTCGAACGCTCCGCGACCGAAATCGTCGTGACCGTCGAGTAGCGTCTTGTTGGAGCCCGCCAGATCGGCGGAGCCACCTATCAGCTCCGGCAATGCGCCGGCAAGCGCGTTGAGCACCTTCCCAGACGCAGCGCGCGTCGCCATAGGGCCATCGCTCGACTCGAAGCTCGGTAGGCGGGCATCCCAATCCGGCGGAAGCTCCCCTCGAGTCCTTCGATCGAGCTCGGCGGCGAGCTGCGGATGAGCTTCCGCGTACTGCTCCATATCACCCCGCCAAGCCACCTCCTGGCTCTCGCCTTCGGCGACCGCCTGGCGAAAGTGAGCAGCAACGTCGTCCGCAACGTAGAAGGGCGGCTCGGCGGGCCACCCCAGCTGCCTCTTGGTAAGCGCCAGCTCGTCCTCACCCAAGGGCTCACCGTGCGCCTTCGAGGTGTTCTCGCGATTGGGGCTGCCGAATCCGATGCGCGTCTCGACGGCGATCAAGGATGGCCTGTCGGTCTCCGCCTTGGCGTCTTGGATCGCCACATCGATCGCATCGAGGTCGTTGCCGTCCGCCACCGTCTGCGTGTGCCAGCCACAAGCCGCATAGCGTGCTGGGACGTCTTCCGAGAACGCCAGCGCCGTGGAGCCTTCGATAGTGATCTTGTTGTCGTCGTAAAGGACAACGAGCTTGCCGAGCCCCAGGTGCCCCGCCAGCGATGCAGCCTCGGCTTGAACGCCCTCCATCATGTCGCCGTCACTGGCGATCACGAAGGTGTGGTGGTCGACGGGCCTATGGGTGTCACGATTGAATTCGGCCGCTAGGCGGGCCTCGGCCAGCGCCATCCCGACGGCATTCGCGAATCCCTGCCCCAGTGGACCCGTTGTCGTTTCCACGCCGGGTGTGTCCCCGTACTCGGGGTGCCCGGGCGTGGCGCTTCCCCATTGCCGGAACCGCTTCAGCTCTTCGATAGACAGTTCGTAGCCGGTGAGGTGCAGGAGCGCGTACAGAAGCATCGACGCGTGCCCCGCTGACAGCACGAAGCGATCACGGTTTGGCCAATCGGGGTTGCGCGGATTGTGTCTCAGATGCCGAGTCCACAACACATACGCCATGGGCGCGGCGCCCATCGGCATTCCCGGATGCCCGGAGTTGGCACGCTGCACCGCCTCCGCCGCAAGCATCCGGATCGTGTTCACGGCGAGCGTATCCACCGCGCCGACAGTCGGTGCTGGCTCAGTCGTCGGCATCCTTTTCCCCCCCGACTACTTGGACTTTCAACTCCCGCGGCAAGCCCGCGTTGGACGACGTCGCGTGCCGTCGCGCAAAGGTTGTCCCGGCACGAGCGGCCACAGTGTAGCAGCAGGCGGCCGGTGACTTGATTTGATGGCCCGGCCCTCACACGGCAAGAAGAATCGCCTTCGTGGCAGCGACCCGGCTTGCTACCATTTAGCGGTTCGGGTGAGAACTCTCTGGGCTTGGTGCCGATGTTGCGACGTTTATTTGCGCTGGTAATTCTGGTGGCGTGCGCTAGCGCCTGCACTGCACCGCCGGTGCCCTTCTCTTTGCGCTTCACGGTGTTCCCCACCACACAGGGCGCCGACGTGATCGTCGAGGTGCACGGTGGGCGGGACGACCTTGCATGGGTCGGCTTCGCCGCTGGCCCCGGTGCCCCCGCCGATCTCCCGCAGCGCGTTCACTCCGTTCAGGCACGGACCCTCGACGGGCGCCGGCTGCCGCAGCGACAACATGGCGAGGCTGGATACCAGATAGAGCTCGAGGACTCGAGCTGGCAACTGGGCTACAGCCTCGATTTGCGTCCACGCGCCGACGACGACATCTTCTATCGCTCGAGCGTGCGGGAAGACGACTATCTGGTGCTCGTCGGCTCCGACGCCTGGGCGCGCTTCTACACCACACCGGAAGCGCTCGCCATAGCTCCGAATAGAAGGCCTGGAGGTGCTGTTCTAGAGGCCCGTGCAGCCTTCAACCTTCCGGAACAGCCTACTCCTTGGAAAGTCGCGACGACCGCCTGGGCTCGCAGCCCGCGAACCTTCGAGCTATCGGAGCATCCCACCGCCAGCGTCTTCGCTCTCGGCCCGTTCGAGATACGCGACATCGAGGAGGTGCCGGGGCTGCGGCTGGCTGTGCACCCGCGGTGGAGCGCGCTCAACGAATCGATAGACAGCCTGACCGGCAAGCTCTTGCTTTCGCACCGCGAACGGCTGGGGCCGCCCGGAAGCACCACCGCCCTGGCGTTGATGCACCCGCTGCCGCAGCCACTAGGGCCGGCCGGAGGCCTGAGAACCGCCGGTATGGTTCGCGGCCGGTCCCTGATCCTTTATGCGGGTGCCAACCCCCGGATCAAACCCCACGACCCGCAACTGCGCGAGGCGATGGCCGTCTTCCTAGGGCACGAGTTCTTTCACCTCTGGGTTCCCTCAGGTGTACAAGTCACGCGCGAGCTGTCATGGCTATCGGAAGGCTGGGCAATGCACATGGGACGCTTGGCCGCGGTGGAAGTAGGTTGGCTCAGCGAGCCGGCCAGCGTTCAACGACTTCAGGACGCCTATCGCCGATACCTCGATATCGGAGGCTATCGCGCCGGCAGCCTGCCAGAAGCCAGCATGGGAAGCGAGAGCCGACGCGACCTGCTTTATCTACGCGGCGAGCTGGTCTTCCGTCTCCTCGAAAGACAGTGGGCACTCACCAACACCGGCAACTTCGAAGCAGAGCTTTGGCGCGCCTTGGCAGATGCCTACGACGGCCGTACGCCGCTCGATGCAAAGAGCGTTCGTTCGTCGCTCGCATCGCTTGTCGACCACGGTACCGTGCGGCGCTACGTCGAGGGCACGTCGCCACTGACACCTTCGGCGCTGGGCCTACGTCGAAGGTGATTGACCGTCGATCCCGGGTCTCCGCGATCGCGATCCTGACGCTAACCGGGCTGTCGGCCTGTACCCCGATCCCGGCGCCCGACCGCAGCCAGAGCGACTCGCCGGGCCTGCCTCCTATCGAGCGTGGTGAGCTGCTGCCCGATCTTGCCTTTGTCGATGCGGACGGCAACACAATCCGCACCGCGGACCTCCGCGGCGCGATCGTGGTGCTCACCTTCGCCGCGGCGGGGGCTCCCTTCGCCGATGATCTCCTCGAAAGGCTCGCAGCTGTCGAGGAGCGGCTGGCAGGCGGCCACGGGGCAAGCACGCGGTTCGTTGTCTTCGCGCTCGGCGCCGGGTCACCGAGCGCCGACGTGTCCTGGCCTGAGCGCCGGTCAGGTTGGCTGGTGTTGACACGGCCGGTAGCACAGATTGCCGACCTAGCCACCCGATTCGGAGTCATGACCTGGGAGGAGGACGACGGCCTCGCCCATACCTTGCGCGTCGCCGTTGCCGGACCGAGCGGTCGAATCACCGAGTTGCTCGAAGGTCTCAGCCCTTGGTCCGTCGAGGATCTGCTAGCGACAGTGGCCGCCGCCGACTAACCGTCAAGCCTGGACGGTACCAGCGCGTTCTACCGAGTCCGCACCGACAGCGCTGTCGTACTGCAAGCGGTAGAGGCACGCATAGATCCCGTCGATCGCCAACAACTCTTCGTGTGTGCCCTCTTCGCGCACCTCGCCATGGTGCAACACGACAATACGGTCAACCTCGCGGATGGTCGAGAGTCGGTGCGCCACGATCAACGCCGTGCGATCAGCTACCAGGTTATGCAGCGCTCGCTGGATGCGCGACTCGGTCTCTGAATCGACGCTGGAGGTGGCCTCATCGAGCACCAGTACCGGAGGATCCGACGCCAGCGCTCGAGCGAATGCGAGGAGCTGCCGCTCGCCGAACGACAGGTTCGCACCGCGCTCGCCGAGGCGTGTGTCGAACTCCGCTGGTAGCTCGTTGATGAAGTCGGTCGCTTCGACAAGGGCGGCAGCGCGGCGAATCGCATCGCCGTCGACGTACTCCGACCCGAGGCCGATGTTCGCGGCAATCGTATCTGTGAACAGGAAGACATCCTGCGGAACAGTGCCGAAGAATCGGCGCAGCGAGCCGAGATCGAACTCACGAACATCGACCCCGTCAACCGTTACACGTCCTTGTTGCGCATCGTACAGACGCTGCAACACCTTGACGACGGACGACTTACCGGCACCGGTAGCACCGACCAGCGCCACCTTCTCACCGCGCCTCAGGCGGAGGTCTATACCCTTCAACACCTCTTGTCCGGCAGCGTCGTCGTAAGCGAAGGTCAGGTTCTCGAGGCGAATCTCGTGGTCGAACGAAACAAGCGGCGGCGCGTCGACAGCGCTGGTTATCACCGCGGGCTCGTCGAGAAGGGCGAAGATCTTGCTAGTCGATGCGGCGGCGCGCTGCAGCGTGTCGTACTTGTCAGAGAGATCTTCGAGCGGCATGTAGAAACGCCGCAGATATTCGAGGAACTGCACCAACAAGCCCACCGTTACGGTGCCGCCGACGATACCGAACCCTCCGTACACAAGCACCAAGGCGGTGGCAACGGTGGTCGCGGCCTGAACGGAGGCCGAAAGAAACGAGGAGTAGCGGACGCCGCTCAAGTCGACGAGCAATAGGTCGTCGCGCAGCGCCCGGAACTCGTCACGCTTCCGTTCCTGCTGGCCGAACACCTGAATCACCCCCATCCCGGTAAGTGATTCCTGCAGAAACGCGTTGAGGCGAGCGACCAGTGTTCGTGAACGATCGTAGGCGTCTCGCAGTCGGACCCGAAGCGCTCCGAGGATCGCCACCAGGAGAGGTAGGACGACGAACGAGGCCAACGTCAGTCGCCAATCGATCCACAACATCGCTGCAACGATGCCGACAAGCGTCACCAGGTCGCGCGCCATGGCCACGATTCCCTGTGACATGAGCTCGTTGAGTGTTTCGACGTCGCTGGTAACGCGCGTCATCACCCTGCCGATCGGATTGCGGTCGAAAAAGGCCATCGGCAGCCGCTGCAGGTGCCGAAATGTGGCCATCCGAAGGTCGTGCATCATGTGCTGCCCGGCGAGCTGCATCAGATACAGCTGCACGAACCGCATCGCCATCTCGCCCACCTGGATGGCAAGGAACACCAGAATCAGAGACCACAGCCCGTCGAGGGCAGCCGCGTTTCCCGCCGCCGCCGGTGTCACGTGACGGTCGATCGCCAGGCGTAGCAGATAGGGGGCAGCAAGCTGCGCCGCGGCGAGCAGGGGCAGCGTCAGGCTGGCCACGACGAGCAGGCCGGCGTGGTCCTGCACGTACGGTCGCAGTCGTCTCAGGATCCGCAGATCGCGGCTTCGACGGGGCTCCTGCTCAACGCCCAACTTCAGTACCTCTCCGAACGAGCCGAGAGCTGCTGCTGCTCGTGCATCGCGGCGTACAGACCCGGACGCGCGATCAACTCGTCGTGGCGGCCCGCATCGATCACCCGTCCAGCATCCATGACGTAGATTCGATCGGCATCTTGAACCGCGGTGATGCGATTGGAGGCGGCAATGACAGACCGCCGTTGTCGTTCTCGAGTGAACCCCGCAAGGATGATCCTTTCCGTCTCGGTATCGACGTTGGACA
>DASCOT010000148.1:0-24234 GCA_036012155.1 Acidobacteriota bacterium
TGCTTGCTTGGAAGCTCGGGGCACAGGTGCGGGATCATCGTGTGGTAGCAGGCCAGCACGCAGCCCTTGCCGCGCGCCCGATAGGCCTTGCCGTCGCGGACGTAGGTGACCTCCGTCTCGCGAGGGTCGGAGCTCAGAACCTCGGGCGCATCTCCAATGTGACGTACCCGAACGGCAGCGCTGTTGAGTCGCAGGCGCACCGACGAGCGCGAATCATCGAGCGTCGAGTAATCGGTTCGCCGCAGCTCGATGTCAGCCATCGAGCCGGCAGGCAGGGCCGCCGGAATCAACCATCGCACGATCATCCGCGCTACGTCGGAATTGCCAGCCGGGTAGTAGACATCCGTCTTGCCGTGGTCGGGGAGCGCCGGTGACTCCGCCGGAATCGGGATCCCCAGCCCCTCGAAGCCCGGCAGCCCGCGATAGAGGGCGAACCAGGCGCTCGAGGTGTCGGCGCCCAGGCACCACACCCCGCCCACCAGCGGCAGCACGTCTGGATGCACCTTGACGACATCGAGCAGGTAGTCACGGTAGCTGATGCGTTGTAGACGCTCGATCTTGCCTGCCCTCGACAGCCCCGGAAGATAGTCGCGTTGGTCGTTCCAGAGCCGCAACAGGTCGCGGCGCACCTGATCAGACAGAGGCGTCTTGGCGAGGAACTCCTCGGTGGGTCGCCGGACGCTGCCGCTGACCAGAGCGTCTTCACCGAAGCTCTCTTCGTGAAAGAACACGGCCGGCTCTAGCCCCAAGTCCCCGAACATCCCACGATGCATGTTGTTGGTCGGATGGTCGAGCTCGACGCCGATGTCCTCGAACATCTGCCGCGCCGGCAACGGGTAGCGCTCCGGCTGCACCATGTAGTACGTGCCGCCGGTAGCGAGCAGTACCTCGCCATCGTGCTCGAACTCGTTGCGCTTGGCGTGGCCGCCGAAGTCGTCGTGGTTCTCGAGAATCAGGATACGGGCGTCAGGGCCAGCCTCCTTGCGGAAGAAATAGGCCGCCGCCAGACCACTGAGGCCGGCACCGACGACGATCAGATCGTAGGTCTCGCCGGTGTCCTCCGCTTGATCAAACGCCATCCCGTCACGGGCGGCGTGCGCCGCTTCGAATGAGCCTGGGTGGGAGCCGCGCATACCGGTACGCGAAGGCGGGTAGTAGCTCGCCTCCTTCTCGGGCCCATAGGCCTGTGTCATGCCGCCGGCGCGTAGTCTGGCCGGCAACGCCATCGAGCCACCGATGGCAACGCTGACGCCGTTGACGAAATCCCGGCGGGTGATGTCGCGGCTCATCCCGAGGTCGCGGTCGGTCATGTCTTACCTCAGGCATGGGGTGCAATTTCGGTCATGTACCAGTGGCGAATCCAGTCGACCCTCCGGCCGCTAGGACCTTCAGATACCCACATGCAAGCACAAGCACACCGATTTCACCACGACATGGTAAAGCTAACGCCGTGCCTGGCAGATGTCGTCCGAGGGCAACGAAGCTTGTTGCCGCTACCCTTGCGTCGATCGCTCAATGGGTAGTTCGTGTTCCGGCCCCACAGCACGTTGGGTCGTCGGCCGCGGAGTCCATTCGAAGGCACTATTCGCGCTTCGCCGCTAGGGGACTGGTCGCCACACGGAGTTCGAATGGCGGCGAAACTCCAACGGAATGCACGCCGCGGCATCGATGAGCCCCAGGAAAGGAAGAGGAGAGTTGGCTCCAGAAGCCCGGCCGGCACTGCTACGCAAGCTCGGTGTCTTCGACAGCACCATGATGATGATGGGAATCGTCATCGGGTCGGGGATCTTCACGACCACCGGGATCATCGCGCAGTACGCGCCGTCGCCGGCCCTTCTACTCGGCGTCTGGCTCCTGGGCGGCTTGATCACGCTCGCGGGAGCCTTCGCCTTCGCCGAGCTGGGCACGGCGATGCCGGAGGCCGGCGGCCACTACGTGTATCTGCGGGAGGCGTATGGAGCGCTGGCCGGCTTCCTCTTCGGCTGGATGGCGTTCTGGGTGTCGATGACCGGGTCTATCGCCGCACTAGCCGTCGCGTTCGCCGAGTACTTCAGTTTCTTCTTTCCGTCCCTGGGCACCGACGTCGAATTGCTATCGGTTCCTGTGTCGCTGGGGCCAGCATCGTTCGTCTACAGCCTGTCGGCAGGTCAAATCGTCGCCGTCGTCGTTCTACTGGTGTTGTCGGCAATCAACTGCATCGGCGTGGGACTCGGAGCCAAGATCGCCAACGCGCTCACTGCTGTGAAGATCGGTACGCTGCTGGCGCTTGCCGGCTTCGCGTTCACGGTGGGCGACGGCGGCAGCGTCGACATGACGCTCAACCCGACCGGCATGAACCTCTCCGAAACAATCGTCGGCATCGGGTTGGCTCTGATCGCTGCCTCCTGGGCGTTCGACGGCTGGAACAACATCAACTACGTGGCCGGCGAGATCAAAGACCCAGCCCGAGCCCTGCCAGTTGCACTGGTTCTCGGCGTCTCGGCGGTCACGTTTCTGTACGTAGTCACCAACCTCGTCTACTTGTACGCACTTCCCATCGGCGAAATGACAGGAGTGGTACGCATCGCCGAGGCCGCCGCCAGCGCGCTGTTCGGCGGCCAGATGGCGACCATCATCTCGCTGGCCGTCATGGTCTCGGTGTTCGGCGCACTCCACGGCACCATTCTCGTGGGGCCGCGCATCTACTACGCCATGGCCCGAGACGGCCTCTTCTTCGAGGGCGTTTCGAGGGTGCACCAGCGCTACCGGACCCCTATCGCCGCCATCTCGCTGCAGGCTGCCTGGGCGACGCTGCTCACCCTGTCGGGCACTTTCGAGCAGCTATTCACGTTCGTCATGTTCTCGCAGCTGATTTTCTGGGTGGCGACCGTCTGGTCAGTCTTCACGTTGCGTCGCAAGCGCCCAGAGTTGGCGCGTCCGTACAAGACGTTCGGCTATCCGTGGACCCCCTCGCTGTTCATCGTGCTGACGGCGGGGATCCTGCTGAACACGTTGGTAGAGCGGCCGGTGGAATCGATCGCCGGCCTGACGCTCACGGCGATCGGCATTCCCGCCTACTATCACTGGAGGCGGGGTGAACCGGAGCCGCCAACGTAGCCCGGCGGATCGTCGGGACGCCCGGCTGAGCGATCAGAGGCGTCGTGAGGACACATGAGCAAGAGCATTGACGCCCGGCGCTCCGATTGGGGTCCTCACGAGACTACGTTGCAGGACGACCTCGAAGCGTATTGGGGTGGGCCTTGGGGCTGCGACTCCGAGTGCGGAAGGTTGGCGGCGGTGCTCTTGCGACGGCCGGGCGCGGAGATCGAAGGCATCGAGGATCCCAGCGCCGTGCGTTTCAAGCAAGCGATGGATCCGGAGCGGGCGCGCGGCCAGCACGATCGGCTGGCCGCCCTCTACCGTGAGCACGGGGCGGAGGTACATTACGTCGAGCGTATGCGCCAGGACCGGCCCAATGCCATCTACATGCGCGACAACATCCTGGGTACGCCCGAGGGAGCCATCGTCGGTCGCCAGGCAATGCGCTGCCGCCGCGGCGAAGAGCGCTACGCGGCCGAGGCGTTAGCCGGCCTCGGCGTGCCGATCCTGCGCACCGTTGGGGGCGACGGAATCTTCGAGACCGCCTGCTGCCTGTGGGTCGACGCCGAGACGGTACTCATCGGCAGGGGCGACCGCGCCAACAAGGAAGGCTGCCGGCAAGTAAGGGAGGCGCTCCATCACATCGGCGTGGAGCACTTCCTGGAGCTGCCCGTTCCCGAGGGTTACGCTCACATCGACAGCATCATCACGCTAGTCCGTGAGGACCTGGCGGTAATCGACGAACGCTACGTCCCCGCGTCAGTTGTCTCCGCGCTTCGCTCGAAGGGCATCGCGGTCGTGGCGGCGAACGACACGGACGAGCTCGACGAGCTGGCGTTGAATGTCGTCGCGCTTGCGCCGGGCCACGTGGTGCTGGCGACCGGCAACCCACGGACGTGCGGGCTCCTCGAGTCGCATGGCATCCGCGTCGAGATGATCGATGTCTCGGAGATCCTCAAGGGGTGGGGCTCGATTCACTGTATGACTGCCGTGCTGCGCCGGGACCCGATCCATGGGGCGCGCGGATAGAGCTGATACAGAAGTCCGGAAACGCCAAGGGAGTCGGGCCCGCGTAGCTCCGGAAGCCGCGTGACGCTTGCTACACTGCGGGCACAATCGTGGGCACAGTCGGGTACGTCGAACCGAGGGAGCAATGATCCGATGGTCGAGCTGCTCTACTCGCCGGAGCCTGTCGAACGAAGCGCCACCTACCGTCGCGTGCTGAAGCTTCGCTCGCCGGACTCGTGAGCTCGGTGCCGAGACGCGCGGCAGACCTCCGACCCGTGCTCGTGGCTGCGCTGCTGTGCACCCTCGTGTTCGCCACCTCGTGTACCCAGAGGACCGGCGCGGAGCGTGGCTGGGAATGCATCGCACCCGCGGCAGCCGGGGGAGGGTGGGACCTGACCTGCAGGGCCGTGGCCCAGGCCGTCAGGGAGCTGCGGCTCGCCCCTGGGCCGATGCGGGTGACGAATCTCCCCGGGGCCGGGGGCGGAATCGCGTTCGCCCATACGGTGGCGCAACGCAGTGGAGACGAGATCGTGCTCGTGGCGGCGTCTCCGGCGACGACGCTTCGATTGGCGCAAGGACAGTTCGCGCACCTCACCGAAGGTGACGTGCGCTGGGTGGGGGCGATCGGTACGGACTATGGCGTGATCGTCGTAGCGCCCGATGCACCCTGGCAGTCCCTGTCGGAGCTCTTACAGGACTGGAGTCGCGACCCATCGAGCGTGGCGGTGGCAGGGGGGAGCGCCGTGGGTGGACAGGACCACATGAAGATGATCATGCTGGGACGAGCGAGCGGGGTGGCGCCCAGGCGTATGCGCTACGTTCCGTTCGACGGCGGAGGCGAAGCGTTGACGGCACTCCTCGGAAGGTTCGTCGAGGTGCTTTCTACGGATGCCTCGCAGGTGATTTCCCACGTGGACGCCGGAACGCTGCGGGTGCTCGCCGTCCTCGCTCCGGAGCGAGTCGGCGGAACCCTTGCCGCAATCCCGACGGCCCGCGAACAGGGATACGATGTCGACTGGATCACCTGGCGCGGTTTCTATGCTCCGATGAACATCCCCGATGCTCGGTATCGGAGTTGGACCGAGACCCTCAGGCGCGTGGAGGGATCCGACGTATGGGCGAGGGTACGGCGACGCAACGGCCTCGATCGCTTCTTGCTGGTAGGGGAAGACTTTCGAGCGTTCGTCGAGCGCCAGGTGACGGAATTCCGCGACTTGTCCCGGGAGATGGGGCTGATACGTTGACGGATCGGGTCGCGGGATCGCTTCTCGTCGCCCTCGGTGCCGCCATAGGTGCCGAGAGCCTCACCTTCACCGTGGCCTTCCCCACCGACCCGGTGGGCCCCCGGGGACTTCCGCTCCTCTGTGCGATCGTTCTGGTAGTCGGAGGGCTCGCCCTGATCGCGCGGCCCAGCCTCGTGCCCGCCTGGCCTTCACACGACCGGTTGATTCGAGCCGCGGCGGGAGGCTCGATCTTTGCTCTCTACGGCCTCCTGCTCGATCCCCTCGGCTTCGCGATCACCACCTCGCTGAGCGTGACTGCGCTGGGGATGCTGTTCCGCGGTTCGTTCTCGAAGACCCTGGTCTCCGGGATATTGGTGACGGCAGGGCTTTGGTACCTGTTCCAGTACATGCTGGGGATTCCTCTTCCGGTCGGCCTGTTTCGATGAGGAACCTCGAGCCATGACCCTGGAATCGGTCAGGACTACCTCCGCCTTGCTCCCCGCTCCCGGGATCTGACGTGGAGTCTCTGGCCCACTTCGGGGAGGGGTTTCTGATCGCGCTCCGCCCGATCAATCTGCTCCTCGTCACCGGCGGCGTCGTGCTCGGCACCGTCGTCGGGATGCTTCCGGGGATCGGACCGATCAACGCCATTGCCGTTCTCCTGCCGGTGGTCTTTGCCGTCGATCTACCGGCGGAATCCGGACTCATCCTGCTTGCCGGAATCTACTACGGCTCCATGTACGGCAACTCAATTTCCACGATCCTCCTGAATATCCCGGGAACCGCCTCGTCGGTGGTCACTGCCGTGGACGGATACGCCGCCACGCAGCGGGGCAAGGGAGGACCGGCACTGGCCATCTCGGCGATCGCTTCCTTCGCCGGAGGAGTCCTTTCCATCGCCGGCCTGGTGCTGCTGGCTCCGGTGCTCGCCGGTTGGGCCACGCGGTTCGGACCGGCAGAGTACTTCGCCCTGATGGTCTTCGCATTGGCGGTGCTGTCGTCCCTTTCGGGACGCACGGTGCTCAAGGGGATCATCTCGGCGGCGATCGGGCTGCTGATCGCGTCGGTCGGAATGGATCCGAATTCCGCCGTGCCGCGCTTCACGTTCGGCCAGCTTCGCCTCTACGACGGGATCGATTTCGTCGTCGTCACACTGGGGCTGTTCGCCGTCGGCGAGGTGCTGCGCTTGCTGATCGCAACGGAGCCGGGTTCAGAGGCTCATCATGCCGTCGGACGAGTGATGGTCTCCGCGAAGGAGCTCGCCGAGTCGGCATGGACCATCGTGCGGGGGACGGTGACTGGCTTCTTCACCGGGGTACTCCCCGGCGCCGGGGCGACGATCGCCACGTTCCTGGCCTACTCGCTCGAGCAGCGGATCTCCGATCGCGAAGGCACGTTCGGGAAGGGTGATCTGCGCGGCGTCGCGGCTCCGGAGTCGGCCAACAATGCCGCGTCCGTGGGAGCGATGATTCCCCTCCTGACGCTCGGCGTGCCCGGCAGCGGCACGACGGCCGTCCTTCTGGGGGCCCTGCTCGGAATGGGGGTCGTGCCGGGGCCGCTTCTGCTCAACCGCAACCCGGAGGTCTTCTGGGGCGTGGCGGCGTCGATGGTTCTGGGGAATATCCTGCTCCTGGCACTGAATCTCCCCCTGGTCGGGATCTTCGTGCGAGTCCTGTCGATCCCTCGTTGGATCCTTCTCCCGGCGGTCTCGGCGCTGACGGTCGTGGCGGTCTACTCGGTCAACCGAAGCGGCTTCGACGTCGTACTCATGGCGGGATTTGGCGTCCTCGGGTACGTCATGCTGAACGCCGGATTTCCCCTCGCTCCGGTGATTCTCGGAGTGGTTTTAGGCCCGCTCATGGAGCGCAGCCTTCGTCGATCGCTGGCGCTGTCGGGAGGAAATTGGGAGGTCCTGTTCAGCTCTCCCATCGCCTTGGTTTTCTGGGCTGCCGCGATCATCGGCGTGGCGGGGCCGGCGCTCGTGGCACTGCAGAACCGGCGGCCGTAGGCGTTACTGTCGCCGGGCTGTGCCGCGCAGGGTCGGGGCAACGAGCGGCGCGTAGTTGGCGTTGGTCCTTCGGTCAACGCTGATGCGATCACCGTAGAACCGGCACACCACGTGATCGACCCACGCTGTCTCGACGAACTGCCAGGTCATCTCGAACGTGTGCTCATCCCACCATTGGCCGTGGGCAACGACCAACATGTCGTCCGACTGGTACTGGTGATGCAGCTTGTTACCCGTGATGCCGGTACTGCTTTCGATCCAGTCGCTCAGTCCGACACGCACCAGATGCTCACCCCGATGATCGGCCAGCCGGAAGTTCGCCCGGCCGTCGGAGAAATCCAATCTGACCGTGGATACGTTGTCGTCGTTGGGCTCGATGGCGTATGTCCTTCCGGCGACCTGCTGCGCCATCGGCGACGTCGTGTGACGGGCAAGCGGCAGCAGCCTGAGGTTGTCGAGCCTGTCCTGGAGCTCGCTCGTGGCCGCATCGCTCTGAGCGAGGCCTGCGTCGCCGAACGCGGCCGGGAAGTGCTTGAAGATCAGAGACTCGAGCGGCGATCCTCGCGGCACGCCGGCCGTGATCGCGAGCACGGCATCATGTTTCGGGAACACCACGGAGAACTGACCAAAGGCGCCTTCGGCGTAGTAGGCGTCAGCAGCTTCATTGACCCACCATTGGTAGCCGTAGTTTCCGTCCGGCACCTGGGCCCGTGTTGCCTCCTGGACCCAGCTTTGTGGCAGCAGCTGCTCGCCGTCCCATCGGCCCTTGTCGAGGTGCACGATGCCGAGCTTCAGGCAATCGGCCGTCGTCCAGGTCAGCCCGTTGCCACCCGAGCTGATGCCGTTCGGGCTAGCGCCCCAGGTCAAGCCCGAGATGCCGAGCGGTTGGAACATGCGAGGCTCGAGGTAATCTCGCACGGCCTCACCCGTCGTTTTCGTGACGATGGCAGACAGCATGAAGCTCAATGCGCTGCTGTACAGGAACTCGATACCGGGCTCCTTCACGACCGGGATGTTGAAGAACTCCACCACCCAACTCGTCTTGATCGGCCGGAATACCGATCCGGATACACTCTCGGCGTGCCCAGCCTGCATGGTCAGCAGATCCCGGACGCTCATGGCCGCAAGCTTGTCGCTCACGACATCGGGCAGCTCGTCGTCGAAGAACGACACGACCTTGTCTTCAAGAGAGAAGTGGCCCTCAGCCATCGCCAGGCCAACGCCGCAGACGGTCACGCTCTTGGTCAGCGAATGCATGATGTGAGGCCGGGTGCTCTCGTAAGGCCAGCTCCAGCCTTCTGCAACGACCTTCCCATGCCGATAGAGCATGAAGCTGTGCAGATCCAGGTCGTTGGCGAACACCTCATCGACGAAGTCGAGCACGACGCGCGAATCCACCTTCGCCTCGTCCGGCGAGCCGCGCGTCAGGCCATCTTCTAGTCTCCTCACACCGAGACTAATCGATGGCGCAAGCAGCCCGCCCGGCAGCAGCGATCCGCCGGCACCCACCGCCGCGATCGCCTGAACGAGCTGTCGCCGCGACACCCGGTGTTCCGGCTTGGATGCCTCCACGCTTGTCCCCTCTGGTTCGCTATCGCCGAAGCCTATTCGGGCCGAATCTCGTCGAGATCAGCAGTCATCAACACACCGGTCAGCCGCGTCATCGTATTCGCCTGGTCCTCGAACAGGTCCTTGTTCCAGCGCTCGATCCCACTCGCCGTCGTCCAATACAGACCGAGAAACCCGCCGAGGCCGTAGCCGGGCAGATCGAGGCACTGCGGGCAGCCGCGCAGAGCCCGGGATCCTACCCCCCACCACACCTGTTGCAGGCCGCCGTTGATTCCGGGCCGCTCGGGTACCACTACTTGCACGCGCTCCCAGCCATGCACCTGGGCGGCGGCAACCGCGGCGTCGATGAGCACCTGATTGTTACGCGACCAGAGGTACGATTGTTCGGCCAGTCCCACCGGCTCGACCACTCCGTCCACCTCGCGGTAGTCGTTCTCGCCCATGTGCTCGGTCTGAATGATGCCCACCAAGGGGTCCTTGGCCTCGGGATGGCGCTCCAGCCAACTCACCTCGTGCGCCGCGCGCTCCTGTCCCGGATAGTAGTGCCGGTTGTCGAGAAAGACGGTGAGTGTTCGCGGCCGGTGCTCCTGCGGAATGTTGGAGAAGTACTTGACGATCGCCAGCAGACCCAGCGCACCGTTGTCCTGCGTGATCGAAGGGCCATCTGTGTGGTTAATCAACAGGATCTGCTCGTCCAGCGGGGTGCCGTAGTCGCGACCCGGCAGGTACGAGATCGTCTGGTAGGCCTCCGACGCCTCGACGGTTGCCTCCAGCCGCAGCGTGGCGGTCTTGCCCGCTTTGGCATCGGCGATCACCTTGGCCCCATCCTCACGGCTCAGAGATAGTCCCGGCAACTGATACAGAGGAGGTATCGGTCGGGCCACCAGTCCTTCGCTGCGCCCGAAGGCCATGTCGTAGACGGTGACGTGACCCGCTGCGCCTCCCTCTACCGCGATGCGCCATAAACTCTGCCGCAGCTGCCACCAGATATCGAACGTGATGCTGAACTCCGGGGGCACGAACTGGAACAGTTGCCAGTACGTGTCGTCATTGGCGCGCCACTCGTAGTCGTTGAAGGTGAAGTTCTTGATGTAGTAGTCGTCGTAGGGAGGTTCCGGGTGCGGTCGCGTCGGAAACACCACGATCTTGTCCTCGATGGAGTCGGGCGGATTATCGTGGTCGTAGTAGATCATCTCCGCCGTGATCCCCTCCGGGCCGGTGCTGCCGGAGTTCATGGCGTAATGAGCCACGCGTACCGGCTCCCCGTCTGACACCAACGACCAGCCACTGTTGTCCTTCGTCGTGAACCAGCGATCGTACGTCCAGCTGTTGCGGTGCATGTCGACTACGCCGTATTCCCGGAGCTTGTCCTCCAGGAACCCGACGTAGTTGTTCCACTCCGGGCTACCGGTCATCGCCGGCAGGTTGGCATTCTTGACCAGCGCCCACTCGTAGCCCTCGTCGGCAGTGACCGCCCAGGCCGGATCAACGTCGGTGAACTTGTCGGCGTAAGGATTCGCGCCACCGTTGCACGCCACTACCGCCAGGCAAGCGATACCGGCAATAGCTCGACTCACGGTTTGATTCAATCGACTCCTTCTCTCGCTAGCGACATCACGATCAAGATTGGTGTCGCGCCCGGGTGAGCGCGTGAAGCGTATCGTCAGGCCATGCGAAGGTCCACGGGGCGCCGAACGGCCCGCTTTACGTCCGCCATCGGCTTCTCTGGAGACTCGCCGACTTGTTGCTAGACTGCGGGCACAGTTTCCAATGCCGAGATTCGGGAGCCACGCCATGCACCTATTGCCGCAGGCCGGCGGTATCGCACTCGCGCTGTTCGCCTCCCTTGCACTCGTCGGCCAAGACCGGGGCTCCGAACCCACCACAGAGGACCGTGTCGACGAGGTGTTCGCCGGTTGGGACACCACCAACGGTCCGGGTTGCGCCGTGTCGGTCGTCGAGAACGGCGAGGTGGCCTTCATGCGCGGCTACGGCATGGCGAACCTCGACCACGACGTCCCAAACCGGACCGACACCATCTTCCACGTGGCCAGCGTCTCCAAGGAGTTCACCGCCGCGGCGATTGCTCTGCTCGCACTCGACGGCAAGCTCTCGCTCGACGACACGATCCAGCAGCATCTGCCCTGGGTTCCCGAGTTCGAGCACCCGATCACGATCCGCAATCTGATCCACCACAACAGCGGTATCCGGGATCAGTGGTCGCTGCTCGGAATGTCCGGATGGCGCTACTCGCGCGACCTGATCACGGACAGCGACGTCATCTACCTGATCAAGAGGCAGCGTGACCTCAACTTCCGGCCTGGTGACCGCTACACGTACTCGAACACGGGTTACACGCTGTTGGCCCTGATCGTGGAAGCGGTCAGCGGCCAGTCGCTGCGCGATTTCACGACTAGCCGGATCTTCGACCCGCTCGGTATGAGCCGCACACATTTCCGCGACGACTTCTCAGAGATCGTCAAGGGCCAGGCGTACGGCTACCGCTGGGACGAGGGCGACTCGGTATTTCAGCTCAGCGTGACCAACTTCGACACCGTCGGCGCGACGAGCTTGCTGACGACCGTCGAGGACATGGCGCGTTGGGATCGGAACTTCATCGACCCTGCCGTGGGTGGCCGGGATTTCCTCGACCTCATGCACCGGCGCGGCACGCTTAACGACGGCGAGGATCAGGACTATGCATTCGGGCTGACACACGGGAGCTACCGGGGAGCTCGGACGGTCGGCCACGGTGGCGCCGACGCGGGCTACCGTTCGAACTTCCTGCGCTTTCCGGATCACGGTTACAGCTTCGTGGTGTTGTGCAATCTGGCCCAGACGAATCCCGGCCAGCTGGCACGAGCGGTTGCCGACATCTACCTCGAGGAGCAGCTCGAACCCGTTGCGGGTGAGACCGGCGCGCCGGACGATGCCAGCGCCGCAGCTCCGCCGGTGCCGATCGACGAGGGCGCACTGTCCCACGTCGAGGGCGTGTACTGGTGGGAGGAGCGCGGGATTCCCCTGCAGATCGCAAGCTCGGAGGGAGCGCTCGAGCTGCGTGTCGGCGAAACGGACTTCGAGATCGTGCATACAGGCGAAGGCCGTTTCCTGATTCCGCGGCTCGATCGGGTCGCGAGGTTCGAGCCCACGACGGGCGAGGCGACGGCAATGGCCCTGTGGCCGCCCGGCGACGAGAGCTCCATCGATATGGCGGCGGAGATGGTTCCGTTGGACGACACTTCGAATCTGCTCGACTACATCGGCGCCTATCAGAGCCCCGAGCTCCCGGTCGTCTACTACATCGATACGAACGAGGACACGCTGGTCCTTCATTGGCTCAAGCGCAACCCCGTGGAGCTCACCGAGGTGGCACGTGACGTGCTAATGGGAAGCGCGGGGAGTCTCCGTTTCCAGCGGCGCTCCGACGGGCAGATCAGCGGGTTCGTCCTGGACTCCGGCCGGGTGAGGAACTTCCGGTTCGAGCGGGTTCGGTGAGGGAGGCGGGGCCACGGGTGCAGCCGGAGCCTGCGTTCGGCATCACACTACAAGCGCACAACAGTGGCACCGGCTCCACTCGGTCTGGGCATCGAGGTAGACAGGGATCGCCTGGCCACGGCAGACTTCTACAGTTCTGTGTTGTCCCAAGGGAATTTTTCGACTACTGCGTCAGCGGCGCTGTCTCACTGCCCACACATTGACGCTCGAGGAGATATGAAATGAAGAAGAGCGATCGCGAGCTGGGCATGGACCGGGAAATCAACCGTCGCGACTTCGTGAGCGGAACGAGCATCGCGATCACGGGAGCGATCCTTGTGTCGGGGGATGTGGAGGCGCAGGGGCGCGATGCCCGGCCCGCTCCGGCCGCATCTCCGATAGTCGATCAGTCTGCGAGCCAGGAGACCTATTATCCGCCGACACGTACCGGGTTGCGGGGCAGCCATCCGGGGTCGTTCGAGGTAGCTCATGAGATGCGGGACGGCAAGACATGGGACGACCCGCAGGAAACAGGGGAGGAGTACGACCTGATCGTGGTGGGTGGCGGGTTGAGCGGCCTCGGGGCGGCCTACTACTTCCGCAAGGCGCTGCCCGAGGCTCGGGTCCTGATCTTGGAGAACCACGAGGACTTCGGAGGGCACGCGATCCGGAATGAGCACGCCGTCGACGGGCGCCAGGTCATCTGCTACGGCGGTACCGCGTACATCACGGGAGCCTATACGTACGAAGGCCTGGAGTTGATGCACGACATCGGTGTCGATGCGGAGGTGTACGGGCGTGCCAACGTGGGCCGTAGCTTCCGGGCGCGAGAGCGGGGTTTGGGAGGCGCGGTGTTGTTCGACGAGGCGACGTTCGGTGAGGATCGGCTGGTTGTAGGAGAACCCGGATCGGACGAGCCGGAGGCCTGGACGGAATGGCTTCAGACGACGCCGCTGTCGTCCAGCGCGCGCGAGGGTATCGCCAGGCTGTACCAGACGCAGGAGGATTTCTTCCCCGGATTGTCGGTGGAGGACAAGATCGCTCGGCTCCGCAAGATCAGCTATCAGGACTACCTGCTGGACGTCGTCGGCGTCCACCCGGACGTGATCCCCTTCTTCGCGCGCCGCCTCCCGGATGCCAATGGCATAGCCGATATCGATACGTTGAGCGCATGGGCTGCGTTCCGCTACAGCGGTTTACCAGGGCTCCAGGGCCTCGGGCTCGGGGAGCGGCCTGCGAGAGACGGGTTCCCCGGGCTGGAGAATCCGTTCGATGACATGCACTTCCCCGACGGAATGGCTGGCGTCGCCCGCCTGCTCGTGCGCTGGCTGATTCCGGGTTCGCTACCGGGCACGACGATGAACGATTCGGTGCCGACGCGGGTCCGGTACTCGACCCTCGACCGAGCGGACAACGACGTGCGCATCCGTCTCAACAGCACGGTGGTGAACGCCCACCACGTGGGCGATCGGGCCAACGCGAACGCCGTGGACGTCACGTACGTACGCGACGGCCAGGCGCATCGCGTGCGCGGAGGCACCT
This sequence comes from Acidobacteriota bacterium, assembly GCA_036012155.1. Lineage (GTDB taxonomy): Bacteria > Acidobacteriota > UBA890 > UBA890 > WLXD01 > DASCOT01. The sequence continues at coordinate 13,903 of DASCOT010000148.1, forward strand.
GCGTGATGGCTTGCTACAACGCGGTGATCCCGCATCTGTGTCCCGAGCTGCCGGAGGAGCAGAAGGAACACCTGCATATGGCCGTGCGCAGACCCTTCGTTGCGGCCAACGTCATGATTCGCGACTGGCGAGCATTCGAGCGGCTCGGTGTGGCGCGCATCCGTTGCCCGGGCGAGTACTTCGAAAGTGTCAGCCTCGATGATTGGAGCAACAGCTTCGGGGACTACCAGACCGGCCAGTTGCCCGACGATCCGGTCGCTCTGAGGCTCTGGGCATCTCCGATCGCCCCGGGGCTTCCCGTACGGGACCAGTGGCGGGCCGCACGAGAGGAGCTTCTGAGCATGTCGTTCGAGACGTTCGAGCGTGGCATCAGGGTTCAGCTTGCTCGTGCCCTGGGGGAGGGAGGCTTCGATCCCGCCCGCGACATCGAGGCCATCTTCGTCAACCGCTGGCCCCACGGATACGCGGGAGCGAGCAACGATCTCTTCGACCCGGACTGGGGGTACGACGAGGCTCCCTGGGTATTGGGCCGTAAGCGGTTCGGGCGGATCGCCATCGCCAACTCCGATGCCGCCGCGACTTGTCTCACACAGGCGGCGTTCGACCAGGCACACCGTGCGGTCCAAGAGCTATTGACCGACGTCATCCGGCCCGAGTTCCAATACCCCTGGGCGGAGCGAACCTGAAGGATGCCGACACGACCAACACAACCAGGGCTCTGTTAGATTGGTTGTTGCACCCGACGGATTGCATCCACGTACCAGTTGAAAGGAGTCGTCATGATTGGCAAGTCCACAGCAGCGGCCGCACTAGTACCCCTCCTACTTGTCGGGACCGTGGCGGCTCAGAGCGGCGACGGACTGGAGGCGAACAAGGCCCTGGCGGACCGGTATCACATGGAGGTAATCCAGGAGAAGAACCTCGACCTTATCGACGAGATCTTCGTAGCGAACCCCGTGATCCACTATGGATCGCCGGACGTCACCGGTCGTGACAAAGCGCGACAGATAGCCGAGGTCGACCATAGGTACTTCCCCGGCGGTACTGATTTCGAGCACAGCCAGGTCGTTGCGGAAGGCAACCTCGTGGCCTTCCGCTGGACAATGACTGGAATTCAAGAGTCCGGGGAGGAGTCGCTGTACACCGGAATCGATATCGTCCGCATCGAAAACGGCCGGATCGCAGAGATGTGGATCGAGTTGAATCCGGTCGAGTGAGGGCAAGCGAGCTCCGCGCGTTCGCGATGTGAGCTACTGCAAAGGTCGTCGACGCTGATCTAGGGAAACGCTCTCGGGAGGCTCGCTGGACCTCGCGGGGACGTTCGGCAAACCGGCAGAGTCTCCAGCAAGAGAGCTGGAAAGAGGTTGTTGGAGCCGGCGAAGCGGAGCGCTTGGACATGCTCGAGAGGCTGTTGCCGAATTCAGCGATGGTCGCGATGCTTCTCGTCCTCGCCGGACTTTCTGCGGCCGTGGCCGAGATCGAGGTCGTAGACCCGTTCGAGGTCGTGGCCGCGCTCGATCGCGCCGTGGAGATGAAGCTCTGGCCCGGCTTCGATGCCGGTGCCTACCCGGCCGCGATCTACGACGGCAGTCGAACGCTGCTGTTCCGCCACCCTGCGCCCCCGAGCGAGTTCGAGCCCCTCAACGGCCGGCCGGGGGTCTCGGTCTTTGCCGGCAAGCACCCCGCGATGCGGTGGAACTCGAACGCTGAGATCGGCGGTCTCGCCACCGCGACGTTGCTCCTCACCCTCGAGCCCGGGCGACCGGTCGAGTACGAGGCCCACATCCTGTTCCACGAGATCTTCCATCTCTACTCGAGACCGCTGCACCCGACCTGGCGACCTGACGAGATGTCGCGGTACAGCTATCCCGTGGGCGACGTCGACAACTATCGCCAGTTGCTCCTTGAGGAGGAGGCGCTGGCGCGGGCGGTCGAAGCCGAGGCCGACGAGACGAGCGCGGCCTGGGCGACCACCGCGCTCCGGATCCGCAACGACCGGATGTCGCGATTGCGGGCGGAGCACCGCGCCTACGAAATCGCCCTCGAGCTGCAGGAGGGCACGGCGGTCTACGTGGGACGCTCGACCCTCCGGGCCGCGGACGACACGTCGCGGCTGCGCGAGCCACGGGGACCGGGAGGCATCCGCTGGCGCTGCTACGAGACGGGGGCGGCGATCGCTGTCATTCTCGACCGCCTGATGCCGTCGTGGAAGAGCACGCTCGACGCCGAACCCGAAGCGACGTTCGCCGAGCTGCTCGGAACCCCCGTTGCGCGGACCAGGGTCTCCCCCGCGGCGTTCACGGATGACGAGGTGGCCGGTATTGCCGCGCGTTCGGGTTCGGAAGTTGCCGAGCTCTCCGAACAGCGAGCGGCACTGCAGGAGGCATTCGACCAGCGCGGGCCACAGATCATCGTGCGCCTGGCAGACGAACGAGATCGGCTCCGGCTCGAGCAGTTCGATCCCATGGCCGTAGAGCTTCTCGTCAACGGTCGGGCCCTGCACACCCACCGGCTTCTCGCGCGGCACCCACGGGGCGAGGTCCGGCTCGAGAACCCGCACTTCGTGCGCGGGTCGTTCGACGGGGTCATCGCGATGTCTGAACCCGCGGGCGAGCACCCCTTCCTCGCCGGGCTCCGCCGAATCGTCGTTGCGGGCTCCTCCGGCGAGCCGGTAGTAGCTTGGGACGGTGACAGGGTTAGGATCGAGGCTGAGGGCCTCGCGGTCGAGTTCGACCACGCCACTCTCGAAACGAATGACCACGCCCTGATCGTCACCGTCCTGCCGGACACGACCGGATCCACCAGCGGCCCCAGGGTACTGTCGAGATGACGCGTAGCCTCGCCGCTAGGATCTGCTGCGCTTTGAACTGCGCCTCGAGGAACGCGGTCTGGAAGTTGTCCCGCAGCGAACCCCTTGAGGAGCCCAACGATCAGTGGTTGCATCCACGCGTCCCTCTACTTACCAAGCCAACAAAGTGATTCAACAAGAGTCATGCCGGAATCCCGGGAGGTAGACAGTGGTTGGAGGATCGATGACTGAAACCAGGGCTCGGCTGTGGATCCTTTTGCTGGCGAGCCTGAGCATATCGGCTTGTCAGCCGCCAACGGAGGACGCGTCGCCAGATGATGCTGGCGGTCCTGCCGATTCGGTCTTGCGAGGCGGTAAGTTCTTTACCGTCGACGAAGCGCAGGTTTGGGCTGAAGCCGTCGCGATCAAGGACGGCAGGTTCGTCTACGTGGGCGACGACGCGGGTGTGCAGAGCTTCGTCGGCCCCGATACCGATCGCTTTGACCTCGGCGGCAAGCTGATAATCCCCGGTCTGGTGGATTCCCATACACACCCGGGTCTGATGGGGCGGGAGACGGCCGGGTATACCGCGTTCCCCCTGGGTGGCGGTCCCAGAGGGAGGTTACCTGGGGGTGGGACCAAGGAGGAGATCCTCGCTGCGGTGGAGGCGTACGCCGAAGCCAACCCGGACCTTGCCTGGATCGAGATGGGTAGCTGGTCCGCGGATCTGTACGGAGTCGCGGGCCCACACAAGAGGGATCTGGATCGCGTCGTACCCGATCGACCGGTGATGTTAGGAAGCGTCCATAACGTTTGGGTCAATTCCGTGGCGCTCGAGATGATGGGGATCGACAGCAACACACCCGATCCGGTACCCGGTCTCTCATACTTCGTACGGGATGCGGCTGGGGAGCCTACCGGCTGGATCAAGGAATGGGCCGCCTGGCCCTATGCGCAGCACCTTATTGACGTTGACCGGGAGTCCAACAAGGAGGGTATCGACACCTTCTTGGAGTACCTGTCAAGCCACGGCGTCACGACGCTCTTGGACGCTGGCAACAACAGCTTCCACGATCTCACGTACTCGCTGCTTGCCGAGCTAGAGGCAGCCGGTCGCCTGCCGGTTCGCTACGAGGGCAGCTATCACATCTTCGTGCCCGATCAGGTGTCCGGCGCGATCGATGAGCTACAGCGGCTGCGCCGCACCTACGGCAGCGAGCGTCTGACGTTCAACACCATCAAGATTCACTTCGACGGCACGGACGAGATTCGTACCGGCGCGGTGCTCGAGCCGTTCAGCGATGATCCGGGCAACCGCGGCGCTACGCTCCTCGACACCGAGGAGTTGAGTGACTTCATCGTGCAGCTTCACGAAGCCAGGATCGATCTGCACTTGCACATCGTGGCCGACCGGGGCGTTCGCATTGCGCTGGATGCCGTGCAAGCAGCGCGCAGTTCGGTCGACGGTGAGTTCTATCCACGCGTCACCATCTGTCACCTCGACATCATCGATACGGTGGACTACCCGCGTTTCGAACAGCTGGGTGTCATTGCCAACTACACGCCCCAATGGCACGGCCTGGGAGATCGGCTGCCGTTGACCCACCGCACCCTTGGCGAAGAGCGCTTCGCGAGGATGCTGTTGGTGCAGCCGTTACTGGATGACGGCGCGGTGGTGACCTTCTCCAGCGACGTGACATCGCTCGGGGGCATGGAGCGGGCCAACCCCTATCTGGGAATGCAGATAGGCCACAACCGCCAATACCACGAACAGGGCGAGGCCGCGCCGATAAGGCTGCCGCTGAGCGAACGGCTGGACCTGGAGGATCTGCTCAAGGGATACACTTTGAGCGGCGCCTACCAGCTCCGCATGGAGGACCAGCTCGGCTCGATCGAGGTGGGCAAGCTCGCCGACCTTGTGGTGTTGGATCGCAACCTGTTCGAAATCGATCGCTACGAGATCCACGAGGTTCGACCCGAAGCGGTCATCCTGGAAGGCGAGATCATCAGGGGGAGCTTGGACGGCGGCGCGGGCGCCCGTAGCTCAGCTGGATAGAGCAGCGGACTACTAAGCCTAACGGGCGTGTTTGGTTCCAGTTGGTGCTTGCGCGGCAAGAAAGCTGGCCGTCGACGCGCTGATCACCGACGAGAGGACCCTGTAGTTGTCACCAGGCCCACTGATCGGCCGAGCAACACCAACCGAGGAAACGAATCGTGAAGAAGAGCGACCGCGAACTGGGCATGAACCGCGAGATCACCCGTCGTGACTTTCTCAACGGGGCAAGCGTTGCAGTGGGCGGGGTAGGTTCCATCGGTTCGTTGGGAGCCACCCGAGAGCACAGCGCGACTGCGGCGGGGGGTGGTTCACACCAGGATGTCTCCGCATCGGGTGATGAGTACTACCCACCGAAGCTGACCGGCATGCGGGGTAGCCACGACGGCTCTTTCGAGGTCGCCCACGAGATGCGCGACGGCAAGTCCTGGGGCGAGGCGGCGGATTCGGGCGAGCACTACGACCTGGTGGTCGTCGGCGGCGGGCTCAGCGGCCTTGCTGCCGCCTACTACTTCCGCAAGGCGCTCCCCGACGCCTCGGTGCTGGTCCTCGACAACCACGACGACTTCGGCGGGCATGCGAGGCGCGTGGAGTTCGATGTCGACGGCCGCAAGCTCGTCGGCTACGGCGGCACCCAGTTCATCGACGGTGACTACCCGCCGGCAGGTGTGTCGCTGCTCGAGGACATCGGACTGGAAGCTGCGAACTTGCCACGCGGCAGCGCGTTCGGCCTCTACAGGAGGCTGGGCCTACAGTCCGGCGTGTTCTTCCCCCGCGAGGTATTCGGTGAAGATCGACTCGTCGTTGGCGAGCCCTGGGGCTCCTTCTCCAGGGGTGTGCGCGGCGAAAGAGGGCGCGACCGCTGGACGGAGTACCTCTCCCAAACGCCGCTATCGGAGGACGCCAGGCGCGACATCCTGACACTGTTCGTCGATAGGACGGACTATCTGCCGGGGCTCACGGTGGAACAGAAGATCGATCGCCTACGGAAGATGAGCTACCAGGATTTCATCTTGAACGTAGTGGGCGTCAGTGAGGACGTGATCCCCTACATGCGGCAGCGGGGAGACGCGAACGGGGCAGCAGGGATCGAAACGTACAGCGCCTGGGGTGCGTTTCGTGAGAGAACGTTTCCCGGCCTCCAGGGCCTCGGCCTGCCGCGCGACCAGGAGGAATCCGCCTGGGAAAGCAACCCGTTCAACGGTCTGCACTTTCCCGACGGCAACGCCGGTGTGGCTCGCCTCCTGGTGCGCTGGCTCATCCCGTCGGCACTACCCGGCAGCACGATGCACGATTCGGTGACTACGCCGGTGCGCTATTCGCAACTCGATCTTGCCACGAGCCCCGTACGGATCCGCCTGAACTCCACCGTCGTCGGGGTGCGTCACGCGGGTGAGCGTCGCGATGCACCGAGCGTGACGGTGACGTACGTGCAGGACGGCAAGGCGCTTTCGGTGGCCGCCGATACCTGTGTGATGGCTTGTTACAACGCCATGATCCCCTACTTGTGCCCGGAGCTTCCGGACGAGCAGGCCGCGGCGCTGCGCATGGCCGTGCGCAAGCCCTACTGCTACACGCAGGTAGCGATCCGCAACTGGACTGCCTTCCAGAATCTCGGCGTCCAAGACATCCATAGCCCGGGTGGATTCTGCGAGTTCATTGATCTGGATTGGGGCGTGAACCTGGGGGACTACCGACACTCGGCGTCTCCCGAGGAACCGATCATGCTGTGGTTGCAGCGTGCCCCCAACCGGCCGGGGTTGTCGGCGCGCGACCAGTTCCGCGCCGGGCGCGAGGAGCTGCTGGCGACGCCGTTCGAGACGTTCGAGCGCAACATCCGCGACCAGCTCGGCCGGGCCCTGGGCGAGGGTGGCTTCGATCCGGCCCGGGACATCGCCGGCATCACGGTCGGCCGCTGGCCGCACGGCTACGCCGGGGGGGCCAACGATCTATACGATCCGGACTGGGGCTACGACGAGGCCCCGTGGGTCGTTGGCCGCCAGAGATTCGGGCGCGTCGCGATCGCCAACTCGGATGCCGCCGCGATCTCGCTCACGCAGGCGGCGTTCGACCAGGCCCATCGAGCCGTGCAGGAGCTGTTGACTGACGTCATTCGACCCGAATTCCAGTATCCATGGGCAGAGAGAACCTAGATCACGCCGGCACCGGGTCAGCGCTGTCTACAGGTTGGCCTTCCCCGGCCCGCCTCAGCCCAATTCCGTCACTGCTCTCCATGCCTGGTCTATTGCAACGTTCGCCAGAGAACTGCCGGTTGAGTCTATGTTGGCAATGGTTATCCGGCCAAAGGGTTGGCGTCCCCTTGCTGCCATTCTGCGCATGTCAGGGTCATACAGCCTATAGCCACTATGAGCGTACCCATGCGCCCAGCGATTGACGGTAATGCTCTCAACATCTCTGTCGAACTCGAATACGTTCTTTGGCAGCATGCCGCTCAGGTGTTCCCTGATTTCTTTCTCGTAGTCTTCGAACTCCAGCGCCAGCATTCTGTGTCTTGCTTCGCGGAACTGTTCGACGGGAGGTGCGCCAACGGTTTCTCCAAGTGGACAACTCGTCATGTAGATGGCACAGGGGTCGTCCGGCGTTGCGGTGAACTCGTAGCCGCCCATGCTTATCGGATAGTCGATTCCCACCACCTGGTGCACGTTTCCCGGCGACATGGCCATCGCGATCCCCATCTCTTTGAATGCCCTCCAGTTCCTCAACCCGATGGTGGTGGCCTGCAAGGGGATCTTCACTAGACGCTTCAGGGCGGCTGCCTGATCGGCTGGAAGGTCGGGGACCAGGTGGGGAATCATCATGTTGTAACAGGCCATCACGACAGCTCTGCCTGTTACTTGATAGGACTTGTTGTCATTGACGTAGGTGACGGTCACCTCGCTCGAGCTGTCGGGATCGCCGCGATGGACCGCATTGACAACCGTGCTGTTCAATCTGATTCGTACGCCGTTGCTGGCTTTGTCCAGCTCGTCATACTGGAATCTCGACAGCACAATGTCGTCTGCGTTGTTCCCTGGTCCGACGCCGGGAATCATCTTCCGTACGAGTAGGCGTGCAATGGATGCATTGCCGTCGGGAAAGTGATGTATGTACGGATCTCCCTCTTCATACAGATATCCATAGTTGTCTACGTAGTCGCTGTACTCCTCCCTTCCCATTACGTCTTCGAGTGACGACGGATCTAGACCCATGGCCCCACATCCGAGGGCTTCGGATATGGTCATGACGTCGCCACCCCCGCCATCGACATCGACAACGGAATGCCGGGCCATCCGTAGGACCTGGGGATCATCGACACCCAGGGTCGTCTGGAGATAATCGAAGTAGGAATGGGTGGAGATGTAGTCCTGCAATTCCTCTGGGGGCACCGGCAACACGTGTAGACCACCCTTGAGGACGGTGAGCAACTGCTCCTTGCCTCTCTCGCTCAAAGGGGCCTGTCGTGCCGCCTCTTCGTGGGACAGCGCTGGCGGCTTGAGGCTCTGGAGATAGAACGGGTAGCCACAGTAGGGATGCCTTACGACTTTGTCTTCGCCAAAGACTCTCTTGTTGAAATAGGTGGCCGACTCCATGTCGTGTCGCTTCAAGAAGTCGAAGTCATAGGCGGTGTTGAATCGATCCGGGTCTACGCCCAGGTCGTCTAGCAGTCCTTTCGCGACATCACTGAACGCATGGGGACTCTGTAAGCTCTCCGATCCACCGAAGATGAGTGTCGTGACACCACCGACTGTGTGCTCATTTCTCCTGGCGTGGCCACCGAAGTCATCATGATTGTCGAGGACTAGTACCTTCTTGTCCCGTCCATGAACCTGTTGATAGAAATAGGCAACCGACAGTCCGCTGATCCCCCCACCTACGACCACCAGGTCGAACTCTTCGTTCAGCTTCGTAGTTGGCCCCCAATCGGACTTGCCATCGCGTGCTCGGGCATGAGCGTGTGTGTACGAGCCCGGATGGCTGCCTCTTAGTCCTGTTTCCGCTGGCGGGTAATACGGTGCTTGGAGGGCGGCCAGAACAGAGTCCTTCTCGCCTCCGAACGGGAACATGGAGGCTCCTGCCGCCATCAGAGCTCCGTTGATGAAGTCCCTTCTCTGAATCTTGCTCATCGGTGTTGTGCCTTTCCTCGACGCTCGACGGGAATACGATCGTCGTCTGGAATCACGTGTCGCGCTGTTTCGCGCCAGCCGCCCGGCGTCTCTGGCGAGCTGCGTCCCATGGCGCTAACCGAGAGGGGTGGATGGGGCCTGAAGTCTATCGCCGTGACGGTCGGGGATCCACGCTGGCGGAACGACCAGCTAGGCGAGCCCCTGCGCCGGAGCCGAATCGGTCGGTGGCATCCTGATGGCCCATGAGACCCGCGCGCTGGTCAAGGTCATCCAAGAGGAACAGGACGGCATTCGGATCATGGTCAATATGAGGACAGGCGACAAATCGGCCGCGATCCAGGCCATCAAGGATGTACTTTCTCAGCTGGAGGACTGAGCAGCTCCGGAGCCATCCATGTGGAACCGGAGTTCGCCAATGGTCGCTCGTATTGTTGTGGATGCAGCCCCCACCCGCATCGAGACACAATTGGCGGTGCACTAGTGGCTAGGCCTTCGCCGCCAAGAGCTCACTCACGGCGCGGTGAGCCTGATCGATGGCGATCTCGGTCATGGCCCGTGCGCCGGTGTCGGAGTTGGCGATGGCGATCCGGCCACGAGGATGCCGGGCGGTGACCCACGGGGCACGCTCGGGCGGCACCTCATGGGGCCTCCACGCGATCTGACCCGTCTTCGGATCGAGGCCTTTGGCATAGCCGTGCGGCCAGCGGTTCACCGTAATGGCCTCGATGTCGCGCGCCGGGTCGAAGCCTCCGGCGGACAGTATCCGGCCGAGCTGGTCCCTGATCTTGCGCTCGAAGGTCGCGAACGTCGTCGCCAGCAGACCCCGGCGCGCCGCCTTCCACTGCTCAGGCACGGACCGCCCGCGGGCCTCCGGCACCAGGGGAACGCGCCACATGCGCACGACCATGGGCTCCTCGGGCGTACTAGCGTGTCGGTAGTTGCCGATGCTGATTGGTGGCGGCAGGTTCACGTTCTCGAAATAGCTCCCCGGGCAGCGCACCCTGCTCACACCGAGCTTGGCGAAGGCGGTCCAGTTGCGGATCAGGACGTTGGTGTAGATAAGGGGCGACTTGAGTGCGTTCGATAGCGCGTGCTTTTGAGCCTCCGGCAGCTCCTCGCACATCGAAGGAATCACGGCGTTGTAACAGGCGAGCACGCAACGACCGGCGCGAACTCGCCGGGCGTGGCCATGGCGGACGTAGGTGACCTCGACTTCCTTGGCGGTTTGCCTGACCTGACCCCCAAAAACGGATCCAGATGTAATCTCACGATCTGGGTCGAAGAAGGGAGGTCAGAATGCCGAGTAAGAGGCACAGCGCCGAGCAGATCGTACGCAAGCTCCGGGAGGCCGAAGTGGAGCAGGCGCG
>DASCOT010000149.1:0-35351 GCA_036012155.1 Acidobacteriota bacterium
TGAAGCATCGGGAACGAATCGAACGTCATCACGAAGGCCTCGTCTCCTCCCCCGATCTGATCCAAGAACGCCAGCGCACCCTGCCGCGCGCGCTCCAGCTTTGCTCCCTCCTGCATGCTCCCCGACGTGTCGAGCAACAAACCCACGACCATCGGCCGTGGCTCGGCAGAAAAGCTGGCGATGTCTTGCCGCTTGCCGTTCTCGTACACTTCGAAGTCATCAGCAGCGAGCCCGGGAACGTACCGTCCACCGCCGTCGAGCGCACTGACGTACAGCAGGACGGCATTGACCTCGGCTCGAAAGACAGCGGTTTCCAGGTCGCGAGTGAGGACCGTGTCCGCGTCCTCTCGCCCGGTAACGTCCACTACCTCGGCGTCGACGACATGCTGGTTGAACTCCTCGCCAGCGTTCCATTCGACCTCCCACGGCGGCTCTTCGAGCACCGCGAGCACCGAACCGTCGACCCTGATCGTCACGCGAGCGATGGCCGTGTCCGCTACCTGGTTCACCTCGAGACGGATCGTCGTCGTTCCCGACACGTACGTATCATTCTCGGGAGAGACGATACGAACTTGAAGATCGCCTTGCTGCGAAGCGACCGGCGCAGCAGCAACCAACAGCGCGAAAACCACTACTGCAAAGCGTTGGCTCTTCACGACTCACCATGTCGCCATCGATGCACTCATGGCGGCGACGGCATCGGTTTGGGGAGATCCAGGAGAGGCAATTCCAAGGCTAGCACAGCGGTTGTCGGGCGCTCAAACGGCCGCACCAAGCGAGCACGGGAGCCGTTCGATCCCGCCCCTGCCGTTGCCGAGCGCGTGTTGCTTAGGAGATGCCGCACGTCCGCGGCGCGCACCACACGAGTGGGAGGCCTGCTAGTGTCCTGTGCCAGACTATCTGCCGCTCGAGGCTCGGGGTCGGCACCCTCCACCGGCAAGATCGCTTTTGGGCGAGGTCGGAGATGCGCTTTGTCGATCTGATCGAATCCAAGAAAAGTGGCGACTCCCTGACTCCCGACGAGATCCGCCGGGCCATCGCTGCCTACGTCGACGGGGACGTGCCCGACTACCAGATGGCAGCCCTGCTCATGGCAATCCGCTGGCGTGGACTCGCCGACAGCGAGACGGTGGCGTTGACCGAAGCCATGGTGGCCTCGGGCGACCGATACGATCTTGACGACATCGGTGGGACGCTGGTCGACAAGCACAGCACCGGTGGCGTCGGCGACAAGGTGAGCCTGATCCTGGCCCCGCTTGCGGCTGCCGCCGGATGTACAGTGCCGATGGTATCCGGGCGTGGTCTGGGCCACACCGGCGGCACGCTCGACAAGCTCGAGAGCATACCGGGGCTCAGAACCGATCTTTCGGCTACCGCTTTCCGCGACCAACTCCAGCACATCGGCGTAGCGATGGGCTCGCAAACAGAAACGTTGGTGCCCGCCGACAGGCGCCTGTACGCGCTTCGCGACGTAACCGGGACCGTGGACGACACCGGCCTCATCACTGCCAGCATCCTCAGCAAGAAGATCGCCGAAGGCGCGCACGCGCTGGTGCTCGACGTGAAGGTCGGGCGCGGAGCTTTTTTCCACCGACTCGAAGATGCACGGGAACTGGCCGATCGTATCGTCGCGGTAGCGAGCGGCTCGGGGCTACGCTGCAGTGCATTGCTTACTGCCATGGATCAGCCATTGGGCCACACCATCGGCAACGCTCTCGAAGTCGCGGAGTCGATCGATGTTCTGTGCGGCGGTGGACCAGCCGATCTGCGCACGGTAACTATTGAGTTGGCAGCAGAGATGTTGCAGCTTGGCGGCATCGTCGACGACCCGGACAGGGCTCTGCGCAAGGCTACCGAGTGCCTCGACAGCGGCGCCGCCGCGGAGCGCTTCGAGCTTCTGGTGCAGGCGCAGGACGGTGACCCGCGGGTCCTGTCCAACACCGGGTTGCTCCCTGCCGCCACCCACCGTTGTAGCCTCCATCCGCCACGGTCTGGTTACATCACTGGGCTCGACGCTCGCGCAATCGGCCAGGCCGGGGTGTCGCTTCGGGCCGGCAGGAACACACAGGATGACGTGCTCGACCTCGGCGCGGGCATCGAGCTGCATGCCAAGTGCGGCGATCAGGTCGATGTCGATTCCGCCTGGGTGACGCTGCACCACGGGCCGGCGGCCGACGTGGACCACGCCACCGAGTTGGTGCAAGCTGCGCTGACCGTGTCGACGTCACCGAACGACCAACGACCCTTGATCCGCGAGAAGCGCCCATGATCGGCATCATCGGACTCGTTGTGCTGTACGGCATCGCCTATGGGCTGTCGCGCAACCGCGCCGCGGTAAACGCGCGCACGGTGCTGTGGGGTCTTGGCCTGCAGATGGCGTTCGCCGTCATCATTATCAAAACGACGCCGGGGCAGGCGGTTTTCGCGGCGCTGGCCGCCGGGGTGACCCGCCTCCTGACATTCGCCGATGCTGGTTCCGAGTTCGTCTTCGGGTCGCTCGCACACAGCGATCAAGCCGGCTTCATCCTGGCGTTTCAAGTACTGCCCGTGGTGGTATTCATCGCCTCGTTCTTCTCGGTGCTCTATTTCATCGGCTTGATGCAGCGCGTCGTGCTGCTGATGGCCCGTGGAATGCACCGCACCATGAAGGTATCCGGGTCCGAGTCGCTGGCCGCGGCAGCCAACGTGTTCATGGGCCAAACCGAGGCGCCGATCATCATCGCGCCGTTCATTTCGTCGATGACGACTTCGGAGCTCATGGCGCTGATGACCGGCGGCTTCGCTACCGTGTCGGGGGCCGTGCTGGCTGCCTACATCGGACTCGGGGTGCGCGCCGACTACCTCCTGTCGGCGAGCGTCATGGCGGCACCGGCCTCGCTAATCATGGCGAAGCTGCTCTTTCCGGAGACCGAGACCTCGAAGACCGCCGGGGCCGTTGACGTCGACGTGGACGCCGCCGATGCCAATATCCTCGACGCGGCGGCACGCGGAGCCAGCCAGGGCGTCACGCTAGCGCTCAACATCGCCGGCATGCTCATCGCCTTCCTCGGACTCATCACGTTGGTGAACGGCGCCCTGGGCCTGGCAGGAAGCGCTTTCGCCAATGCCAGCGGCGTAGTCCGGTTGAGCGTCGCGATGCTGGGGCTACTGGTGGCGTACGTCTTGTTGTGGAAACCGCCATACGAGCGTGTGCTCCGCGTCGGCGGCGCGATGGCAGGGCTGCTCGTGCTCGGCTGGGCAATCTTCTTCATTCGCGGTCCCGGAGAGCTCCCGCTGCGCCTCGAGAGCCTGCTCGGCATGGTGTTCGCACCGCTCGCCTGGGTGATGGGTATCCCCTGGGCGGAGGCTAGCCTGGTGGGCGAGCTGTTCGGCACCAAGCTCGTGCTGACCGAGATCGTCGGCTTCCAGCGCATGGTGGAGATGACGCAGGCCGGCCTGCTGTCTCCCAAGTCTGAGCTCATCGCCTCGTATGCGCTCTGTGGGTTCGCCAACTTCGCCTCCATCGCCATCCAGATAGGTGGTATCGGCGGACTGGCGCCGAGCCGCAAGTCCGAGCTGGCGCGCATCGGACCGTGGGCGATGTTCGCCGGCATGATGTCGTCGTTGTCGACGGCGACGCTTGCCGGAATGTTGTCGGGGCTTTGATGGGCCCCGCGGCGACCGTAGGAGCAGCCAGATGAGCGTTGCGGCCCCCGCCGATCTCGTCGGCAGGCTCGACACGGCGCGCGACTTGATCGCCGCGCGAGTACGGCTGCAACCGCGCATCGGACTCATTCTAGGATCGGGCCTCGGTGCCATGGCCGAAACGCTCGATGACGCTGCCGTGATCCCCTACGGCGACATACCCGGTTGGCCGATCTCGACCGTGCCCGGACACTCCGGACGCTTGGTGATCGGAAAGTGCGAGGGGGTACCGCTGGCGGTCATGCAAGGCCGCGTGCATCCGTACGAAGGATACGCACCGTGGGAGGTAGCTTTCCCTACCCGGGTGCTGGCATTGCTCGGCTGCCAGGCGCTGCTCCTGACCAACGCGGCCGGCGCCGTCAACGCCGAGTTCTCGCCCGGCGATCTGATGCTGATCACCGATCACATCAACCTACAGGGATCGAATCCCTGCGTCGGCCCGAACCTGCACTCACTCGGCGAGCGCTTCTTCGATATGAGCCAAGTCTACGATCCCGCGTACATTGAGGCGGGCCGTATGGCGGCCCTCGGACGCGGACAGACCCTGCGCGAGGGTGTCTACGCGGCAATGCTCGGACCGTCTTTCGAAACCCCGGCCGAGATTCGAATGCTGCGCACCCTCGGCGCCGACGCAGTCGGCATGTCGACGGTGCCCGAAGCCATTGCCGCTATCCACGCCGGGCTCAAGGTAGCCGGACTCTCGTGCATCACCAACATGGCAGCCGGGATCCTCGATCAACCGTTGAGCCACACGGAAGTAATGGAGGTCGGCGAGCGCGTACGCGACGACCTCATCGGTTTGCTGCGCGGTACCATTCACGGAATCGCCGAGCTCGAGAACTGGATAGGCGCCGATGGGTGACACCAACACCGGCTCACGCCCACCGCTGGTTCAGATCGCCGATCTGGAGCCGGATCAACGCAAGCTCGTCGAGGCGGCGATCCGGGCACGCTCACGCGCCCACGCGCCCTACTCCCACTTCAAGGTGGGGGCCGCCGCCCTCGATGCCGAGCTTCGGCAGCATCGCGGTTGCAACATCGAGATCTCGTCGTACGGGATGACGCTGTGCGCCGAGCGCGTCGCGTTGTTCGCGGCCCGCGCCGCCGGCAGCGCCCCGATCACCGCTCTTGCAGTGATCGGACCCGGCCACGGGTCGCAACCGACACCGCCGTGTGGCGCCTGCCGGCAAGTTATCTGGGATCTTGCCGGTGACATTCCGGTGCTCATGGCGACCCTCGACGGCCACGTCGAGATCTGGCGCGCCTCTGAGCTCCTACCGGCGGCATTCGGGCCCGACCATCTGGACAGCGCATCCGCACCAGAGGAGACACCATGACCACTCGCCTCACGACGCTGCCGGCGATGGTCGCGTGGGCGGCGATCAGCGCCACCGGGTGCGCCGGGTCTAGCAGCACTCCGGCTGTCGGAGCGGGGGGTGCTACCGCCGACCTGCTCGTGCTGGGGGGAACCTTCGTGACCATGGACCCCGCTCGCACGGTGATTGCCGACGGTGGAATCGCAGTGGCCGATGGCGCCATCGCCGCGATCGGCACGGCGGCCGAGATCGACGCGGCCTGGGTCGCCGACGAAGTGATCGCCGCCGCCGAGCACGACATGGTCATTCCCGGGCTCGTCAACGGCCACGGCCACGCCGCCATGGTGTTGCTACGCGGCATCGCCGACGATCTGGCGCTGATGGACTGGCTGCAGAACTACATCTTTCCGGCCGAGGCCGCAACGGTGACTGCCGAGTCCGTACGGGTTGGCACGCAGCTGGCGGCATTGGAAATGATCCGCACCGGCACGACGACGTTCGTCGACATGTACTACTTCGAAGACGAGGTCGCCAAGGTCGTCGATGAGTCGGGCATGCGGGCCATCGTGGGCGAGACGGTGCTCGAGTTTCCGGTGCCCGACGCGGCTTCGGCCGACGAGGCACTCGCGTATACGCGCCAGATGATCAACAGGTGGAAGGGCCATCCGAGGGTCATCGCCACCGCCGCACCGCACGCCCCCTACACACTGCAGCCCGAGACATTGCAGCGTACCGTGGCGTTGACCCGCGAGCTCGGCGTCCCGGTGCTGATCCACCTGGCAGAGACCAACGACGAGGTGCGCCAGATTCGCGAACGCTATGACCGCACTCCGACCGAGCATCTCGAAGCGATCGGCTTTCTTGGCCCCGATGTGATCGCCGCGCATGCCGTGTGGCTCGAGGACGCCGACATCGAGATCTTGGCGCGTAACAACGTCGGAGTCATCCACAACCCCGAGAGCAACATGAAGCTCGCCTCCGGCACCATGCGCGTGGAGGATCTGAGGCTCGCGGGAGTGGCCATAGGGATCGGCACCGACGGTGCCGCCTCGAACAACGATCTCGACATGTTCGGAGCGACGCTCCTGGCGTCGCTCCTCCAAAAGCACATGCGGACCGACCCGACCGCCCTGCCGGCAGCCGAGGCACTGGCAATGGCGACGATCGCGGGAGCACGGGCCTTGGGGCTCGAAGCACAGATCGGATCGCTCGAAGTGGGAAAGCGTGCCGACCTGACCATCGTCTCCGGCAACGTGCTCAACCTGGTGCCGCGCTACGACCCCTACTCGCACCTGGTCTACGCGGCGCGCGGCGACAACGTGCGCGTTACCGTCGTCGACGGCCAGGTTCTTTACAAAGACGGCAGCTTCTTGACATTAGATCGTGACGCGATCTTGGCGGAAGCCTGGAAGATGCGTGATCAAATCGAGGCCGCGGTCGCTGACACTCGATGAGATCAACGAATAGGGCTCGGCGACAACCTCCGAGGCCCACGCGTCGACCAGTCTGTCAGCTTGACATTATCCTTGCATTCCGCCGAGCTTGACACCGGGGCGCATGGGCGTAGCATCTGCGCCAGATGGCTGGGGGCTATGCCGTCGTGCAGGAAGAAATTCTCCCCAGAAACGCAGATTTGCGGGTTCGAGGCCAAGGGCTTCGAATGCAGTAGTTTTGAGGGTTGGCGAGTGGCAGACCCTCGCGGGGGGCAACCGGGTCTGGTGAACGCTTGCGCGTTCGCCACACTTCCGAATGGGAGGCAGAAGTGAAGCCAGCGCGTACTGTGCTGTTCTTCGCCTTGGCGATTCTCCTGGCGACGTCGCTTGCGTCCAGTGCTTGGGCCCAAACACAGGCGACATCAGGAAACCTCCAGGGCATCGTATCCGACCCTGACGGCAACCCGCTTCCGGGGGTCACCATCACGGTGACCGGGCAGGAAACGGGTCGTGTCCGCACCACCATCACGTCGACGACTGGAAACTACCGCGTGCCGCTCTTGCCGACGGGAGTGTATTCCGTCAGGGCCGAGCTGACCGGATTCCAACCGGTGGAGCGCACCGATATCCGCGTCCGCCTCGGGGCCGCGCAGGAAGTTGGCATCCAGATGGCGCTGGCGTCGGTGCAGGAAGTGCTGATCGTCACCGGCCAGGCACCGGTCATCGAGACTTCGAAGACACAGGTGTCGACAAGCATCGATGAGGCCGCCATCGACTCGTTGCCGATTCTGGGCCGTAACTTCACCGACTTCACCCTGCTGACACCCGGCGCCCAAATCGAGGCCTCGCGCAACACGGTGGCCCTGTCCGGCCAGCGTGGTGTCAACACGTCGGTAAACATCGACGGCGCCTCGGACAACAGCGCGTTCTTCGGCTACCAGCGCGGCGGCACCGACTCGCCGTTTACGGTGAGCCAGGAATCGGTGCAGGAGTTCCAGGTGATCACCTCCGGCATCATGCCGGAGTTCGGCCGCTCCGGCGGCGGCCTGGTCAATGTGGTCACAAAGTCGGGCACCAACCAGTGGCGCGGTGGAGGACACCTTTTTTGGCGTGACGAGTCGCTCACCTCGAGCGACCCGTTCGATCGCGAGCAAGCCGAATTCTCGGTGAAGCAATTCGGCGGCAACGTCGGCGGCCCCCTGCAGCGCAACGAGCACTTCTTCTTTGCCTCAGTGGACGTCCAGGATTTCAGCACGCCGTTCTTCGTCGACTACGACCTCAGCGATGCCGAGTTCGCACAGCTGGAGTCCTATGTGAACGTGCATCGGCCGGACTGGGACATCTCGCAGTCGCAGTTCAGCCGCACCAACGACGTCGTCGTGCCGTTCCTCAAGACGGACTTCACGATCACCGACAATACCCAGCTGACGCTGCGGCTGAACTACTCGAATCACAAGACCATCAACGGCGGCACCGACACCAACCTGCAAGGCACGACGACCAACTCGGTGTCGAGCCTCGGCGACCAGGCAGAAAAGACCGTTTCGGCCATCGCGCAGGTGACTTCGGTGCTGGGAGACCGGGCGTTCAACGAGCTGCGCGTGCAGTACGCCAACGACGACCTGGATCGGCTATCGAACGACCTCGCGGGTCCGGATACCGATATCCGCAACCCGTTCGTCCAGCTCGGCCGACGGTTCTTCATGCCGATCTTCGTCGACGAGAAGAAGTTCCAGGTGCAGGACAACTTCTCGTACTTGTTCGACGATCACGACATCAAGATCGGCGTCGACTTCGAGACCGACAAGACGAGCGAGTTCTTCGCGGCCTTCCCGGTCGGCGAGTATCGGTTCAGCAGCCTGCCAGAGTTCCTGGCCAATGAGCCCGACAGCCTGCTGCAGAGCTTCGGCGTTGCCACGCCGGACCTCTCGCCCAACTTCAACACCCGCCAATCTGTCCTGTCGTTCTACGCGCAGGACTCCTGGCGTGCCAGCAACACGATCACGATCAACTACGGCCTGCGCTGGGAAGGGACGATGAACCCCAACCCGACGGGCAACGCGGCTTTCCCGGAAACGCTATCGATCCCGGATGACATGAGTGGCTGGCAGCCGCGCGCCGGGATCGCCTACGCGCCGGACCCCAGGACGGTCTTTCGCGCATCGGCGGGCCGCTTCGTAGCACGCACGCCGACGCTGCTGTTCTTCGCCCCGTTCACGTCGATCGGCGAACCCGGAGTCGGTGTCTTCTTCATCCCGGGCTTCGGCGGCGAGCTGGACGGTATCTGGCCGAATACATTCGATTCGCTGCCGACGGGGATCACGGCTGACCAGGAGGTGTACTGGTTCGACGACAAGTTCGTGAACCCGCGCACCTGGCGCTTCAACCTCGGCGCCGAGCGCGAGGTGATCGACAACCTCTCGCTCGGGGTGTCGATGGTCCACGCTCGTTCCGACACACTGCAAACGTTGTCGGACAAGAACCTGATCGGCGGCGGCCGCGATGCATTCGGCCGTTTCCTTTACAACGGCCGGATCACCGATGGGCAGATCTGGAAGATCAACGAGTCGAACGGTCGGTCACGCTACACCGCCGCCATCTTCGAGTTCAAGAAGCGCTTCAGCGACGGCTGGGGCGCCTTCGGCTCGTATACCGCGGGCTGGGACAAGGACAACGATTCCAACGAGCGGTCTTCAGGCGGTACGCAGCCCAGCAATATCTTCGACCTCGACGAAGACTGGGGGTTCTCGGACCGATCGATCCGTCACCGCATCGTGGTCAGCGCTTTCGGTGATCTGCCGGCCGGCTTCAAGCTGGCGGGCACGTTCGTTTGGCGTACCGGTGTTCCGTACAACGCGCTCTCGGGCGACGACCTCAACGGGGACAACGAGGACGACAACGATCGAGCCGTGGTCAACGGCCAGATCCCCGAGCGCAACGCGTTCCGCCAACCGGACTTCAAGAACGTTGATATCCGCGTAACGAAGGAGTTCAACACCAGCGCCGGCCGCTTCCAGGCCTTCGCCGAGGTGTTCAACCTCTTCAACTTCGAGAACCTGTTCACCACCCGTGACGAGTTCAACTCGCGGTTCGGCGACCTGAACACGTTCATCGGCAACGTCCGCCAGTTACAGCTCGGTTTCAAGTACGTCTACTAGGGCCTGGCGGTAGATAAACCCACAGGGTCCCTCCCCGCACCGGGGAGGGACCCTGTGTTTTTTGGGTATATTGGAAGATCCGCCCTCGCCTAGCGGAATCCAGGTATGGCCCCTCCACCCCGTATCGTGACCCTGCTGACTCTTGCCGGCCTAGCTGCCGTCTCGATTGCCAGCGCCGCTCCTCAGAGCGTCGACGACGCCGTCCATGAGATCCGCGCCGCCCTTGATGGCGGACGCCTCGCTGAGGCGTCCGCCGCTGCAGAGCAGGCGGCGAGCCGCTATCCCGAATCGCCCCAGGTAGCGGTCTGGGCGGCCCACGCCTACCGCCATGCGGGTAATCTGGCGGCCGCAGCCAGCGCCTACGCGCGCGCCGAAGCACTGTCGCCCGATGACCCGGAAGTCGCCATGGGCCGCGGGGCACTGTACGAGAACGTAGGAGACTTGCCGGCGGCGACCGCCGCCTACGATCGCGCCATCGAGCTGGCGAGTGAGATCGCTGCGCCATGGAGAGCAGCTGGCTCCGTGTATCTGCGGCTTGGCGACCACCCGCGCGCGGCGGAGTACTTCCGCGGCTCCCTCGAGCGTCAGACTGATGACCCGTCGGTTCGTTATCTGCTTGGCGTCGCGCTCTACCTGAGTGGCGATTACGACGCCTCTGTCGAGGTCTTAGAGGTGGCCTTGCAGCAGGATCCGAGCAACGTGCCTGCCGGATACACGCTCGGGGTAATCCTGGCCGATCGGCCGCCGCAACACGATCGTGCGCTCGATCTCTTGCGACGTGCCGCCGCAGCCGGCTTCGAGGAGATCGAGGCCAGCTATCTGATGGGCAGGATCCTCGCCGACGGAGGTGACTTCGAGCAATCTATCGCCCACCTTCGCCGCACCATCGACTTGGAGCCGCGCCACATGGAGGCCACCTACCGATTGGCCCAGGCGTTGTCACGCACCGGCGGGACCGAGGAAGGTCAACGCTTGATGGAGCGCTTCGGCAAGCTGCAGCAGGACTTCAACGCCCGCGAGGCGAGCGATAAAGAGCTCAAGACCCTGAGCAACGCGCTGGCTGCTGCCATGACGGCGGCCAACGGAGCCGAGGTTGATCGCGTGCTGACGGCCATGCTCGCTGCCGCACCCGAGAACCCCGACGTCCTGCTCAGGGCCGCCAAGGTCTGGTTGTCGTCCAACAAGATCGAGGCCGCAATCAATGCAGCAACTGCGGCGGCGCAAATCGATCCCGACAACTGGGAGGCCCTCTACCTGCAGGGTTTGGGGCTGGAGCGCGCTGGCCAGGCCGCACAGGCGGTGCAGCCGTTGCGAGGCGCGCTGCAAAGGAACCCGTTGTTCGTTGATACCTACGCGGTGCTCGGCAACGCGCTGCTGACACTCGGCGAAACGAAGGCAGCGTTGAGCGCTTACCTTGCGGCCACCGACCTCGACGCAGAGAATCCCGTGTACTGGCTCAACCTGGCCACCGCCTATCAGACGCTCGAACAAACGCGCTTGGCCGAACAGGCGATGGACGAATACCGGCGGCTGAGCGATCAACGAAGCAGCGAACGACCATGAAGGCTCTACAACAACGACGATCGACGCGGTGGATCTTGTGGGGCGCGATGCTCGCGCTGACCCTCTGTACCTCACGAGATGTCTCGGCTGCACCACAAGAGCAGACCGGTCCTCGGCCATCCTTCGAGGCCATGCTGGGGGCCAGTGGTTGGTCGCCTACCCGCGAAGAGCTTCAGGAGACGCTCGACCGTTGGTTGGAGCGCTTTGTCACCTATCTCATCACCGACGAGGAACGGCGGATCTTCGAGGGTCTCCCGACACTCGAGCAGAAGTTGGCGTTCACCGAGCGCTTCTGGGATGTGCGTGACCCGACGCCCGGCACCCGATTGAACGAGTACCGGCAGGAGCACTTTCAACGATGGGCAACGGCCAACCGTCGGTTCAGCGCCGGGAAGCCAGGCTGGGCAACCGACCGAGGGCGCACCTACATCATTCTCGGCCCACCGAACAACCTGCAGCGTAATCCCATGGGACGTGGCGGCGCGGAGCGCGGCTCTGAAGTGTGGTCTTACAACATGCCGGACAATCCGCTCCTTCCTGGCGTGCTGGACCTCAGCTTCGTCGACTTCCACGGCACCGGCGAGTTCGAGCTGGTCAGCAACCTCGACGCTGCGGCGCCGATCGTCTCGGCACAGTTCGGATACGTCAACAACCCTCTTGATGTCCTCGCTCTGCGACGCCACGCCGACACGATCTACGACGAAGACTACCTGCAGTATCGCTTTACCGATCCGACCGCGGTAGGGCGAGAGTTCCTGGATTTCCAAGGCAATCTACGCGAGATCCTGCGAATTCCGGAGATCCACAAGGAGCGACTCGCTGGGCTGCGGAGAGCCAGCGTCGAGACCGATGTGGCTTTTGACGCCTCGCCGGTTAATCGCAGTCTGGATTTCTATGAGGCAATCGCCGGCAACACTGCGGTTCAGGTCACCCTCGCACTCGACTACGACAAGCTGGTGGCTGCCCCGTTCGGGTTGAACCAGCACTACTCCGCCGACATGTACGTGACTCTGGAACAGGACGGGCGGATTGTCGACGAGTCTGAAAAACGCTTGAACTTCACGCTCACCAACGAGGAGTTCCAACAGCTCCGCGGCAGCCAGATTCTGCAGAGCTTCGATCTCATGGTGCCAAGCGGCCCGTACGACCTGGTTGTCTTGGCGCGCGACAACACCTCGGACCTGTTGACTCGTGAGGTCGGAACAGTCGACGTTCCCGACCTCTCCGGCGAGGGTCTTCGCCTGTCGAGTCTGACGCTGGCCAGCCGCATCGAGCCGGTGCAGCCCGGTACCGATCAAGCGCCGCTTGATTTCCAACATGGGGACATGCGCGTGGTCCCCAACGTCAACCGGATCTACTTCCTCGACCAACAGTTGCTGCTGTATGTGCAAGCCTACGGGCTGGAAGTCGACACGGCTACGCGAGCCAACCGGATCACGCTGCGCGGCGAGATCCTCCACAACGGCGAGCGGGTGCGCCGGATTCCAGAGCAGCATCCGTTCCCGGCGCCGATGAACCGCCAGTCGTTCTCGTTGGCGATGCCGCTCACCGGCTACCGTCCGGGTGTCTATGAGGTAGTGCTGGAGATCGTCGACGAGATCGCCGGGACGAACTCGAGCGCGACCACCGACTTCGCCATCTTGCCGACCCCGACGCCTACCGCCCGGCGCTGAGGATGGATGACGTACTGGGCACTGACCGGCTCGAGGTGCTCATCTGCGATGCAGTCCGCCATCTGGTCGACGACGGTCTGTGGCCGGCCGCCCCGGCGCAAGGCGATCGTGATCGAGCTTCGCGAGCCGTCATCACAGCGCGCGAGGTCGAGGCGGCGCCGGACGGGAGGCTCATGGTCCCCGACGGGGCGCTGATCACACCGGAGGCGCGCGATCGGGCCCGCGAGCGCGGCGTTCGACTGGTGGCGCCGTCCGCTGCGTCACACAACGCCGGCCTGTCGGGCTCGCAGCGCGCCCTAGTGGGCAAGCTCGCTGGACTACTGGCTGCCGAGCTGTCACCGCCGCAGATCGAACAGCTCGCCTACTGGTGCTTGAACGAGGGCTCGTGTGCCGACCCGAACGGCGTGGCCCGCATTGTTGACGCCGGCGCCGACCGGGTCGGGCTATCGGCCTGCGCCCCACCCTTGGACGATGCGATCGTGCCGTTGATCGACCACACGTTGCTGAAGCCGGAGGCAACCGAGGAGCAGGTGCGCCAGCTTTGCGCCGAAGCTCTGGAGTACGGCTTCGCCAGCGTCTGCATCAACCCCTACTACGTATCGTTGGTCGCGGGTTTGTTGGAAGGCAGCCGGGTTAGAGCCTGCACGGTCGTCGGATTCCCGCTCGGGGCAGCCAACCCGGAGATCAAGGCACACGAAACGCGGCTGGCGGTGGAGCAGGGCGCCCGTGAGATCGACATGGTAATCAACATCGGGGCGCTCAAGTCAGGCCGCGACGACTGGGTAGAGAACGATATCGCTCAGGTCGTTGGCGCCGCCCATCCAGACGCCTTGGTGAAGGTCATTCTGGAGTCGGCGCTGCTGTCGGACGACGAGATTGTCCGCGCCTGCCATCTTGCTCGAGACGCCGGGGCAGATTTCGTCAAGACCTCGACCGGATTCGGACCGGGCGGAGCGACGGCAGAGGACGTTGCGCTAATGCGTGCCACGGTCGGCCGAGGCATGGGCGTCAAGGCGTCCGGCGGGATCAGCACCCGGGCCGACGCGGCTGCCATGATTGCCGCGGGTGCTACGCGCATCGGTGCGAGCGCCGGCGTCCGAATAGCGGCTGGAGAGTAGTCCTCCGGGTAGCAAGGGCAACCCGCCGCGAGGCGCCGCTTGCGCGCGCGACAGGAGCACACGATGATGGCTCCAGCAAAGCAAGAGGACACCGACAAGGAGCACCGGAATGACTGGCGAGATCGACTGTCAGGCCTGTGGGCTGCGCGCCAAGCGTGATGGGACCGAGATTCCGGAGCCACCCACCGGGGGTCCGATTACCGGCCGTATCCCGTTTCGTGGAGATCTTCGGCAGCAGGTGCAGGACAACGTGTGTGCTGTGTGTTGGGCAGCCTGGCTCGAAATGCAGATCAAGGTGATCAACGAGCTCGCCCTGAACCTGGGCGACGCACGTAGCCACGACCTCATCGAGGCGCACGCCAGCGACTTCCTCGGGTTGTCCGACGGGCCGGCTACGGGTACGGACTTCTCGAAGATCGGCGACGAGCCGCTCAGCACCACTCACTAACGAACGGAGTGGGCCGCTTCCGGCACGGTTCGCCGAGGGCCGAGGGCTCCGGACCCGCCGAGGCTCAATCGACTGCTATGAGCCGCTGATGATCCTCGGGTGTATCGGCGTCACGGATCACCCAAGGATCATCGACGTCGACCTCGAGCAGATCGGCACGATGCGCATCGACAACGGCGCGAGCTCCCGTTTCGGCAGGTGCCCGCAGAAGCTCCTCGAAGAGCGCCCGCGCGAAGAGGACGGGATGCCCATGCTCGCCCGCGTGAGTCGGTACGACCAGCACGGATGGCGCTCGAGCGAACTCCGCTACAAGTCGCTCGATGGTGGCACCGCGGAACCGCGGCACATCCACCAGGACTAGCAACATCGCATCCACTCGTCCGTGGTCGCTCAGCGAGCGTAGGCCGAACTGGAGGCTGCTCAACATCCCCTGCCCCCAATTCTCGTTTACCACCGCGCGCGCTTCTCGTAAATCGACGGCTTCAAGAACCTCCGCCGCCGCGTGCCCGAGCACGACGATTGGGCTTGCCACCGGCGCTCCCGCCAACGTATCCAGGATCGTGCCGAGGTATGTGCTTTCACCGAGCGGCAGCAATGGCTTGGGGCTGCCCATGCGCGAGGAAGCCCCAGCGGCGAGCACTACCGGGACGATGTTCGGAAGGCTCATGCAGGCGCCGCGCGGTGGCGCGACGACTTGCCCGATCGCATGGGTGGCAACACGGGTGCTCCCCGGCGAACCGCAATCATCTCGGCAACCACGGCGACCGCGATCTCCTCCGGCGTATCCGCACCAATAGCGAGACCCATCGGCGATCGCAGGCGATCGAGCTCGGCCTCCCCTATTCCCTCTCCGCGAAGCGTCTTCTCGAACAAGTGACGCTTGCGGGCGCTACCGATCATGCCTAGATAGGCGCTCTGGCCACCAACGACCTGGCGCAAGATCGTCAGGTCGTGATCGTGTCCACGCGTCACGATCACCAAGTAGCTGTCAGGCGCGACGGGTGACAGTTCCTTGAAATCGACGTGGTGCAATCCGGCCGCCCACAGCATACGACCTTCCTCGAGGAACGCCGGGCGATCCTCCAGCATCTGCACTAGAAACCCGGCACCGGCGGCAAGCCTACCAATCGCTCGACCACAATGCCCGGCACCGAAGATCAGTGCCGTCGGCGGCGGCTGCAAGGGCTCGACGAAATACGCCGAACCGTCGTGTGGAGACACTTGCGAGACGAGCTCCGCCCGGCCGTCAATGGCTAAGTCGCGCGCAATGTCGGGCAACGAAGGCGGCAGCGACGCATCAGACACCACCGAGCCATCGGCGCGAACCACGGCGTGCTGGGCCCGAGGCGGCTCCGATTGCGACTCATCCGCACCGCTGTCCGGCGGGACCCAGCTGAGGAATGCCGCTGACTCACCCTGCTCCAGCGCTTGCTGCGCCTGCTGAATAACTCCGCGAGTGGAGTCCGAGGGAAACAGCGGTCGAGTGAGAATGGTCACCGAGCCGCCGCAGACGTGGCCCTGGAGGCCGTCCTCGATCTCCGTCAGATCGAAGCGCTCCACCGACACGCCACCCTGGCGCAACAGAGTCTGGGCGATGGCGTAGACCTCGGCCTCCAGGCAGCCCCCGCCGACCGTGCCCGCCGCGGAACCGTCGGCGCCTACGAGCATCTTGGCAGTGTTGCTCATCGGCAGAGAGCCGCGGCGCTTGACTACGGTTGCCAGCACCACCGGCTCGCCGGCTTCGAGCGCCGCTGCGATGCGCGGCAACACCTCTTGCATCAGATCGCGAAGCGGTTGAGAAACGACAGCCAGCGTTGGAACAGGAAGAAGTTGTTCGTGAAGATCATGACGCCGACGATAATGAGCAGCGTCCCGCCGACCGCTTCGACGATCCAGAGCGACTCCTTGAACCGCTGGAACGCTCCCACGAACCGTTGTGTGGCCCAGCCCGTCAGCAGGAACGGGATGCCGAGACCGGCGGAGTAGACGGCCAGAAGCACCACGCCGTGCCAGAGACTGCTCTTGGTGGCCGCGAGCGCCAGGATGCCGGCCAGGATTGGGCCGATGCAAGGGGTCCAACCAGCGGCAAACGCCAAGCCGAGGAGCAACGCTCCCACCGGGCCCCGTGGCTTCGTCGGACCGTGGAAACGCTTCTCCCGGTACAGCCAAGAGATCTTCAACAGCCCGACCATGTGGAGCCCGAAGAGCACGACGATCGCGCCGGCTACGCGCTGCAGCACGAGCAGGTTGCTCTGCATCAACCCGCCGATGGCGCTGGCCGAGGCACCCAGCACGACGAACACGATGGTGAACCCGGTGACGAAAAACAGGGTGTTCACCATTACTGCTTGGCTGGCGGCAGCTTGACGGTCTTCGGCTCGCATCTCCTCCAGAGAGACGCCCGATATGAACGACAGATACCCCGGTACAAGGGGCAGCACACAGGGCGACAGGAAGGACACGACCCCGGCCGCGAATGCCGCCAGCAAAGAAACTTGGTCGGTCATCGTAGCCGAATTCTAGCATGGAGTCCGGTGCTTGACCCCTTGCCGAAAGCGCCCTTACCATGGCGCCTGTGATGCGGCTCGCGCCTTTTCGATCGGGGAAGAAAGGTTGACCATGCAACGGCAGCCGCAGACCTCGGGAGGCGGCGTGCTAAGCCAGCTCACCCTGCCGGAGCTCATCGATCTGTGGGTCGAAGACGAGATCGAGAAGCGCCTTCGGCAGGCCGAGTTCTTCTACGAGGAGATCGTCGCCGGCGCTCAGCACCTCGAGCACCTCCAGGTCATGCCGCTGCGCGGCGGCTTCCGGGACAGACCGCGGAGCATCGAAGTCCTGGTGGAGATTCGCGACAACGAACAACGCTGCAGTCGCATCGGCGCTGGCCGCGAGAGCAAGCGTACCCGCGACGATCCTGAGGCCTTTCAGCGCGCCTACGACAAGGCCATGGCACACGCCATCATCCAGCTGCTTCCGGCCGACGTGTGGCGTCGGTGGATCGGCGCATCGGCGTACCCATAGAGCACGACCCCGCCAAAGGACGGGGTCGTCAGTGCCGAGGGGGGGACTCGAACCCCCACGGGCTTTCGCCCACATGGCCCTCAACCATGCGCGTCTGCCAAATTCCGCCACCTCGGCAACGGGACGTCCAACGTTAGATCACGGCCGCGGTGATGCATAGCCAACGGTCGACACCGAATCAGCGTCTACTGTTGTGGCTCGCCCGCGTTGCCTTGTTCGGTCGCCGAATCCTCACCTGCGTCCTGTGAGGCGGCGCCGCTCGGTTCTCCGGCTTCGCCCGCCGGCCCGGGAGCTTCGGTCTCCCCGGCGGGATCGACCGACGCCGGCGCCGTCACAGCCGAGTCGTCCAAACCCTCGATCAACGACACCGAGCGCCGCCCGGTCATTCCCAATGCCAGGGACGTGACCATGAAGATCACGGCGGCCGTCGTCGTCGCCTTTTGAAGAAGGGTCGTCGCACCGCGCATTCCGAGCGCTGTCTGACTGCCGCCGCCACCGAACGCGCCCGCTAGATCGGCTGCTTGTGCAGATTGCAAGAGGACGACGAAGATCAGGAACACGCAGGCCACTACGTGAATGGTAACGAGAACGAATGTCATTCCGGCAATCCTGCAGCGGATCTGAGGACGAGATGGGCGGTGCCTACCCGCACCGTGAAGCAGCAACGGGCAAGGAGCGCTTGTCTCATAGCGTGAAGCGCGGCCGCGCACATGCGAGGGCTGGTCGCACGACAGAACCCAACTCTAGCATCGGCAGGCAATAGCGGCCAGCCAGATGGCATAGGCGACCGTGTCCTGTGGTCGGCGCCATGCTTCCCGTGAGAGAGCGACATCGGCTAGCAAACCGCCCGCGCAATCCCGGCAAACGAAGCAGCATCGAGACTCGCCCCCCCCACGAGCGCGCCGTCTATGTCTGGTTGCGCTAGGAGCTCGGCCGCGTTCTCCGGCTTGACGCTTCCGCCGTACAGAATACGGACGGCTTCGGACACCGTCGCGCCCAACAGCTCGCGCAGCAGCTCGCGAATCGCAGCATGCACGGATTGCGCCTGCTCGGGTGTCGCGGTCAGCCCGGTACCAATGGCCCAGACGGGCTCGTAGGCAACCACGAGCTGATCGGCTCGGTCTCCGTCCAGCCCCTCGAGGGCAGTGCGCAGTTGGCCGCTCACAACGCGCCGAGTCTCTCCAGACTCGCGCTGCTGTTGCGACTCACCGCAACACACGTAGGGGGCAAGGCCATGTGCCAATGCGGCACGCAGCTTGCGCGACACGCTTTGATCCGTCTCGCCGAACAGAGCTCGACGCTCCGAATGCCCCAAAATCACGAAGCGGGCGCCAAGGTCGGTCAGCATGACCGGCGAGATCTCCCCCGTGTAGGCGCCCTCCTCGGCGTGATGCATGTTCTGCGCACCGAAGCCGATCGAGCTGCCGGCCAGCGACTCCGCAGCTGCAGTCAGCGCGGTAAATGGGGGCGCCACGGTGACTTCGACTTCCGGCAGATCGTCCACGCTCTTGCGCAGCTCCGCCAACAACGTTCGCGTGGCGGCCAGGGTCTTGTGCATCTTCCAGTTGCCGGTGATCAACGGGACTCGGGAGCTCATCCGACATCACCTCCGTACATTTCACGGTCCGTCAACGCCGAGATACCCGGCAAAATGCGTCCCGAAAGAAGATCCAGCGAGGCGCCTCCGCCCGTCGATACGTGGGAGACGTGGTTGGAGATCGAGAACTTCGCTGCCGCCGCGGCTGTATCCCCCCCGCCGATCACAGTGAACGCTCCCGGCGCCAGCGCGGCGATGCTCTCCGCCATAGAGCGGGTACCCTCGGCGAACTCCGAGGTCTCGAACACCCCCATGGGGCCATTCCAGACTACTGTCCGCGCCCCGGATACAGCTGCGGCGAACCGACCGCGCGTCTCGGGCCCCAGGTCGAGCGCCATCTCGTCGGGCGGCACTTGGAGCACCACGTGCGCGCGATCGGGCTGGCCGATCGAGGGGGCAACAACCAGGTCTTCCGGCAATACCACCTCCACATCGGCAACCTCTGCTGAAGCGAGCACCTCGGATGCCTGCGCGATGGCCTCCTTGGGGGCCAACGAAGCTCCCATCTCCCTGCCCTGTGCTGCAAGGAAGGCGTTGGCCATGGCGCCGCCGATCAGCATGCGATCTATGAGCGGCAGAAGATTGCCGATGATCGCTACCTTGTCGCTGACCTTGGCGCCGCCAAGAACCAGGGCGAACGGCGGCTGCGGCTGCACCAGCACACGGCTCAGCATGTTCACTTCGCGATGCAGCAGGTCCCCGGCAGCCGCCTCGGCTACGGTGAGAGGGACACGCGCGATCGACGCGTGCTCGCGGTGTGATGCACCGAAGGCGTCGTTTACATAGGCGTCGGCGAGGTCGGCCAGAGCGGCCGCGAAATCCCCGTCATTGGCCGTCTCGCCGGCGTGGAAGCGGAGGTTCTCCAACAGCAGAACTCTGCCCGGTTCGACGTCGTGCACCGCCGTCTTTACCCGAGGGCCGACACAATCGGGAACGAACTCGACATGCGTATCGAGCCGATCTGCCAGCACGGTGGCAATCGGCTGCAGCGAGAGCTCGGCATTGCGCTCTCCCCCGGGGCGACCACGATGCGACATGACAACAACACGCGCTCCGGCTCGCTGCAAATAGCGCAGCGTCGGCACGGTGCCCATGATGCGCGTGTCGTCGGTAACCGCCCCGTTCTCGATCGGCACGTTGAGATCGGCGCGCACCAACACCGTGCGACCGGCAATCTCTAGGTCCTGGAGCCGTAGCTTGGTGCGCAGAACGGCAGCGGTCGGTGCAGCGCGTCCCTCGGCAACGCTGCGAGCACCGCGAGGATCTCTTCCGCCATCGCCACTGGACCCCGAAGCAGGCGTACTCCGTTCCGACGACATCTCGCCCCGTTGCGGCCCTAATGGGCCGTGATGAAAGTGTGAAGCGTCTGGTTACATCGCTGGGAGCGCGGACCCGAGGCACCGCAACAAGGGCTACGGTGAGCCGCCTGGCTCAAGAACAGCAAGGCCGCAGAGATGCGCTTGGCAGGACAACGGGGCCCGCGTCCGGCATCCGTGCGCGGCTGCACAGTTCGCTAGAGCCGCGCACCGACAAACTCGGCAAGATCCTTCACCCGGGTCGAGTAGCCGGCTTCGTTGTCGTACCAGGAAACTACCTGCACGAGATCGCTCTCTATTACCCGAGTGAACGGTGCGTCCACCGTCGATGACATTGGATTGCCCACGTAGTCGACCGACACCAGGGGCTCGTCGGTGACCGCGAGCACCCCGGCCATGGGCCCGTCGGCCGCAGCCCGAAGCAGACTGTTGACCTCCTCCGCGCTGGTATCGCGCCCAACGTGTGCGACCAGATCGATTACTGATACGTCGGGCGTGGGAACACGAATCGCGAAGCCATCGAGCTTCCCCGCCAATGCCGGCAACACCAGGCCCACGGCCTTGGCGGCACCGGTCGTCGTCGGGATCATCGATACCGCTGCGGCGCGCGCCCGACGCAGATCCTTGTGCGGAAGGTCGAGTATGCGCTGCCCGTTGGTATAGGCGTGAACCGTCGTCATCCAGCCCTTTTGAATGGTCAGCGACTCGTGCAGCACCTTAGCCACCGGCGCCAGACAGTTCGTCGTGCACGAGGCATTCGAGATGACGTGGTGCTCCGCCGGATCGTACTCATCCTGATTGACACCCAGACAAACCGTAAAATCTGGATCGCCAGCGGCAGGTGCCGAGATGATCACCTTCTTGGCTCCGGCTTCGAGGTGCTTGCCGGCAAGTTCACGGCTACGGAAGAACCCCGTTGACTCCACCACCACATCGACGCCAATGTCCTCCCACGGAAGCGCCGCCGGATCCCGCTCTGAGAGTACCTGGATCGCGTCTCCGTCGATCCGCAGAGCGCCATCCTCGGCCGCGACGGTGCCATCGTAACGCCCGTGCACCGAGTCATACTGCAGCAGATGCGCGAGCGTCTCGGCATCGGTCAGATCGTTGATCGCCACGAAATCGATATCGGACTGATCGCGCTTGGCGGCGCGCACGACATTGCGGCCGATACGCCCGAAACCATTAATCGCAACGCGGACGGGCATGAAGTGCCTCCTTGAAGAGATCGGCTAAAACGGAGAAGTACCGCGGGTGCCCAGGCGGATTATCGGAGCGCCCCGCTGGCCTGTCAAACTCGATGAGCCAAGGGATCATCTGCCTGCTGAGTGCGGCACCCGACTTCTCGCTGGCACGGCCAAAATTCGACCACCAAAAGACTTTAATAATTCTTCATAGTTATTATTAGTTAGTTTTGCCTATCAAAAGACAGGCGATAATCGCTCGTCGCGTTTTTTGGCCTTGACTGGCCCTTGCCGTCCTCTAATACTCGAACTTGATGCAACTGCTTCCCGGCTCACGGGGCTGACGCCGGGACTCCTTCCGACCCCCACAGTTCTACTGGTCCCCCATCCCGGGTCGGAAACGCATCGGAGGGTTTCGGGGGATCTTCGCAACGTAGGGCACCCGCTCTGAATCCGGGTGGATTGTGTGCGCAACACGGGCACCGGCGCTACGCGCGATAACGGAGTTAGTGAGATGTCGAGCAACGTACGGTGGGTCGCAGTCGCCTCCTTGGCGGCAAACCTGCTGCTGCTGCAAGCATTCAGCCAGCAGACGGGTGAGCTCACGGATCTGCGCGATGAATCGGCAACCTATAGCGGCACGATCGCTCGCCTCGAGGCGGAGCGCGAGGCAACGTCTGTAGAGTTGGCCGTTCTCAAGGTCCTCGAGCGCCACCGCCTGAGGTTGGATCCGGCGACGCGGCAAGAGGTAGCCGGCACGATCATCGAGGTCGCGCAGCGGTATGACTTGGCTCCTGAGCTGATTCTGGCTGTGATCTTCACAGAGAGTAGCTTCGACCCGGATGCCGAGTCGGAGGTTGGCGCCGTCGGCTTGATGCAGTTGATGCCGGCCACGGCTACCCAGATGGCGTTGGAGCTAGAGCTCGAGTGGAAGGGGCGTCGGCTGCTGACCGACCCGCAGCTGAACATCCTGCTGGGCAGCTTCTACCTGCAGAAGCTCATCCTGCAGTTCGACGATCTGAACGCCGCCCTGGCCGCGTACAACGTCGGCCCCAATCGACTGCACTATTTGATGACCAAGCAGGGCCACGTCCCGCGTTCGTACTCTCGCAAGGTGCAGCGCGTCACCGCCGAGCTCCGCGAGGAGTTCTTCTGAGGCCGGACCCGGCCGAACGCCGATGGATCTCGTCGTCCTACGCCACCTGGTGGCGGAGCTCTCCCCGGCAGTCCGCGGCGCACGGATAGATCAAGTCTACGCGCTACCGCGGCAAGACCTTGCGCTCGTCCTCGGCCTGCCGGGCTCACCACGGCTTTGGTTCTCGTCCGAGTCCGACGAGCCTCACCTCTACCTTCGCCCGGACGGGCAGCCGGCACCGAAGCGACCGCCGGGCTTCGCAATGGCGCTTCGCAAGCGCGCGCGGGGGCGTCGCATCGCCGATCTTCGCTTGATAAATGATGACCGGGTAGTCGAACTGTCCTGGCACGGCGACGGCTCGCGGCTGGTCATGGAGCTCGTCACACGCCGAGCCTCTGCGTTCGTCGTCGACCCCGACGATCGCGTCGTCGCTGTCTGGAGCCCGCGCCGCGGCCGGCCCGATCCCGGCGAGGCCTACCGGCCACCGACTGCGCGAGCGCCACGCGTACGGGTCACTGACCTCGACTACTCACGGCTCGATGAGCTACCCGATTCCCAGCTCCGACGCGAGCTCGTGCGCCAGGCTGAGGGGATGACGCCGTTGCTCGCCCGGGAGATCATCGCCCGCCGCGCCAGCGGCCTGGCCCTGCGTGAGGCTGCGCAGCTCGAGTGCGCCAGAGCGGGCACAGAGCCCACCGCGGCCCACCTGTATAGCGTCACCCCCCTTGATCGACTCGATTCGCTGCCGGCGCCCGACGCGCTTGTGCTGGCTCCCTACGAGCTCGCCTCAGGACAGCAGACAATGCGGGTAGCACAGTTCCCCACCCTGAGCGCCGCGGCCGCCGAGTACTACACGCTGCGCGCTCGCCTGCGTTTGCTCGACCGGGTTCGCCGCGCGGTGAAGCGGCCGCTCAGAGCACAGTCTCGACGCCTCGAGCGCGCTGTGGCTCGCCTCGAGACCGAGCTACCCGACGAGCAGACCTCCGTGGCCTTACGCCACCAGGGTGACTTGCTACTCGCCCATCCCGAGGCGGGAGTGGCTGGTGGGATGGCCCGTGTGCCCGACGACTACGCGGACGGCAGCTTGATCGACATTCAGGTGGACCCGGAGCTCGACCTGATCGCCAACGCGCAGCGCAAATATGCGCGCGCCAAGCGCATCTCTCGGAAACGCGAGCATAGCGCCAGGCGATTGGTCCAGCTGCGCCGGCACCTCGAGGCGCTGCGCGACCTTGCCGAGCTGACCCGTACGATGCGGCAACCCAGCGACTACAAGGATGCCATCGATCGCCTGCACCAACTGGTTCCACGATTGCGGATCGAGCGCCCAATCGAGGCCGAAGCGGGCATTCCCGCGGCGCCGAGCGCAGCGCCGGAGAAAGCTGGCCACGATGCCCCGGCGCGTCTCGGGGCCGGCATCCTCAAGCTCGTAACACCAGAAGGCGATGTGATCCTGGTGGGGCGCAACGCCAGTGCCAACGATCGCCTCACCCACAAGGTCGCCAGCCGTGAGGATTGGTGGTTGCACGCCGAGGGTCCCGGCTCACACGTCTTGCTACGCAATCCACAACGGTTGCGTCGACCGCCGGCAAGGGCACTGGAACGTGCCGCGAGCGTCGCTGCCTGGTTCAGCAAGGCGCGCTCCGCCGCCATGGTGGAGGTTCACTGGACGCGCGCCCACAGCGTTCGGCGGCCCAAAGGGGGGGCTCCAGGGGAAGTGTTGATCGCCGGGCAGCGCAGCATACGGGTCCAACCGCGACGTCCGGTCCCGGCCGCCGATGCCCGCCGGGATTGAGATGGTGTGCTAGTCGCCCAGCTCCGCGGCGGAGGTCGGCTCCGAGCCCGTCATCCAAGGCCGGTTCGTGCCGAAGCGAGTAGCAAATACGGCACCGAGACCCACGAACGCGGCAATCGTCCAGATGAGCGGGCCGATGAAGGGGAAGTAATGCAGGATCCCCAGAGTGGCGGCTCCGGCCAACACCAAGCCCAGCTGGACCGCGTCGGTCTTGCCCAACACAACCAGCAGCTTCTGTCCCAATAGCTGGAATACGGCCACCATCCCGAAGATGTAGGCAAGCCACCAGCCAAGCAGCGCTGCGATCAAGAACGGAATGCCGATCAGCAAGAACGACAATATGAAGAACAGACACGTCAACAGCATCAGCGCGAAGAACCCGACGATGCCGATCGCACCGAGCCGGATCGGCTCGTGCTCGATCGAGCGCGACGCCGACGAGACGCGATCTCCCACCAACGCGACGGTCAAGACTGCCAGCAAGATCCAATACATGAACTGCGTGGTCCGGGCCGCGACGTGGAACGGCGTTAGCCCCCACCAACGCCCCATCGACCATCCGCCCCATTCGGAAAGCCAGGGGGCAGAGCCAAATCCGCTAATGCCCACATTCACTACTTCACCGTCGACTTGGGCCCCTGATAGCGACCGACCAGCTCGGCGAAGCGATGTTGCTCGCCCGCTAGAACCGCCTCGACAATCTGTTGGTCGGTTGCGCTCATACGATTCCGAGTTCGTCCTAAGCTACGGTCAGACGAGCGGAAAAGTTTCGCTTTCGCTCATGCAAGAACCGCCTATCGCTACGGTCCCGGGTGCCGAAACCCGCACGGCGGCGGCGGCGTTGCGATGCTACCATCCGGCCCCATGCAGGACACTGAGCAGAACGTCAGGGAGGTGCGTGAGCGTATCCGCGGCGCAGCGATGAGAGCCGGTCGCGACCCCGCCGGCGTAAAGCTGCTCGCAGTGAGCAAGACGCGGCCCGTTTCGCAGGTCCTGGCGGCTATCAGCGCCGGCGTGACCGATCTCGGTGAGAGCAGGGTCCAAGAGGCTGACGACAAGATCCCACAGGTACACGCCAGCGTCTGCTGGCATTTAATCGGCAAGTTGCAAACTAACAAGGCGCGTTTGGCAGCGGCGTTGTTCAACGTCGTCCACTCCATCGACCGGGCTGCTCTCGTCGACCGGCTCGGCGCCGCCGCCACGAGTCTCGAGCGTCGGATCGACGGTTACGTACAGGTCGAGTTCGCTCGCACGCAGCAACCGGACCGCGAGATCCGTGCTTCCGCTATAGAGCTTTGCCGCCGGGCCGAGGCCGAACCCGGGCTGCGACTCGTCGGCCTGATGACGCTGCCACCGTTCGGTCCGACCGCCGAATCTGCGCGCCCGTACTTCCGCCGCCTGGCGGACCTTCGCGATGAGATCATCGCCGACACCGGGCTGCGATTGCCGGAACTCTCCATGGGTATGACGAACGACTTCGAAGTAGCGGTCGAGGAAGGCGCTACCATTGTGCGCGTCGGCACCGCCATCTTCGGCCCTCGCATCTGAACCGGGAGAGCGATGTTTCTCATCCGCAACTTGGTAAGCGCTTCCGCCACCATCCTCGATATGGTGCTCGGCTTCTACATGCTGCTGATCTTTGGGCGCGTCATCATTTCTTGGGTCAACGCCGACCCTTACAATCCGATCGTGCAGTTTCTGTACCAAGCAACCGAGCCGGTATTGCAACCCATCCGACGACGTATGGGGATTTATGGCGGCGTGGATTTCTCGCCGATGATCCTCCTGCTGATCGTGGTCTTCCTGCGAGGCTTCCTGGTGACCTCGCTGTTCGACCTCGCAAGCCGTCTTTGAGGCGCGGCCGAGCCAGCTAGAAGGACGGCCCGTTGTGGTCGATCTCGAACCGCCACACGTACGTGTAGTCGAACAGCAGATCGATCGGCACGGTGTACACAACGCGAATTTGAATCGTGCCACGGCGTCGCACAATGGCGATATTGCGACGCTCGACTGGAAGTCCGAGCTCGTCGGCACGCTCGATGATGTTCCTCAGGACCTCGTTGTCGCCGAGCTGGCGGCGGCGGGCGCCGGCGAACACCACCTGCTCGCGCACGGTATCGTCGAGTTGGAATCCTGCGGCGCGCACCGGAATGAACTTCATGCCCGCATAGATCGTGGCCACTACGAGGGCGAGCCCCAGCAGCGCACCCAGTCCTCCGCGACCCGCTTCGCTGGCCCAGCTGCGCGATGCCCAAGCGCCGCGGTCTCGATCACCGGTTGCTCGCATGCACACGCCCCACTTTGCTGGTGATGTGCCAGACCAGCGCCCTTCATGGCCGCAGGACTAGCGGATCATCTGAAACGTCCGCTCCCAGCGCGTTCGGGTGAAAAAGCTCGGCAGTAGCTTGCCAAGCTGGACAAGACGGTCGCCAAAACCGCTTGCAAAATAGGTCCGCGATGGAGCGTCAAACGACCAGTACACGGCTACTGCACGCCCCTTGACGAGGCGGCGAGGCACGGTACCCCAGTAGCGCGAGTCACGACTGTTGTCGCGATTATCGCCCATGCAGAAGTACTCGCCCTCGGGGACCTGAATCGGCCCATAGTCGCGATGGCTGCCGAAGTTCGAGGTATGGAGCGCAAATGGCTCATCGACGATCTCGTCGTTCACCAGGACAACACCATCGCGGACCTCGATCTTGTCGCCGCCAATCCCCACGACACGCTTTATGAAGTCCTTGTCGGGCTCCTGGGGAGCACGAAAGACGATGACATCACCGCGGTTGATCTCGGCGGTCGGCAGCATGAAGGATCCCGAGCCGCCCGGACCGTAAACGAACTTGTTGACCACGATGTGGTCGCCGACCAGCAGGTTCGGCTCCATGGATCCTGTCGGGATCTTGAACGCCTGGAAGACGAACGTGCGGATGAAGAGCGCCAGGATGGCGGCGATCAGGATCGATTCCAGATACTCACGCAGGGTCGACTTTTGCATCGGCGGCTCGCGGTGGTCGGTTCGCAGCACAGATCGTCTAGTCCGCCTCTACGGAACGACGTCGCTGTCGCAAATTGTACCAGGGTCCAAGGCAGTGGCCTCCGTCTCATCTCCCCAGCGGCCAGCTGGCGCGCGCCGGCAGGTTGAGTTCGTCGGCACGGGCCTGCCCAAGCCGCCCGTAGCCGGCGCCGGCCACCATCGCGGCGTTATCGGTCGAGAGCTCGCGTGGAGAAACGTACAGCGGCAAATCGAGGTCACCGGCGAGAGTGGCGAACCTCATTCGAAGCTCCCGATTTGCCGCCACACCACCCGCTAGCACCAATCCGCTCGAGGGCTGCTCCCGCGCCGCACGGCTCGTGGTATCGATCAGCATATCGACAACGGCGCATTGGAAGCTCGCCGCAAGGTCGCGCACTCGCTGATCCTCGGGCGATGCTGGTGGCAAGGAATTCGCCAGCGCCAGTCGGCGCGCCGCCGTCTTTACACCCGAGAAAGAGAACTCCAGACCGAGGTCGGCGCGCGGTAGCGAAAACCGTTGTGAATCCCCATCGGCGGCAAGTCGATCGATGATCGGGCCACCCGGGAAACCCAACTCGAGGAGCTTGGCGATCTTGTCAAAGGCCTCACCGGCGGCATCATCGCGAGTCGCGCCAAGTCGTTCGAACGCGGGACCTCGATCAACACGATAGAGAGCCGTGTGCCCGCCCGAGACGATCAGCGCCAAGAGCGGATACGGAACCTCGACACCCGCGGCCAGCGACGGCATCAACGCGCCGTGCACATGCGCTGCGAGATGATGGACACCGACGTAAGGCAAGCGGCACGATCGCGCCAACCCACGCCCGAAACACCAACCGGCCAACAGTGCCCCGATCAGGCCAGGCCCGCGGGTTATGGCGATCGCATCGATGTCGGCAAGCTCCTTATCGGCGGTCGCGAGCACTGCTTCGAGCAATCCGGGAAGCGCCTCGACGTGCCGACGTGCGGCGATCTCGGGTACGACACCTCCGAACGGTTGATGCTCCGGCTGTGACGATACGCGATTGGCGAGCACACGATGCCCGTCCTCGACAATTGCCACCCCGGTGTCGTCGCACGATGTCTCGATGCCCAGGATCACCATCTACGGATCCTCGGAGCGCCGACAGCAGGCTCGTAGGGATTCCGAATACGGTGGGCGAGCGACACCGGTTTCGGTGATGATGGCGGTAACGAGCCGGGCCGGCGTCACATCAAAGGCCGGGTACTCGGCCAACACTCCTTGCGGTGCGATGCGTACCGAGTTCACCACCAAGACTTCCTCACCGTCACGCTCCTCGATGGGAATCTCCGACCCACTGGCCGAGTCCAGATCGATGGTGCTCGTCGGTACCGCAACGTAGAACGGAATGCCGTGCTCGCGAGCCAACACGGCAACGCTGTACGTACCGATCTTGTTGGCCACATCGCCGTTGGCGGCAACGCGGTCGGCGCCGACGACCACGACGTCGACCGACCCCCGCTGCATCATGTGGCCAGCCATATTGTCAGTGATCACGGTGCACGGGATGCCATCGTGCTGCATCTCCCAGGCGGTCAATCGGGCTCCCTGCAGGAATGGACGCGTCTCGTTGGCGATCACGTGAACGCGTCGGCCAGAATCGACTGCGGCGCGCACCACGCCAAGGGCAGTACCGTAACCTGCGGTAGCCAGCGCTCCGGCATTGCAATGGGTCATGACTCGAGCGTCGTCCGGGACAAGGTCGATGCCGTGTGCCCCCAAGCGACGGTTCACTTCCACGTCTTGATGGAGCAGCAGCAACGCTGCCTCCAGCAGACGATCGCGCGCCGCATCAACCCCGGCAGACAGCGCCTGA
The DNA here is from genome assembly GCA_036012155.1 of Acidobacteriota bacterium. Classification (GTDB taxonomy): domain Bacteria; phylum Acidobacteriota; class UBA890; order UBA890; family WLXD01; genus DASCOT01. The sequence goes on from DASCOT010000149.1 coordinate 29,293, forward strand.
TCGACGGTCCGGCGCAGTCGCCCGATGGCCCACGCCAGGTTCACAGCAGTAGGTCGCGCCGCCTCAAAGCGTTGGCAAAGTGCATCGATCTCGTCGCGGAATACCGCCGGATCGTTGCTCAGACGGCGCGACTCCATCGCCAGGCCGAGCGCCGCCGTGACTCCGATCGCCGGTGCGCCACGAACCACCAAGTCACGGATCGCTTCGATCACCTGCTCGGCGCTGTGAAGCGACAGATAGATCTCCTCGCCGGGCAAAGCACGCTGGTCCAGCAACACGACAGCGCCATTCCTCCAGGCGATAGGCTCTATCATCTGTACTCCATTCGGTTGACGCTGTTCGCGGTCGATCGTTACGATTCGGCAGAGACGCTCACTCGGCGAGCGCCTTCGCGACGTTACCCATACCCTCTCAAGCCACCATGGCCTGGTTTCGCAAGAAACGTACGTCGAAGCGCGCGGTCGGTGACCGACGCCCCGATATGCCATCGGGCCTTTGGACCAAGTGCAACAATTGCCGCGAGATCGTCTATCGCAAGGAGATTCTGCGCAACGCCAGCGTCTGCCCGAAATGCAACTATCACTTTCGCATATCGGCTACCGACCGGCTGTCGCTGCTATGCGACGACGCAGAATGGGCTGAGTTCGGCGACCAGATGGCACCGACGGACTCGCTGCGTTTTCGAGACACCAAGCGCTATCGTGACCGTCTCGCCGACTATCAGAAGCGCACCGGCCTGAACGATGCCGTGATCACTGCTGAAGCCCGTCTGGACGGCATAGCCGTGGTCTTCGCGGCCATGGAGTACGGCTTCATGGGCGGCTCCATGGGGTCGGTAGTCGGCGAGAAGATAACTCTTGCCGCGGAACGCGCCCTCGCGCAGCGCGTGCCGCTGATCGTGGTGTCGTGCTCCGGTGGAGCGCGCATGCAGGAGGGGGCGCAGTCATTGATGCAGATGGCCAAGATCTCCGCGGCCTTGTCGCGATTGTCGGCGGCATCGCTACCGTTCATCTCCGTGCTCACCGACCCGACAACGGGCGGCGTAACCGCATCGTTCGCGATGCTCGGGGATATGAATATCGCTGAGCCGCAAGCTCTGATCGGTTTCGCGGGGCCACGGGTGATCGAGCAAACCATTCGCGAGCGATTGCCGGAGGGCTTCCAGCGAAGTGAGTTTCTGCTGACGCATGGCATGCTCGATGTGGTAGTGCCACGCAAGGAGCTCAAGCAGACACTGGCAACCGTGCTGCGGCACCTCGGGGCGGCCAAGGAGGAAACCTTGGCTACGACGCCGCCACTGACGGCCGATGAGGTCTCCCCCTGAGGGCATGCCATCGCTTGGCCCGATGAGCGAAGGAGCGACGCTCCGGCGCTTGGAACAGCTCGGACCGGACAACATGACGCCGGGGCTCGAGCGCATCCGTACGCTGCTCGACGGGCTCAGAAACCCGCAGCAACGCTATCCGACGGCAATCGTCGCTGGCACCAACGGCAAGGGCTCGACAACGGCGATGTTGGCCGCGATCGGCTTGGCCGCGGGTCTGAGAGTGGGGAGCTACTCATCCCCGCACTTGCACGATCTTGAGGAGAGGTTTCAGGTCGACGGACATCCGATTTCGCCGAACGGCCTGCAAGCCCACCTTGGCGGGGTATTCACTGCAGTCGACACGTTGGTAGCCCGCGGTCGACTGAAGCAGTCGCCCAGCTACTTCGAGATCCTTACCGCCGTAGCCTTCCGTTACTTCGCCGAGGCTCGCGTCGACCTGGCGGTGCTCGAGGTCGGACTCGGGGGCCGTCTCGACGCGACCAACGTGACTAAGCCGCGAGTTGCCGTCATCACCCCGATCGCCCTAGATCACACGGATTGGCTGGGAGACGATATCGCTAAGATCGCCGAGGAGAAGTTCGCTGTGGCGCCGGCTGGGGGTGTCGCCGTCGTCGCCCCGCAGCCGCCGGCGGTCACTGAGATAATTGACCAGTGCGCGAAGGAGAGGGCCATCAGCCTGCTGCGCGCCACCGACTTCCCCTTGGAAGTCAGAGAGGTCGACTCTCGCCTGCGCCACACCTTCGATCTCGAGGCCCGAATGCGCTCGTACAGCGGGTTGCAGCTCGCGCTGGCCGGATCGCATCAAGTCGAGAACGCCCGCTGCGCCGTACTCGCCGCCGAGGCCCTCGATCGTCGTCGCTTACGCATAAGCTCTGGCGCCATCTGGGCCGGGCTTCGCAGCGCGTCGATTGCCGGACGATGCGAGTGGTTTGACATGGCGCCGCCGATCTTGCTCGATGGGGCCCACAACCCCGATGCAGCAATCGCCTTGACGGGCTATCTCGATCGGCTCCGCGACGCCAATCAGTTCCGCCGGCTCCACCTGATATTCGGCGCCCTCGACGACAAGGACATCGTCGGAATGGCGAGTCTGCTGTATCCGCGCGCCGATACGTTGATCACCACCCGGCCACCGTCATCGCGCAGCCCGGCGGCCGAGGAGTTGCTCGCGGCCGGGCCCGCCCCCGACACGGCGGTCGCGGTTAGCGATCCGGCGGACGCGCTGGCCCGCGCTCGGGAGCTTGCTGACGACGGCGATCTGATCTGCGTTACCGGCTCCATCTACCTTCTCGGCCAGCTGCGGCCGTTGCTGGCCGGGCCGGACGTCGAATCCGCGCACTGACCCGCCCACGTCCAGACGCTACAATGACCCCGGCTCTGGAATCAGGGGGGAGGCCAGGCCTTCGCAACACCGTCGCCCGACGCGACCCAATCCGACTCGGCATGCTCGATCTTCAGCCACAGCGTCCGCTAGACGCACGGACAATCGGTCTCTTGGCAGTCGCGGCGCTCGCCGGCCTGGCCGGCCGCGTGGAGGCCCAGCAGGCCGGGATCCCACTGGGCCTCGCGGAATGTTGCCAAGTGCAGTATCGGAACGTCCGCATCGAGGGCACCGTCTTCCATCTCACCGGCGACGTCGACGTCCTCGATGTTCAACGCGGGATCCGGTTGCTCGCCGACGTGATCAGCTTCGATACCGATGCGATGAGCTTCGAGGCTTCTGGCAACGTCTCGTTCGAGCAGGGCGGGCTACTGCTCAACGGCAGCGCCATGCGCGGCGACCTTGACGATGCCACTCTCGAGATGGAAGACGTGATCGGCGTAGCCCCGGGCCCGTTCTACGTTCGGGCGTCGTATCTCGAGCAAGTCGAGCCAGGCAAGTTTCGCGGCGACAACTTCGTGCTAACGCCGTGCAATCAAAGCACATCGATCTGGGAGTTCCGCGGCAGCAGCATGACCTTCAAGCCGGGCAAGTACGTTCGCATGGCCTGGCCGCACGTTCGGGTGAAAGGTCTACCGCTGTTCGGGCTGCCGTTCATGGTCTGGCCGCTCCAGGACTCGGCACGCCAAACCGGATTGCTGATTCCGGCGCTGGCGACCTCGAGCCGCAAAGGATTCTCCGTAGCCGAGACGTTCTTTTGGGCGATCAATCGCAGCGCCGATTTAACGCTGTCGTACGAGCACTACGCGAACGCCGGCAACGGCTACTCCGCCGAGTTCCGTCACGCCCTCGGGGATAGCGCCAACGGTTCGATTCGCGCCTACTTCCTACCGGGCAAGGATGCGACAGCAGCAGAGCAGGCGGCCGGCAAGTTCTCCTTCGAGCCCGGCTTCCTCCTCAGCGCGGCGCACTACCAGTCGCTGCCCGGAGGCCTCATTTTCCGGGTCGGTGCCGACACCATCAGTAGCACCCAGTTCGCACGCCAGTTCCAGGACAACGTCGCCAAGTTCCTGCAGCGTCAGTCGTACTTCACCGGTGAGCTCACCAAGAGCTGGGGCGCCAACACCCTGTCGCTGGTCGGTGGGAGCAATAAGCTCTTCGAGGACAACTCGGTATCGACGATAGGGCGAAGGTTGCCGATGCTCCGCTACAGCTTGCGCAGCACCCAACTCCTCGGACCGATCTATGTCGCCGCCCAGGCGTCGGCGGCACGGCTCCAGAAGCTGCGCGTCGAGGAATTCGAAGATGGCACCCCCAACCGGGTCAACGGTGGCGTCTACAACCGTTTCGACGCTTTCCCCGACGTGTCGGTGCAGCTGACGCAAATCCCTTGGTTGACCTTCAACCCGTTCTTTCGCTACCGCTCAACCTACTGGTCTCATCGCCACATGCAGAATGAGTTCAAGTTCCGCGACAAGCCCATCTTCCGGAGCTTCTACGAGACCGGCGTCGAGATGGTCGGGCCACAGCTGTTCAAGATCTACGACACGCCCGGGAGCAGCTATTCGCCGCGAGTGAAACACGTTATCCAGCCACGTCTCGTGTACCGGCGCGTCCGACAGATCGCCGCCAAGCCCAATCAGCTCGAACGCATCATCCTCTTCGACGAGATCGATTCCGGCGTGCTCGACAGCCAGAGCCTCACTGCCGAGATCACCACCCGACTATTCGCCAAGCGCTATCCGGATCCCAACGCCCAGGAGCGCATGGTGTGGCAGGCGGCCGAGATCACCATCGGACACATCTCGAGCCTGGAGCCGTTGAGCCTCAAGGAGGAGGCCGCGGGAGTGCCGCGGATCAGGTTGCCGTGGTTCCTGACGACGCGCTTTACGCCGACCGGCAACATCAACCTCCAGGGCAACATGAGCTTCACACCCTCTTTTACTCCCGCCAACTACACGGTGTCGGCCGAAGCGCGCGGCGCAACCTCTGGAATGGGGCTGAGCTGGTTCCGGGGCGTGATCAATTCCCTCAACCCACAGCAAATGAGTGAGGTTCTCGTGAGCACTTCCAGCAATACGCTGCAGGCTTGGGGCAACATCAGCCTGTTCGCGCAGCGCCTGACGCTGGGTTCCCGCGTCGGCATGGACCTGTTCCGAAATCAGCTCCAGAACGTCGAAGGCAGCGTGCAATGGAACCTGCAGTGCTGCTCGATCGGGCTTGATGCCCGGCGGCTCGATTTCTCCGATCGGCAGGAGACGCAGATCGCCCTCTTGCTCAACCTCGCACAGGTCGGTACGTTCGGCTTCGACAGCCATCGTCAGTAGGCGTGGCGCCAGCTCGGCCGGACCGCGCCGACGCCAACCGACGGCAGCATGTATAAAGGTTGCCGAGCATAATCTCGTCATAGGGAGCACTGCATGCGCGTCTTGATCACCGGCATCACGGGATTCGCCGGTTCGCACCTGGCCGACTATGCACTCGACCAGGAAGGGGTCGAGGTCTATGGCATTCGACGCTGGCGATCCCCTACAGAGAACATCGATCACATTGCCGATCGGCTGAACATCGTCGAGTGTGACCTTCGTGATGCCGCGTCCGTGACTTCGATGATCGATAGCATACGCCCGGACAGGATCTTTCATCTGGCCGCGCAGTCGTACGTGCCGACCTCGTGGCACGCGCCAGCAGAGAGCCTGGAGACGAACATCATCGGCCAGCTGAACCTCTTCCAGGCTCTCCGCCAGACGGGCTGCGATGCGACGCGGATTCAGATCGCCGGCTCGTCGGAGGAATACGGACTCGTGTATCGCGAAGAGGCTCCGATCACCGAGCAGAACCCCCTGCGCCCGCTGTCTCCTTACGCAGTTTCGAAGGTCACACAGGACCTTCTCGCATACCAGTACTTTCGCTCATACGGTACCCACGCGATCCGCACCCGGGGCTTCAATCACACCGGCCCGCGCCGCGGTGAAGTGTTTGTCGTAAGTAACTTCGCCAAGCAGATCGCAATGATCGAAGCCCAGCAACGCCCCCCGGTGATTCGCGTCGGCAACCTCGAAGCAGAGCGCGACTTTACCGACGTGAGGGACGTCGTGCGGGCCTACTGGTTGATCTTGGAGCACGGCGTCCCCGGCGAGGTGTACAACATCGCCAGCGGCAGGACTTGGAGGATCCAGGACGTGCTCGATCTTCTGCTTTCGTTCTCGGAGACCGACATCACGGCCGAGGTCGACCCGGACCGACTGCGGCCATCGGATGTCGAACTGCTGCTCGGCGACGCCTCCAAGCTCAACGAGATTACCGGCTGGGAGCCCCTCATTCCCTTCGAGCAGAGCGCAAGGGAGACTC